>CACZCM010000084.1 GCA_902779615.1 uncultured Ruminococcus sp. | reverse complement strand
AGGAATCGTTACGCTTGTAAGGCTTTCACAATTGCAGAAAGCACCACTCCAAATATAAGTCACAGAATTTGGAATAGTTACGCTTGTCAGGCTTGTACAGTTGTAGAAAGCTCGAGTGTCAATACAAGTCACCGGTTTACCATTGATTTTTGAAGGAATAGTAACCTCGGTATCACTTCCGGTGTATTTGGTTATTGAGATAGTACCGTCATCAAGAACCTCATTCCTCTGGAATCAGTTACAACTACTTTTACATTATACGTACCTGCTTCTTCCGGTTCAAAAGATGTTGTAGTTTCTGTGGTGTTCGAAAGCTTGGTTGTCCAACTGCTTTCGGAAGCTTTCTTGTAGTAATAAGAATACTTGTACGGAGCTGTACCGCCGGAAGCTGCGCCGGAAATGTTGATCGTATCGCCGAGTGTGATCGTGCTTGAGCATGCCGACATATTATCAAGCGCCTCAATGACCGTAACATCGAATGTCTTCCTCTGGAATCAGTTACAACTACTTTTACATTATACGTACCTGCTTCTTCCGGTTCAAAAGATGTTGTAGTTTCTGTGGTGTTCGAAAGCTTGGTTGCCCAACTGCTCTCCGAAGCTTTCTTGTAGTAGTACGAATATTTGTACGGAGCCGTACCGCCCGTTGCCTTACCCGAAATGTTGATCGAATCGCCGAGGGTGATCGTACTCGAGCACGTTGATGTGTTCGAAAGTGCCGCGTTTACGGTAACATCGAATATCTTCTCCTCTGTCCTGCCTGCGGAATCAATAACTACTACCTTTACATTGTACGGAACTGCCGCAGCGGGAGTAACAGTCGTTGAGGTGGCAGTGGTGTTAGAAAGCTTGGTTGTCCAACTGCTCTCCGAAGCTTTCTTGTAGTAGTACGAATATTTGTACGGAGCTGTACCGCCGGAAGCTGCGCCGGAAATGTTGATCGTATCGTCAACTGCGATAATGCTTGAGCATGCCGACATATTATCAAGTGCCTCAATGACCGTAACATCGAATGTCTTCTCCGCTGTCTTGCCCGCAGAGTCTGTTACAACAACTTTCACGTTGTACGCACCTGTAACTTCGGGGCTAACAGTTGTCGAAGTGGTCGTGGCACTTACAGACTTGAGCGTCCAGTCATCACTTGCAGCTTTCTTATAGTAATAAGTGTATTTGTACGGTGCCGTACCGCCCGTTGCCTTACCGGAAATGTTGATCGTATCGCCGAGCGTGATCGTGCTTGAGCATGTCGAGGTATTCGCAAGCGCCGCATTGACCGCAACATTGAATGTCTTTGTGGCAGTCTTGCCTTTCGAATCGGTAACAACAACTTTTACATTGTACGGAACAGCCGCGCCGGGTTTAACGGTAGTCGAAGTAGTTGTGTTTGAAACACTCTTCTGTGTCCATTCGGACTGTGAAGCCTGCTTGAAGTAGTACTCATATTTGTACGGTGCTGTACCGCCCGTTGCCTTACCCGAAATGTTGATCGTATCGCCGAGTGTGATCGTGCTTGAGCATGTCGATGTGTTCGCAAGTGCCGCATTGACCGAAACGTTGAATGTCTTTTCAACGGACTTGCCCGCCGAGTCCTTTACAACAACCTTTACGTTGTACGGAACTGCCGCGCCTGGTTTAACGGTAGTCGAGGTGGTCGTGTTCGATACGCTTTTCTTTGACCATGCAGTCTGTGAAGCCTGCTTGAAGTAGTACTCATAAGTATACGGTGCAGTACCGCCCGTTGCCTTACCCGAAATGTTGATCGTATCGCCGAGCGTGATCGTGCTTGAGCATGTTGATGTGTTCGAAAGCGCTGCATTGACCGCAACATTGAATGTCTTTGTGGCAGTCTTGCCTTTGGAATCGGTAACAACTACCTTTACGTTGTACGGAACTGCCGCGCCGGGTTTGAAGTAGTACTCATAAGTATACGGTGCAGTACCGCCCGTAGCTTTACCGGAAATGTTGATCGTATCGCCGAGGGTGATCGTGCTTGAGCATGTCGATGTATTTGACAGTTCCGCGGTTTGCCCCGACGCGGCTAATGGAACGTTGTCGGCGGCGCTTGCAGTGATCGGCATAATCGGAGCTGCCATTAGCATTGACGCCGCAAGTGCGATACATATTAATTTTTTCTTCATAGTTTTTTCCTTTCTTGTATTTTTATGGAGATATCCACCATAATGCAATTATAACATACGGGAAAATATATAGCAAGTTGGCATAATAAACTAAATTATATCAAAAAACTGAAAATAATCAAAACCGTAAACACTGTGGACGGGCTGTAAATAGCGTTTTCTATACGATCGACCGCAGCTTTATGCGTCGGGTTGATCTCGGCGGTCACGCTGGGACGCTCAAAGAGCGGGATCTTGTATAGCGTGTCAATGGTCGGGTATTTCTCGACTCGATCCGGTCTGCCAAGGTATGCCGGGTGTATCTAGCAGGAAAGCGCCGATGCGGTACGATATCTTTTCACGTTCGGTTATTATTTTCATCTTAGCTTTAGAACGTTTTAATTATTACTTTAAGTTTTGGAAGAGGCGAAACGACTTATAAACCATAATAATGCTCTATATATTGACATAATACGCAAAAAGTGATATCATTAACGTAATAAATAATACACTTTGGACAAAGGGGAGTGATATTGATGAAAAAACGTTCAGGGTATTTACTGAGAGGGGTTCCGGCTTTGATGTGTGCGCTTCAGCTTGCGTTTTCGGGCTGCGCCGCTCAAACAGTTCCGGAAACTGAGACCAAGATACCGGATAATAGATCCGTTGTAAGTTTATCAGAAGACGATACTCAGTCTAAACAAGAGGATAACAATGAGGCATTGCCGAATGTTACCGGCAAATGGGTCGGGGAGGCATGCGATATACTCGATGACTGCGGGGTTCAATATGAGATCACATATGAATACGTTGAAAATGTCGAAAAAAAGCGAGTTATCTCTCAAACACCAAGCGAGGGTTCGCCGATCGAATCGGGTATGACGGTAAAGCTGATCGTATGCGGAGAGAAAAAAGATACCGTAAGCAAATCGGAAAGCAAAACGGAAAGTACAGGAGAAAGCAAGTCCGAGAGCAAAACGGAAAGCAAAGCAGAAAGTCAGACTCCGAGTCAAGCACCCGCAGACACAACGCAGAAGATGCCGAATATCGTTGGAATGGACGTAACTGCCGCAACGCAGACTCTTGATTCCATGGGTATTTATTATACGGGTAATTATCAGTTTAATGATACTGTACCATATGGGCAGGTAATTTCGCAGGAGCCGGAAGCGGGAACCGACGCGCCCAAAGGCTCACGCATAACATTTATTATCTCAAACGGCAAGCAGCCAGAGCAGGAGATAATTACCTACGAAACATATGAGGAGCAGCCGCAGCAGGACTACACACCCGCCGAAGAGCCGCAGCCGAGCAATACTCAGGCTGAACCTGATATGTCGGGCGGTGACGATTTCCGTGGATTTTGGTACAGCTTCAGACCGACAGCAAAAATAACCAAGAAGAAAAACGGTCAATATTTAGTGAAGATCATCTGGTCATCAAGTGCGTATGACGGCCTTATGTGGTCATTTTTTGCAGATTATGATCCTTATCAGGGGATTTTGACTTATAACGATGGCATTGAACTTAAAGCTATCTATGAAAAGTCAAGACAAGAATGGGTTGGACATTACCCGTTGAGATATAATTTATCCGGTTATTTAAAGATAAATGATAACGGTGAGATGCTGTGGTATGACGACGGTGTTGACGGCAGTTCAGATATTGTTTTCAAAAAATACAACAATTAAATCTAAAGAAAGGTTGAGAAAAATGATCAAAAAATTTTTGGCTGTATTTTTAAGCGCGGTAATTGCCGGCACGGGAATGTGCATCAACGCAAACGCCGGCGGCGAAAAGAAAAAAGCATTGGACTTTTCTCCGTCGGGGGCGGCAGTGCAGACCCTGCAGTCGGGAGGTATCGAGAATTGCTGGAATGTATTTTATTCGGGCTATGATATTACCATAAAGGGATTTGACGAGGAGCTGTACGCGCTTGCTCACCCCGAGTATAATACAGATCATATTCTTTATCTGCCGACCGGAACTGACGGGTATAAGGTTACAGTCATAGGATATGGTGTGTTTTCCGGGGATTCTTATTCATTTACCAAGGTTGTTATTCCAAATACTGTTACTGAGATTGAGGTTACAGCTTTTAGTAATAATGTACATCTTGAGGAGGTGGAACTGGAGGAAGACTCGGTTTTAGAGGTTATCTCGAGGTGGCGGGATGGTTTTGGAGACAGGCGAGGAGGAGCTTTTGCAGGATGTGAGCGTTTGAAGCGAATAGGCATGGGAGATACTGATAAGCTTCCGGAAAGCCTGAAAGGAATAGGAAGTAGTACCTTTAGTGGCTGTGTTGCATTGAAAAGTATTGATCTTAGTCAATGTAAGTTAACAAGCTTGTCATATAGTGCTTTTACAGGGTGCAGTTCACTTGAAAAAATCATTTTCCCAAAAAACTTGGAAGAAATTGGATTAAGATGTTTTGAGGGTTGTGAAAGTTTAGTAGAGCTTAGTTTTCCGGCGACTCTGAAAAATATAGGTTCTTATTTTAATTATCAGCCAGGAGAAAGTGCGGCTTTTAAAGGCTGCTCCTCTCTTAAAAGTATTTGTTTTGAGACTTTTGAAATAGGAAGCAACAAAGGGCTTTGTTCGTTGAAATTTCTAGGTGAGAATACGTTTGAGGACTGCGTTAATCTGACCGATGTGCAGTTTGCCGAATCGATAAACTCGTTTACGATTCCACTGTCATGCTTTAAAAACACCGGCTTACGCTCGATAGATATTCCAAGCTGCGTAACGGAAATACAAAACGATGCGTTTGCGGAAACAAAGTTTTCAAACCAAGCTCACACGAAGAACGGCGACTCGTATTCTGTCGGGATTTTCGGTAATCCGACAATTTCTTCATCTATGTTCGGAACTACATACGATAATGTAACTCCTTCCGAAGTTCCCAAAATAGCGGGACACGGCACAGACTCGAACGCATATGTTTTTACTGTTAAGAAATTTGGTCCTGAATTTTTCGTGGATCTTGGAGATTACAACCCGTTTCACTATCCTCATACAATCAAAACGATTCCGAGAGACGAACCGACATGTACGGATTATGGTTTCACTGAGATCGAGTATTGTACCGAATGTGGCAAGATCCTTAAATATGGTGAACTAATTCCCAAAGCAGCTCATATTCCCGAAACAATACCCGGCAGAGCGGCAACAGAGACGAAAACAGGCTTGACAAATGGTAAAAGGTGCTCGGTTTGCGGGGAGATACTCGAAGCCCAGAAGACGATACCAAAGCTTGCTCATGTGCATACGCCCGAAAAGATACCCGGAAAGGCGGCAACCTGCACGCAGGAGGGTCTGACTGCCGGAGAAAGATGTTCGGTTTGTGGAGAGATACTGAAAAAGCAGACTAAGCTTCCGAAGACAGCCCATAATTATGTAAACGGAGTCTGCACAGTATGTGGAGAAGAAAAGCCGGCAAAGCAAATCATGATCGGCGATATTGACGGAGACAGAGAAGTAACATCTGCCGATGCGTTGGCTATTCTTCGCTATAGCGTAGGTTTATCGTCCAACTCCGAAATAGGTAAGACATATAGTGTAAGATAGCAAAAAGGGACAAACTGTAAGCTAACTGTCACGACCAATACCTAATTGCAGCCAAAATCCCGAAAAGCGCATTGATGTGCGTTTTTTCGGGATCATTTTTTTGCTTTGGCACACTTTTTGGCGGCGGGTATGCACCCATATGCACTAACTTAGTCAGAGAACGTTATTAAACACAAATACTCGATTAATTATTCTCGAAGTTATGGCTATTATTGCCTCCCCTTTAGGGGAGGTGCCGAACGAAGTGAGGCGGAGGGGTTTTATAATAAGTCAAAACTCCGCCTTATAACCTCTCCGTCACGCCTACGGCGTGCCACCGTCTCCGCTGCCGCATCGGTCGGTGCTGTTGTCTCGCGACAACGTCTGCCCCCGGCAGACCGCACTCCTACAGGGGAGGCTTTACCGACTCATCGACATAACCAAATGTGTCATTAGCGTAAAAATAAGTTAGTGCATATGGGGTATGCACCCCGCAGGCAAGGTACGTCTGACTTTACTGTTAACGATAGTCTTCGCCGCACAAAGAGCATTATCGGTATACTGTGCGCTCCCTTTGAAAAAAATATACGAAAAAATAAAAATTAAAGCAATATCTTCAGATAAACTTTAGATTGACGCGATATAATCAGATTACCGACCAAATACAAATAATATAAGGAGTGTCATCATGAAAAAGGGATTATCTGTTATCATGTCAGCGTCGCTGATCCTGTCCTGCATACCGCTCGGGCTTACCGCAAGCGCCGAAAGCGAGAAGATAAGCTTTGAAAAAACGGCTGTAGTTACTCAGCCTATGAACAGCGCCGAAGAAGCTTTTGAAGTGGATTGCCTTGTCCGCAGCGACCTTCCCGAGATACCGTTTGTCAATGTCGAGTCATATCTCGGACTGATCTACGATCTCGACAGCTCTTCCGCGCTCGGCAGCGGCGTTTATAAATTTGAAAACAGCGGATATTCCATGACTCTCGATGCGGGGAAGGATACCGTGTCGTTTGATTGCTACGAAGGCTTTACTAAGAGCAACTTAAAGAACCCGCCGCATTTCCAGACATATACCTTTGTTGAGGACGGCAGCGGTTTTGAGCTTTACAGCGACATCAGCAGCGTTGAGCTTGACCTTTCAAAGTACGATCTCGACATTGTCGAGGAGGACGGCAGCTTGTATATGCCCTTCTGTGCGCTCAACGAGATATTCTCCGATGCCGACTTTTCGATAACCTACAAGAGCGGAAAGTTTAAATGCGTAAGCCTAAGGGGGCAGATGGGGGCTAAGGGTAAATTTGGCAGCGAGCGCACAAAGGAATACGCCGAGATGTGCTACAACGATCTCTGCTTTATGATGGATAATTTCTACGGCAAGCCCTCAAACGCAAAGCTCACCGCAGGTATAATCAAAGACGGCTTTGACAAGACGCTCGAAACATACGATACCGTAACGCCCCGCGTAAAGGAGCTTCTTCTCTCCGAAAGCATCGAGGAGTACTGCACCGGGCTTATGCTCCTTCAGGGCTATATCGACGACGGCGGTCATACGCATCTGGATTATTCCATCGAGCAGCGTCTCGCCAAATACGGAGTTTCCACGCCGGCAGCCGCGGCAAAGAAGGTATTCGGCGACACCGATAACGCAGATGCAGCCGCTATCATCGCGAAATATGAAGAAAATCTCGCGATAGAGGAAAAGCAGAACTGCCTTATGATAGAAAGATCAAACGCCTACAATAATTTCGAGCTTGTAAAGGAGTGGCGCGACTCGACGCTGTACCGATCGGGCGATATGTTCTTCTACAATTTCGGTTATTTCGGCACAGACGCAGTGGCTCCCTTTAAGGAAGCAATGGATCTGGCTGCCGAAATGGGCGCGAAGTATTTCATTGTAGACGTTACCTCGAACGGCGGCGGAGACCCTGTAATCAGCGCATATATGATCTCACTTATGAGTGAGAGCGCAACATATATAGAAAAGAATTGTGTCTCCGGCATACTCTTAAGATTTACCGGCAGGATCGACAAAAACCTTGACGGCAAATTTGACGAAAAGGACAACGAGGTAAAGTACGATTTCAGATGCGCAGTTCTGGGCTGCATCGATACCTACTCCTGCCCGAATGAATTTGGCTGCTTCGCTCAGGATCACGGTATATGCGTTCTCGGCGAACGTACACGCGGCGGCAGCTGCTGCGTAACCTCAAGACTGCTTCCAAACGGAACGTGCTATAACATCTCGGGCTATTCGATGACCCTTCGTGAAAGCGGCAAGGACGCAGACGACGGCGTGTCACCGGACGTTCTCCTTCCCGGCTATGAAAAGGATTACAAAGGCTTCTACGATCTGAACGCGATGAAAAAGGGTATAGCAGAGTTTTACGGCGACGCACTGCCGCATGAAGAATTGCTCTTTGGAGATGTCGACGGCGACAAGCAGATCACGGCAAATGACGCATTGAAGATACTCCGAGCCAGCGTAGGCACGGCGATCCTCAGCGATGACCAGAAAAAAATCGCTGACGTTGACGGCGACAGCAGCATCACATCAAGCGACGCGCTCGACACACTTCGTTACAGCGTTGGACTCGTCGGAAAAAACAGCAGGATCAACACGGCTCTCACGGCATAAGACAGGAGCTTTCGTTTCCATTAAATACAGGGAGACGAAAGCTCTTTTTGTTTTCTGTTGCGGCGGTAGTTTAAAAACAGAGTGCAAAAAAATTATTATCCACTATTTCACTTATGACGCATACCACCTTGTGACAAATGGTATAAGAACAATCTATTCCAATAAGTAGGGGCTGCGGATACTTACAAAAAATTAAATGATATTTTAAAAATAGTTCATAAAAGATCTATTCTGTTCGGTGGTCTTGTTTGACAGAGTATGTTATAATAATAGAAAAGAGGCATCGCCCTTCGTCGCGGGAAACGATATACCGCATTTGTGCCGCAAAAGCTATTTACAATAAGTTTGTGTGCAGACTGCCATGCACAGAAAGGCTCGTTGTCAATATACGGAGAAATATATGCGGTTATGATCCTATTGTCATTTAAGTATTATGCGGAATGGCAAGTTTTTGCCCCACAGGGTTTGCGTCAAGGCACCCTCGACGGCTTACGGCGGCGCTAAAGCTTTAAGTTAATGATATTTCTGAGGAAGGCGATAAAAATGGTACTGTATATTAATAGCTGCGTTCGAGGCGATTCAAGAACAGACCGCCTTGCACATGCAGTGCTTGACAAAATGGGGGAATATACCGAGCTGTATCTGCCCGATGAGGATATAAAGCCTTTGTCGAGGAAAATGCTTGAAAAGCGCACAAAGCTCCTTGCGCAAGGCGATACGACCGATGAGATGTTTTACTATGCGCACCAGTTTGCAAATGCCGAGAAGATAGTGATCTCGGCGCCATTCTGGGACGGTTCTTTTCCGTCTGTGCTGAAGGTGTATATCGAAAACATCTACGCCGTGGGGATAATCTCCCGATATGATGAAAAGGGTATGCCGGTGGGAATGTGCAGTGCAAACGAGCTTGTGTATGTGACTACGTCGGGCGGAAAGTATATCCCCGATTTCAGCTACGACTATATCAGAGCAATTGCGCAAAGATGCTTTGGCATAAAACACACGAGGCTCGTTATGGCGGAAATGCTGGATATCGAGGGCTTTGACGCCGAGAAAATATTGCAGGACGCAATAAACGATCTTCAGCAATAGAGTAATGTGCTGTCACGAAAAATCAGATAAATATATACAAAGCGGCTGAGAACTATCTTGGCCGCTTTTGTTATGCAAAATTGAGTCGGCAGCAGAAGCTTTTTTATCGGTATAGTTTTTTATATAAAAAACATCGAAAAATTTTTTGAAGTCATCGTTATTGTACTGTTGATATTTGACATATAATAGACGCGGAGCTATAATATATTGTATAAATTGATTATGCTGTTGAGAGTTGGTACTTAAATGACAAATATCAAAGTACAAAAAATAAAACTTCTGAAAATATGGGAGATCTTACACCGAAAAACAGACGAGCAGAACCCGATAAGCACGCAGGAGCTGATCGCTGCATTGAATGAACTGGGGATCACTGCAGACCGCAGAACGATCTACGCCGATATTGAAACGATGCAGAGCTATGGATACGAGATCAGTAAGCGCCGCCGTGGGCACGAAATGGTCTATTGGGTGCAAAAGAGAGATTTCGATCTGCCTGAGATCAAGATACTTATGGACTGTGTTCACAGCGCGAAATTTGTCACCGAGAAAAAAACCGAGGAGCTTATCAACAAGATCGCCGATCTCGGAGGAAGCTGCCGAGGAGAGCTTTTAAAACGAAATGCCGTCCATTTTGATACGGTAAAGCATACGAACGAAGATGTGTACAGGATAGTGGACGTTCTTGAGAAGGCTATTGAGAATTGCAGAAAGGTATCATTTCGGTATTTTCTTCTCAACGATCGCGGCGAGCGTGTATATAAGCATGACCGCAGGCTGTATACGGAAGAACCGCTGGCGATGGTGTGCGATGACGGGAATTATTATTTACTGTGTTATCGAGCGGAAGAAGAGTACAAAAACCACATAAAGATATTCCGTATCGATAGGATAGAAGGCATTTTAGTGCTTGCTGATGAGATCTCCGACAACGGAAAAGACGCGCTGAATAAGGCGGCCGACTATCCGCGTCAAGTGTTCAAAATGTACGATGGTGTACTTCGGAAGGTAACGCTTGAATTTGACGAAAAGCTTATAGGCGTTATTTACAATGAGTTTGGAGAACAAACCTTTATACGAAGATCGGGAGAACGATATTGCGCCACTGTACACGTGCAGATCAGTCCGACCTTCTGGGGGTGGATCATGCAGTTCCCTTCTCAGATGAAGATAAAGTCACCCGAAGATCTGAAACAGAAATATCGGGAGTGGGCGCTGCTGGCGCTGGAAGAAGATCTATCGGATTAAGGAAACTAAGATCTGATCGATGCTTCTTTGGATTTGCGCTGTATTGCCGCGGCTTTTGAATTAGTTAAATGTTTTTTGCGCAGCTTTTTTCAAAAAAGCCGCCGAGGGTGTGGGGGTGCGGGTCTCCGGCTGGTAGCCGTCCCCGACGGGGCACTTGCGCACACTTATGAAAAATAGTTATCAACTTAAGGTTCGATAGAGCATGCAAGGGATTCGGGGAGCGCAGCTCCCCGAGGGGCGGCGGGCGCAGCCCGCCACCTATAGCCCCCTTCTTCCTTGAGGAAGAAGGGGGTTGGGGGATGATGGAGACG
>CACZCM010000083.1 GCA_902779615.1 uncultured Ruminococcus sp. | reverse complement strand
CTTACTTACCTGTTCAAATATTCTGTCACAGCCGCCCTGCGAATTGCTTTCTATATTAAGCGGCATGATCGGATCGTGAACGCTCAGGCGAAGCAGGAACCAGCCGTCTCCGTGATCCTTGTCAAGCGAAACACGAACGCCCTCGCGGCTGTCGTCTGCAAGAGTCCAGCCTTCCTTTGTAAGCGCATATTCGTTAAGCTTTGCGATAACGCTTTCGCCGTACTCCCTGAAATTATGCTCGGTGATCTTATAGCGAACCTCACGCTCCTCAAGCGCCTCTTGAAGATCATGTGTGAGATCCTCAAGGGTCTTGCCTTCACGGCGAAGCAGAGCCGCCTTAATAATGATCTTTGTACACAAATATGCTCCGTCATCGAGGAAATAGTTTTCACGCATCGCAGCGTGTCCCGAGGTTTCGATCGCAAGCGGGCAGTTGACGCCCTCGTTGTTCAGTCGGATTGCCTCATTAATAACGTTTTTGTATCCTCTCTTAAAGCGATGATGCTTGCCGCCAAGTGTTTTTTCAATAAATGTTTTAAGACCGTCAGATGTGATGGAGTCGGTGACGATAGTGCCGCCGTCATAGCCCTCGAGCGCGATAGCAGCCGCAACTGCGACAAGCCGATTGCGGTTGATCTCGCTGCCGTCTGCGTCAACTGCGCCGCCTCTGTCAACATCTGTGTCGAAGATAACGCCGAGGTCGCTGCCGCTTTCTTTCACAGCCTCGCAGATCGATCTCATAGCGTCTGCGTTTTCCGGATTCGGAACATGATTCGGGAACATTCCGTCCGGATCGAGATATCGGCTGCCCGATGTATCTGCGCCTAACGGAGCAAGAACCTTTTCGGCGTAAAAACCGCCTGCGCCGTTGCCTGCGTCAACAGCGATCTTGAAGCCTTTGAGCGGGTGGTCGTAGTCTTCGGCGTTGACCCCTGCCTTAATAATATTGCGAAGGCGTTCCGAATACTGCGTCATATAGTCGGTCGGAATGATCTTTCCCGAAGCCGCAGGCTTTGAAGCGGTACTGCCGCTGCTTTCAAAGAGCGAAGACAGACGCTGCGCGATCTCAAGCAGCTCGGTAATATCCTCGCTTTCAAGACCTCCTGCGGGAGTAAAGAATTTCAGACCGTTTCGGTTGAACGGGTGGTGACTTGCAGTTATCATGACTGCGCCGTCACATTTAAGGTCTACAGTTGTCATGAACATTGACGGCGTAGACGCAAGCCCGCAGTCCAGCACCTTAACACCGCAGCCGGACAGCGCACGGGTAACTGTATTGGCGATCGCAGGACCCGAGATCCGGGAATCTCTGCCCACCGACACGGTAAGACTGCTTATCTCGGCGCCGTTTTTATCGGACAGCCACAGCGCAAAAGCCTGAGTGATCGTTTCACAGATATCAAGGGTGAGATTAACAGGTTCTCCTTCAACGCCCTCAACTGCGCAGCCTCGGATATCGGTGCCGCTTTTTAGGCAGCTCCATTTTTCTTCAAGTACAACAGACATTACGGTTCAGCTCCTTAATAATATGTAACGTTTTAAGCGTAATAAATGTCATTTTGTATGCTTAAAAACTCTGCTTTCAACAAGCAGACACAAGCCGTAGACTTGTGCGGTTATACAACATGGGGACAGTAAAACTTTCATGCCGTAATTAGGCACTCTTTTTCCCCGCACCTAATATTATACATTATAATTCGCCGGTTGTCGAGAGGGAATTGACGAATCGGCAGTTTTTTTGAGTGAGCAGATCGATGTTCCATAAAACTCTTTTGACCATGCGATTTCTCAGATGCGGAAAAATTGCGGAAAAATCGTCCGAACAAATATGACTTTTTTATTGACAAAGAGAAATTTTTGAGGTACAATATATAAGTGTTCTCGATTCCGTTTTAATGCGTAAAAGCACAAAAGCGGAAAACTATAAATGTTTGTTGACTATAAAAAGGAGAAAATGTATCATGACAAAGACTAAGAAGATCCTTGCCGGAGCAATGGCTGCTTTGATGATGACATCTGCACTCGCAGGCTGCGGTTCAACCGACTCTGCAAACGGTTCAAGCGTTCAGCCCGCATCTTCCAAAGAAGGCATCGAAAACAAAACATATAACATCGGCGTTTGTCAGCTTGTTCAGCATGACGCTCTTGACGCAGCTACGAAAGGCTTCCAGGACAAGCTCACGGAGCTTCTCGGTGAGGGCAACGTGAATTTTGACGTTCAGAACGCTCAGGGCGATTCCGCTAACTGTACAACGATCTGCAACCAGTTTGTAGCCGGAAACGTTGACCTCATTATGGCTAACGCTACTCCCGCTCTTCAGGCTGCTTATACCGCTACAGATACGATCCCCGTTCTCGGCACGTCCGTTACACACTACGGTACTGCCCTCGATATCAAGGATTGGAAGGGCTATTCGGAGTCTAATGTTTCCGGTACCTCAGACCTCGCTCCTCTCGACGAGCAGGCCAAGATTATCAGCGAGCTTTTCCCGGATGCAAAGAATATCGGCGTGCTCTACTGCTCCGCAGAGGCAAACTCAAAGTTCCAGATCGACACGATCACTCCCTACCTCACAGACGCTAACTACGAGGTGAAGGAGTACACCTTCTCCGACTCCAACGATATCGCAGCCGTTGTTACGACTGCCTGCGACGAGTGCGATGTGCTCTATATCCCCACCGACAATACAGCTGCTTCAAACACAGGTATTATCGATAATATCGCTGCTCCGAAGAATGTTCCGATCGTTTGCGGCGAGGAGGGTATCTGCACAGGCTGCGGCGTTGCCACACTTTCGATCAGCTACTACGACCTCGGCGTTAAGACTGCCGAGATGGCATATGATGTTCTCGCCAACGGCGCAGATATTTCCAAGATGGAGATCGGTTATGCACCTGTTACAAAGAAATACGACAAGGCTCGTGCAGAGGCTCTCGGCATTACGATCCCCGATGATTATGTTGCAATTTCCGACAGCACGGAAACTGCCGACGAGGGTGAATAATATAGCAATTGCTGTATTGGCAGCATTTGCAAGATAGACAAACTATGATATTTGGGGTGCATATTCTACACCCCAAATATTTGCATATCCGAAGCCGATCATTTGGCTTGACAACGGAACAGATATGTTTTGCGTGACTGCTTAAAAATTCTGCTTTCAACAAACAGAAACAAGCCGAAGGCTTGTGCATTCCGCAGGGAACCTATACCTCCGGTTTATGTGAGAAAAAATCTGCCGCACATAGATCCGAGTCATCTCCTTTGCGGTCATAATATAATGAAAATGGTGAAAAAATGGATGGATTGATTTCTTACTTCTCGTCACTGAATCCGCTGACGTTTGTATCTCAGCTGCCGGGAAATATTGCCCAAGGTATAATCTGGGGCTTGATGGCACTGGGTCTGTTCATAACATTCAGACTGCTTAACTTCGCAGATCTGACCGTTGACGGTTCGTTTGCAACAGGCGGCGCAGTGACCGCTGTTATGATCATTAACGGTGCGCCTGCGTGGGCGGCAGTATTGACTGCGCTCGCGGCGGGGGTCATTGCAGGATTGATAACAGGCTTTCTGCACACAGGGCTGGGAATACCGGATATATTATCGGGTATATTGACACAGATAGCGCTGTATTCGGTCAACCTGAATATCATGGGAAAAGCAAATTTGCCTGTCAGCTACAGAAATTACAGCCTGATACTCAGCGCAAGTAACATAAAAATGGCGATAGTTATAGGTCTTGTATTTGCGGCGGTGCTGATCGGACTTATGTACTGGTATTTCGGTACGGAAAGCGGCTCAACTATTCGCGCAACAGGCTCCAATCCCGATATGAGCAAGGCGCAGGGCATCAACATCAACGCTGCAAAGGTGATCGCGCTTGCGCTGTCAAATGGTGTTGTTGCGATGTCGGGCTCGCTGTTTGCGCAGTATCAGGGCTTTGCCGACATCAATATGGGCAGAGGCGCTATTGTTATCGGACTTGCAGCAGTTATTATCGGAATGGTTATCGGCGATGCGATCTTCAAAAAGAAGAGCAATTTTATTATAAAGCTTATATTTGTTGTTATCGGCGGTATTTTGTATTACATAGCGATGGGTATTGTATTGTGGCTGAAGATGCCCACCGACGACACAAAGCTGTTCACTGCAGTGATCGTTGCTTTGTTCCTTGCGTTCCCGAATTTGAAGGAGATGTCGAAGAACTCCTTCAAGCGCGCGGCTAAGCGCAACATCAAAAACATGAAGGTGGAGGTGCGTAAAGATGCTTGAGATCAAGGACGTTTACAAGACCTTCAACCCGGGAACGATCAACGAAAAAATGGCGCTCAAGGGCGTAACATTGAAGCTTGAAGACGGCGACTTCTGCACTGTTATCGGCGGAAACGGCGCAGGCAAGTCGACTATGCTGAACTCGATCGCAGGTACATGGCCTGTTGACAACGGAATGATCCTTATCGATGGACAGGACGTATCGGGATTGCCCGAGCACAAGCGCGCGCCCTTTCTCGGGAGAGTTTTTCAGGATCCAAGAATGGGTACTGTTGCAGATATGGGCATTGACGAAAATCTTGCTATCGCAGCACGCAGAGGCAAGCGCAGAGGACTTGCGTGGGGCGTGACAAAGGCGGAAAGAGAGAAATACAAAGAACTGCTCAGACAATTCGATTTGGGGCTTGAAGACCGCATGACTGCTAAGGTCGGACTCTTGTCAGGCGGACAGCGTCAGGCGATCACACTTCTGATGGCAACGATCAAGCAGCCCCGAGTTCTGCTGCTTGACGAGCACACTGCGGCGCTTGACCCTAAGACTGCTGCAAAGGTTCTGGAATTATCCGACAAGATCATATCTGACAACAAGCTGACTGCGCTGATGGTGACTCACAACATGAATGACGCCATCACTCACGGCAACCGTCTTATCATGATGAATGACGGCAAGATTATCCTGAACATCAGCGGCGAAGAGAAGAAAAAGCTGACCGTACAGACGCTTTTGCAGAAGTTTAAGGAAGTAAGCGGTTCGAATCTGTCCAACGACAGAATGCTGCTTGAAAACTGATCGGCGGCGTAAAGAATTATCAATAATATTCATAAGCACCGTTGCCCTGTGTTCATTTGGGGCAGCGGTGCTTATTGTTTATATCATAAACTTTATCTTTACACTTGCTTTTTTAATTAAAGTCATCGCTAAGCCGTTTTCAAAGAGTCTAGCGATGACTTCCGTTCTGTAAATGAGCCGGTTTTATTATATCGTCAGAATCGACAAATGTGCACCGCTCCAAGGCGGCGTTAAAGTCTTAAGTTAATGACATTGCCGAAAAGCTCCCCCTGCATAACGCCGTAAAGAATATACTCCGGTTTTTGCGACTATTCAATTGCGGAAGAAATAACTTATTCAAAGCCCTTGTTTGGCGAAGCGTTCTGCCGCAGCGCGTATTTTCTTTTGGTTGCTTCACCGCCCCTGATGTGCCGCTGCGACTTGTTGTATTGAATGACCTTCTCAGCCTCGTTGTAAAGCTGTTTGTCGATGAGTCTGAGTCTGTATGTAACGTCCTTGTGTACCGTGGATTTCGATACGCCGAAGTGCCCTGCCGCCGCACGCACCGTGCAGCCCGTTTCTATTATATACTGCGCTATTTCAATCGCACGTTCGTCAAGTGGATCTGCCACATAAACACCTCCAAATTTTTCTGTAAACAATTTATATGCAGTACACTGCAAAACTATGCTATTGACATCATGGCGTAAAAATGTTAAAGTAATAAGTGGGCAGCTTAATTTTCCTTCGGTGTACCCGAACGGTTTGATAAAAGCTGCATATAATAAAAACACATTTTCCGAGAATGCCCTTTGGCTTCTCTGAGGGGGAATATATAATGAAAAAGATGTGTACTGCTGCGATCGCCATCGCCATGGCGGCAGCGTGCGCTGTGCCCGCAAAAGCGGCTGGGCGCAGCACGGTAGCGATAAAAGCCGACGAGGTCTACTCCGCAGGCTCGTTTGTTGTGATCTCTCAGAATATCTCGGCGAACGACATCAGCGGCGTTCATCTGTCTTTTGATTACGACCATTCGAGCTTGAAGCTTACCGGCATCACGACCGCAAACGGACATGAGTATTATTATGAGTCCGCCGATAGCCTTGACTGGAGTACGCTGCTTTCTTCAAACGGCACCGCCCTGAGCGGCGACAAAGCGATCTCGTCATTCAGGTTCGAGGTGTTGAAGGATATCGAAAAATCGTCCGAATTTATGACTATAACCGTAAAAGAGGCTTACGACCACAATACGAATAATGTGGATTATTTTACCGGCGGAAAGATCACAGTCAGCAACGATCTCGGAAACGGCATCTTTGGTGACATCGATAAGGACGGTTTCATTACGTCAACAGATGCTTTGACCGCTTTGCGCAGCTCAGTCGGACTGTATACTCTGTCGCCGGCAGAGCAGATAGCTGCGGACGTCAACAGCGACAGGTCGATCGATTCAAGCGATGCGCTTTCGATACTGCGATACAGTGTTGATCTTTCGTCGGGCAGTGAGCTTATCGGAACGAAATCTTCAGGCTCTCTCAGCAGCTATACGATCAATTTGTAATATATCATTAAAGGACTGATACCGTATTATGAAAATATATAACACCCTAACACGCAAAAAGGAAGAGTTTGTGCCGATAAAGGAGGGCGAGGTCAAGATATACGCCTGTGGGCCGACCGTCTACAATTATATCCACATAGGCAACTCGCGCCCGATCTGCGTATTTGACGTACTGCGCCGTTATTTTGAGTACCGTGGATATAAAGTGACGTTTGTGCAGAATTTTACCGATATTGACGACAAGATCATCAGACAGGCAGTGCAGGAGAATTCCGACTACAAGACCGTGTCGGAGAAATACATTGCGGAGTACAAAAAGGACGCAGGAGGACTTAACGTCAGAGAAGCGACTATTCACCCCCGTGCGACAGAGAATATTGACGAGATAATCAGCATTGTGTCTACGCTTGAGAAAAAAGGCTACGCCTACAAGGCGGGAAACGGCGATGTGTATTTCAGAACTAAGAGATTTAAGGAGTACGGAAAGCTGAGCCACCAGCCGCTTGAAGATCTTCAGGCAGGCGCGAGGATCTCGGTCGGAGAGGTTAAGGAAGATCCGATGGATTTTGCAGTATGGAAGGCTGCGAAGCCCGATGAGCCGTACTGGGAGTCGCCGTGGTCGAATGGGCGTCCGGGCTGGCACATCGAGTGCTCCGCCATGGTACGCCGCTATCTTGGCGAAACTATAGATATCCACTGCGGCGGGCAGGATCTGATTTTTCCTCACCACGAAAACGAGATCGCACAGAGCGAGTGCTGCAGCGGAGCGCCGTTTTCACATTACTGGATGCACAACGGATTTATCAATGTTGACCACGAGAAGATGTCGAAGTCGAAGGGGAATTTCTTCACGACTCGTGATGTTGCGGAAAAGTACGGTTACGAGGCGATAAGATACCTCATGCTGTCGTTCCACTACCGCAACCCGATAAACTACAGCTATGACAGTATCGAGCAGTGCATATCGTCCTTGAAGCGGCTTTATACGTGCCGCGACAATATACGCTTCATGATGAAAGCGGCTGATCCTTCCGACAATTTGCTCAAAGACGGTGAGGAAGCGGTGATCGAAAAGTACAGCGAATGCCGCAGAAAGTTCATTGAAGAAATGGATGACGATCTCAATACTGCGAATGCGATAGCGGTGATATTTGATCTTGTCCGTGAGATCAATACTGCGCTTGCAGCGGTACCGTCATATAAACTGCTCGAGGAGTCCGAGAAGATTTTCACGGAGCTGACGGGAGTCTTGGGACTTGTTTACAATGAGCGGCTTGAAACAGGCAGCACAGCTAAGAACGAAGCAAACACCGAGGAGATAGAAGCTCTTGTCGCAGCGAGAACGCAGGCCCGCAAAGAGAAAAACTGGGCGGAAGCCGACAGGATAAGAGATGAACTGAAGGCGAAGAATGTAATTCTGGAGGACACGCCGCAGGGAGTAAAGTGGAAATTTGCCGAGTGATATCGGAACGATCGAAATTTCGCCAAGTCTTTTCGGAGCTTGGCGAAATGTTTTATGTTATAGATAATTATTGAACGGCTCCTTCAAAAAAAGACCGGAACGCAGCACCCTCTAAGGATGTCGGCTTAAAGTATAATCCGAAGTGGGGCAAGGGCGCGGGTGTCTATACGCATTAAGCTAAGTCCGATATAGCACAGCACAAAGTTTTTGCTCCGCTTTTTCAAAAGGCTTGGCAAAAACTTCTGTTAATTATTCTTAACTCATTCAAAAGCCGTAGTCTTTGTTCTATGATACCTTGACAATATTTATGATATTATGCTATAATCAGTGTGGATAATTGTAAAAATTTGTGTAAGGGAGGCTTTTCTTGTGGCTGATTTCGGCGAAACAAAATTTGAACATACACCCGCTGATATCTGCGTTAATGATCTGACCGAAGAGCAGCGGCAGACGGCGATCAATATCTCCGAACGTATCGACCTGACAAATTTTGACGCTATTGCAGCCTATGGCAGAGAGCCTGCGCGGCGCGCCGCCGATGTCGCTTCAAAAACGCTTGATACGGTGCTGCATGACCATGCAGGCCGGATCGAAGATACTCTCGTACTGCTCGTTGAAGCTGTTGATTGCCTCGAGGGCGGCAGCGACTGCGGAGGATATCTCAGCGGCTTTTTCGGTAAGCTGAACTCGGAGCGCACTGCGCCGGCTCATGACCTGAAAAATGATATGGATACACTGGATCTGGTCGAAAAGAGCTTGGAACGTCACAGGCTGTCGCTGCGTAAAGATATCGTCATACTCGATTCTTTGTATGAGGAAAATATGGAGGCATATCGGCAGCTGAATTTGTATGAAGCTGCGGGGCAGCTTGCAGTCGATCGTGCGGCAAATGGCAGCGTTTATCCCGAGGCAAGCGATCGACATACCGAACAATTTGAAATGCGGCTACGCTCGCCGACATCAGCACTTTCCCGCTCACTGTAATGGGCAGCGCTCCCATAAATATTGAGGTTGCTGCTGCAACGGAGATGAGCTCGTCCGCGCCCGATGACTGGATGACCGAAGTTGCGGAGAATTTCAACAAGAGTAATTTTGAAGTTGACGGAAAACAGGTCAGCGTAACGGTGCGCAGCATTACCTCCGGAGAGGTATAAGCCTGACGTCTACGCACCCAGCTCGGAAGCATGGGGTCTGATGCTCGCCGCAAAGGGCGTCGGAACCGTTGAGCTTGCCGACAGGATCGCAGGCAACACTGCGGGTGTCCTGATGGAAAAAAAGACGTATGACGAGTTCACTGCGAAATACGGAGATGTAACGCTCAGCCGTGTGCTCGAAGCGTCGCTTGCAGGCGATCTGACGTTCGCCTACACTAACCCGTACACGTCGTCTACAGGACTTAATATACTTACCGGTATGCTTTACGCATTTGACAACAATGATCCGCTTTCTCAGACGGCCCAGCAAAAGCTGCTTGACTACCAGAAGAAGTCGCCGCCCGTGGCGTATACAACGGGAGTTCTGCGCGATCAGGCAAGCAAGGGAATAATCAAAGCGATGGTCATGGAGGAGCAGGCATACAGGAATACGCCCGAGCTGAAAAGCTATGTTTATACTCCGGCGGGTATACGCCATGATCACCCTGTTTATACGTTTGATTACGTATCTAAGGAAAAGCAGGAGGCGGCGAAGCTGTTCACGGAGTACTGCATGAATGACGAGTCGCAGGCGCTTGCGGAAAAAAAAGGCTTCAATCTGCACGATGATTACGAGAGTCAGGAAAACGGCATGGACGGAGCAGGCTACCTTGCTGCTCAGAAGATATGGAAGCAGAGCAAAAGCGGCGGCAACCCGATCGTTGCGGTGTTTGTGGCTGACGTTTCGGGCAGCATGGGCGGCGCTCCGATCAACTCGCTGAAGGAGTCGCTGCTGTCTACATCTTCGTATATCAGCTCGGATAATTATGTTGGTCTTGTGTCGTATTCAAATACGGTGCATATCAATTTGCCGATAGATACATTTGATGAGGAGCAGCGGGCGTATTTCTCGGGAGCGGTAAAAGCGCTTGATGTAGAGGGCAACACGGCAACCTACGATGCGGTTCTTGTAGGACTTAAAATGCTCGCGGAGAAAAAAGAAGAGATCCCGAACGCAAGGCTTATGATGTTCGTTTTGTCGGACGGTGAGCAGAATGAAGGATACAGCCTTGACAGGATCACACCGATAGTTGAGGGAATGGACGTACCGATATACACGATCGGCTACAACCTATCGAGCGGCTCTGCTGCTGCAAATCAGCTCCAGAAGCTGAGCGGCATCAACGAAGCATCTCTGATAAACGCGACCACCGACGATCTTATAAATCATATGCGTAATTTGTTCAATGTTCAGCTGTGATCGCTTTGAGATCTTAAGGCGGGCAGTAGGCGGGCAGTGCCCGCTGACAAGTTCCGGCGGATTTTACTCTGACCGAGAGATATCCCCGCATCTGAACCTCGGTGAATATTTAAGCTTTTGAGAAGGCAGGCGTGCGCCATGACGGGGTGAGATTAGTTAAGAGCCAATACACTATTCAATTGCCAAAGTAATAAGCAGAGCCAGACGAGCGTCCGCCTGATCATAGTTTTAATTTATAAAAAGTTTTTCTGTAAAGACGACTGTATAATTCTATTAAGGAATTAATGCAGCCGTCTTTTCTAATATAATAAAATAGAATAGGTGTCTTTGAATATGTTGAATTTGAAGGCATAAATTTGCACGAAAGGGAGAAGTGCGTTATGAGAAAAGAAAAATCTATTGCCGTGAGAGCAGCGTCTGTTCTGACGGTGGCTGCGCTGCTGATCGCAGCTGTGTTGTGTGCTCCTGCGGCTGCGGACACGGCACTTGGCACTACTATATACCTGCGTACCGATAAAACAAATACCCCGTATATTTATTACTGGATCAACGGAAGGAATGATTTTTCGGGCTGGCCCGGCAGCGCTATGACATCTATTGGAAACGATGTGTATTCATATGAGCTGCCCTGCGATATCAGCGAGCTTTCGGGAGTGCTTTTCAACTACGACAGCAGCGGCAATAAAATGACCGTTGACGATGTAGTTGATATATACGGCAACCTCTATGATTTCAATTCAGCTAAGTGGGAGATCTTTGTCGATAGCCCCGTGAAAATTAAATCGTTTGGCATTGATATCAATACGGTTTATGTTGGCAGCCAAGTTGTTTTGTCCGCGAATGCGCAGAGCGATCAGGGCGGCGTGGAATATCAATTCAGCGCAGACGGCAGCGTTATCTCGGATTATTCTTCCGAAGATCATGCTGTTTGGCAGCCCGATCATGACGGCGACGTTGATCTTTTGTTTGAGGTAAAGGATTCCTCGGGCAATGTCAACAGCAGAGAGATGACTGTTACTGTGGACAAAACCGCCGGAAAAGAAGAGCCGATATTCCTCGGCGCATCACCTATCAACGGCTCGGTTATTAAAGCCGGTGAAAGCGTAACAGTTTCTGTAAGCGGCGCAGGCGGCGAGGTCAACAACAATATCCTGTTCTATAAGACCGAGATAACTGCTCCCGACGGTACTATCGTTAATACTCCGTATTACAAAACCGACGGGAATGTGGAATTCACCCCGCAGATGAACGGTGAGTATAAAATAAAAATGTTTATACAGAACAATACTATACGCAATACAACCACTTCGGCAGTATATACATATATTTGTACTGACGGCATTGATCCGATCGACACAGACACAGAGTCTACCGACACTGACAAGAAGACGAGCGACAGCGATATCCGCACGAGCGATACTGACAAGAAAACAAGTGACAGTGATATCCGCACGAGCGACACTGACAAGAAGACGAGCGACAGCGATATCCGCACGAGCGATACTGACAAGAAGACAAGTGACAGTGATATCCGCACGAGCGACACTGACAAGAAGACAAGTGACAGTGATATCCGCACGAGCGACACTGACAGGAAGACGAGTGACAGTGATATCCGCGCGACCGACAGCGATAGGTACGACACCAAGCCCGACGGCGATTATGATGGTGACGGCAAAGTCGAGCTTGAGGACGCATACGCCGTTCAGCAGGACGTTGTTAGAGGGAAACGCTTTACTGAGCAGGAGCTGCGCCGTGCAGATATGAATAACGATGGCAGACTGACGCTCAAGGACGCAACGCTGATCCAGCGTGCCGCATTGAAATAAGGGTGAATGATTATGAAAATAAAGAGAATTATTGCCGCTGTGTTGGCGGTCATGTCGGCGGTTTTGTTTGTTATGAATGCGGATCTGACTGCGGACGCAGAGAACGCCTCCGATAAGATCACGGTACATTACTATTGTGATAACGGTACTCCGTTTGTGTACTATTGGAACAGCCTTCCCGATAACCGTGAGATCGAGTATCCCGGCGTTCGTATGCAGCCTGACTCCGATACAGGGGATAACTGGTATGTATATACGTTTGACGGAGTATATAAGATCAATCTGCAGTTTATCTGCAGCGGCGAAGCTAGCCGTGAGTATACACGAACAAAGGCGGGCGAGTACTATCTGAAAAACGGCAAATGGACGACCTTATCTCCTAACGATCCGAGAAATGTCGAATATGAACGCGGCGATCTCCGCGAGGATTCGATCTATTTTGTTATGACAACACGTTTTTATGACGGCGACCCGACGAACAACGTTCACTGCTGGGATGACGATAAAGCCAATAACCTCGACAACGATCCCGCTTGGCGAGGCGATTTCAAAGGGCTGATCGAAAAGCTTGATTACATCAAGGCTATGGGCTTCAGCGCAATTTGGATCACTCCTGTTGTCGAGAATGCAAGCGGCTACGATTACCACGGCTATCATGCGTTCGATTTCTCGAAGGTCGATCCCCGATACGAAAGCGACGACGCCACATATCAGGATCTTATCGATGCGGCTCATGAAAAGGGGATCAA
Source organism: uncultured Ruminococcus sp. (assembly GCA_902779615.1). Taxonomy (GTDB): domain Bacteria; phylum Bacillota; class Clostridia; order Oscillospirales; family Acutalibacteraceae; genus RUG592. The sequence continues at coordinate 3,406 of CACZCM010000083.1, read as the reverse complement.
GATAATTCAGGACGTTGTGTGGCAGCATACCGGAAATTTTGGCGAAGAGAATTTATGCAAGCTTTTCACAAAGCAATACAAATCCGTGACCGAGCTTTCCGATCTTAAGAAAACAATGATCCCGAGCAAGAAGCTGCTTGAAACATACGGACTTCAAAGCGCTGACGAATACTGGGCGCAGTCACCCGGAACACAGTACGATCAGCGTTTGTGCATCATGAAGGATACGACAATTACTGCGAATAACGATACCTCAAGTCCTCTTAACGATGTAAAGCAGAAGGCAAAGGTATCGACGGGAAGCGTATATAATGCAGACAACTACTACCATAACGGCTACTGGCAGAGCCTCAACTGGGACGATTGGTCGTGCAAATATGCGCAGATAGACGGCGACTGCGTTGACATCAATACAGAAAACCCCGCAGTTGCGGATAAGCTGGTCGATATTTATTCAAACTATATCGACATGGGCGTTGACGCTTTCAGAGTTGACACAGTGCGCCATATTTCACGTTTGTCGCTGAATAATATGTTCCTGCCTAGGCTCACGAGCGCGGCGGATAATTTCTATATGTTTGGCGAGGTCTGCACCCGCTACAACGAGATCTGGTACAGAGGTCACGCTTCGGAATCGAGCCAGTTCTACACATGGAAGGAAACGCAGCCGAAATACGCAAACGGAGCAGGCTGGAGCAGCGGTACCGACCCCGACTCCGTAAACGCAAATATGAATCTGACGCTCCAGCACTGGAATGACAACAACGGCAATTTAAGTTCGCAGCCGACCTCCGACAATGCATTTTTGAACGGCAACAAATACCACACACCCGACTACAGCAAATTCTCGGGTATGGGCGTGATCGACTTCACGATGCATTGGAATTTTGATACTGCTCAGGGAGCGTACAATTCTGCGCTCAGCGAAGACAAGTATTATAACGATTCCACTTGGAATGTAGTATATGTCGATTCTCATGACTATGCGCCCGACCGTTCACAGAAGGTTCGCTTCAACGGCAGTACGTCAACATGGGCTGAGAATTTGTCACTGATGTTTACGTTCAGGGGCATACCTTGTGTATACTACGGTTCGGAGATCGAGTTCCAGAAAAATTGCCGTATCGATGCAGGACTTGACGCGCCGCTTTCGACAACGGGACGGGCATATTACGGTGATCATCTCGAAGGCAGTGTTACGGCTCAGGATTTCGGAAAATACAGTGCTTCGGGCGAGGTTTCAAACACTCTCTCAAAGCCGCTTGCAAAGCACATTCAGCGCCTCAACCAGATCCGCAGGGCTGTGCCGGCGCTACAGAAGGGGCAGTATTCGACAACGGGCTGCAGCGGCAAATTTGCGTTCAAGCGCCGATACACCGACAGCGAAACAGACAGCTACGCATTGGTTGCGATTTCGGGCAGCGCAAAGTTTACAGGCGTTGAAAACGGCACATATTATGAGGCTGTAACCGGAAAGAAGGTCACCGTTACCGATGGCAAGCTTACTACCGATTCGATCGGAGCGGGCAACATCAGAGTTTACGTGCTCGACACTGCAAGCAATACGGTCAAAGGCAAGATTGGTGTTGACGGATCATATATCAAGTAAAAACGGCGTAATGAATAACATGATATAATGGTTTTGTGTTATCAAATTTGTTTGGATGGTATTTTCAAAACAGTGAAATTATGGCGGAGCTCAACTGAGTTCGTGTTACAAAAACCGTTATTCACATAAAGGCAGCGGCGGATAAATCCGAATCATGCTTAAAGCTAATGATATTGGATTTCCGCCGCCAACGTAAATTTTTTACAAAAAGTGTTCAAACCACTTGAAAAATCTCCCTTAATATTGTACAATATAATCACGGGCGCTGTGCGTTCGCTCGTTTGACGGCTTGGCAATTCGCATTTCGTGATTTAAACAAATACACTTTATTTGCGAGGAAGCCGTAATAAATGCACTCGGACGGAACACGTCAGCGGACGATTTCGCCTGTCAAGGAGGAACATATAATGTCTACTAAACTAAACAAAAAATATCTTTCCGGCTTCCTGAATGACGAGGAGCTTACTAACCTTGCTTCCAAGGTAAAGACCGCTCATGAAGAGCTTCATAACGGCACGGGCGCCGGCAATGATTTTATCGGCTGGCTTACTCTGCCTACCGATTACGATAAAGATGAGTTCGCCCGCATCAAGGCGGCTGCCGAGAAGATCAAGAAAAATTCCGATGTGTTTGTTGTCATCGGCATCGGCGGATCTTACCTCGGAGCAAGAGCGGCTATCGAATTTTTGAAGTCGCCGAACTATAACGCACTCAAAAAGGATACACCAGATATCTATTATACAGGCAACTCTATCAGCTCGACCGCTTTGGCGGAGCTTATCGAGATCTGCGAGGGCAGAGATATCTCTATCAATATGATCTCTAAGTCCGGTACGACCACAGAGCCGGCTATCGCTTTCCGTGTGTTCAGAGAGCTTCTTGAGAAAAAGTACGGCAAGGAAGGCGCAAAGGAGCGTATTTTCTGCACGACCGACAAGGCGAGAGGCACGCTCAAGCAGCTTGCCGACAGAGAGGGCTACGAAACATTTGTCGTTCCCGATGACGTTGGCGGACGTTATTCGGTGCTTACGGCAGTGGGCTTGCTGCCGATCGCGGTTGCAGGCGCAGACCTTGACGCGCTCATGGGCGGCGCAGCCAAGGCGCAGGCAGAGTTCAATAACCCCGATCTTGCTTCAAATGACTGCTACACATATGCAGCGATCAGAAATGCGCTTTATGCAAAGGGCTACACAACAGAGATCCTTGTTTCTTACGAGCCTGCATTCACAATGATGAGCGAGTGGTACAAGCAGCTGTTCGGCGAGAGCGAAGGCAAGGACAACAAGGGTATTTTCCCCGCATCGGTTACTTTCTCAACGGATCTTCATTCGATGGGTCAGTATATTCAGGAGGGCAGACGCAATCTCTTTGAAACCGTTGTTTCGTTTGAAAAGCCGAAACGTGAGATCACGATCGGCACCGATCCGGAAAATGTTGACGGACTCAACTTCCTTTCTGGCAAGGGGATGAGCTATGTAAATGAGAAGGCGTTCCAGGGAACAGTACTTGCGCATAATGACGGCGGCGTGCCGAACGTTGTTTTGAGTGTTCCGGAGATGAACGAGGAAGAACTCGGATACCTCATTTATTTCTTCGAGAAGGCTTGCGCGATCAGCGGTTATCTGCTTGGTGTGAATCCGTTCAACCAGCCCGGCGTTGAAAGCTATAAGAAGAATATGTTCGCGCTTCTCGGAAAGCCCGGCTACGAGGACGCTAAGAAGGCGCTTGAGGAAAGACTTGGATAATATATTTGTAGAATTTATATATAGAAAGGAACGATATTGTTATGGTAACATT
>CACZCM010000082.1 GCA_902779615.1 uncultured Ruminococcus sp. | reverse complement strand
AGTGCTTCAATCTTGGTATCACCCGGACAATGTTCCGAAGGATCCGTTTGAAGATGATGACGATTCTTCATCGAAGAAGAAAGCGGCCGCTATCAGTGGCTCGGCTGCAACTGACGCATCGGGCAAAAAGACTACAACGGTATCGGGTCCATCTGCATCGACCGCATCAAACGCAGGTGTTACAACTATACACGGCAAAGCCGAGAAAGAGAAGGAGGACTAACACATGGAGCTTAATAAGATCATTCGCAGGACAGGTGTTCCGCACTCTGCCGTTTACACGAAGTTTGTAGCCGATCTGACCGAAGCTACAAAGGATATCAACGGTATGACGAAGGAAGAAGTCAAAGAGACAAAAGACACAGACGGAACAGTCAAAGAAAAAGCGCATACTCGCTTTTATCTTGACGCAACGAAAACGAAATACATCAAGGTAGTCACCGACGCATCATGTGGTATGAGAGTGCAATTTACTTGTTCTTCAAATACCATCGATATCGACGGCGGCAGCAATAGTCAGGCATACGCCGCTTACAACATTGCTAAAACTGCATACGGCTTTATGTTCACAACTATTGCTCGTGTGAATACTGCGACAACCGCTCAAAGTGATGGAACATTTCAGAATTTCATTACGATATTCAAGGACGAGACGGGCAAAACACTCCTTGGCTTTATCCATGTTGTGCAGCCGAATAACGACACAAGCTCAGTCGATTATCGTGATTGGGTGTACTACGCAACAAGCAATCACGATGTTTTTGAAATGCAAAGAGGCTGTACTCAGACCATAGGCAATGACGGTAATCAGACGGTGATGTACAACAATGCAAAGAGGCTGTACTCAGACCATAGGCAATGACGGTAATCAGACGGTGATGTACAACGCTTCGTCCTATGCAAAGCAGGTCACGGCGGAGCATTTGTTTAAGAAAATAATGTCCGAGTCGGGCAGATTTGGTAAGATAAAGCTCGACGGCCGCGAGTTTATCAGCGGATCACATTTCTGCCTTGAGTGCAAATCGACGTAAGTCGGAAAGGAGTTTCTATGAAAGTTTTATGGACAACAAATCAGATATCGTTCGCAGCTATCGGCGGTTTTGTGGGCTGGTTTCTGGGAGGGTGTGATGGCTTGCTGTACGCTCTTGTTGCTTTTATCGTTATTGATTATATCACAGGCGTTATGTGTGCCATCGAAAATCACGACCTTTCAAGCGAGATCGGCTTTCACGGCATATTTCGCAAGGTGCTGATATTTATGCTCGTTGGGATTGCAAACATAGTCGATGTTCAGGTCATCGGAACAGGCAGTGTGCTTCGTGCGGCTGTCTGTTTTTTCTACATCTCAAACGAAGGATTATCGATCTTAGAGAACGCCGCTATCCTCGAATTGCCGATACCCGAACAGCTCAAAAAGGTGCTTAAGCAGATCAAGAACAGGAGCGGTGACGAGAAGCAGTCAGACGATAAAAAGACTACTACAAGGAGGAAGAAGCAGTGACAGCAAAGACGATAATTGATAAAGCTCTGTCGTATCTATATACATACGACGGCGGTACAAACGAAGTGATTTTCAACGACCGCTACTACGGCGAACACGTTTCTGGAGATAGTTATCCGTGGTGCTGCGCGTTTAATTAGAGATGATATTTAATGGAGCATTCCAACGTACTTGAAATAAATATCAATGTGACGATGGTTTGCTCCTTCTTCTTTTTCTTCGCTTACTACAATGTGATCTACAATATCAATCAAGCTCTGTCGATCAAGTGTAAACGGAGTATTAGGATCGGAATACCTATCCATAATCTTAAGAAACTTACCTATAACTTCTGTTCGATCATTGCTGCTGTTGATCGTGTCCATAAGTTCATACTGCTTTGCTTCCAACTTCTGCTTTTCTCTCATGAATGAGCTGTGCATTTGAAGAAAAACGTCGTTAGGGAATGCTCCGGAAAGCTTATCCTTGTATAAACTTTTTATCGTGTTTTCGCATTCTTCCAATTGCTGTTGGATTAACGTCAATTCCCTGTTAGCCACTTCTTGCTTTTGTATTGTATCTTCTTGAAAGACCTTTCTGAGCTTTTTAGATAAAGCTCCGCTTCGATAAGAAGTAAGAAGATCCTCGATAGCCGGTACAACCAATTCAAGAAGTGTTTTCTCGTTAATGGCGTGGCTTGTGCAATGTTTGTTACTTTTAAATCGTCTGTAAGTAGAGCAAACATAATTGGTATAAATACCATAGTTTCTTTTTACATGATAACCTGCAAACTTGCAGCCACATTCGGGACAAACAAGTATACCATGAAAAAGACTTTCTGTTACCAACCATTCTCTATGGTATTGACGCATTTTTTTGCTCATCAATGCTTGTGCTTCTTCAAATAAGCTTCGAGAGATAATTGCAGGGTGAGTGTTCGGAAAAATCATGTTCTCGCTTTTGGGACGAATCGTTCGCTGATTGCTCTTATAAGAAGGGCGTAAGGTCTTGAAGTTTATCGTATCTCCCACATACTCTTGACGCTTGAGAATGACCTTTACTGATTGCATTGACCAATCAGGGTACTTTGAATGTCCTTTATCGTATGCACCCGTTTTATAGGTGTGGGGTTTCGGGATTCCTTCTTCGCTTAATTGTTTGCAATTGATGTCATTCCTATCCCCGATAAATACATATTAAATATTCGGCGGACAACAGCGGCGGCAGGCTCATCTATTATCCATTCTTTCTCTTCATCGTACTTGTATCCATAGATAGGTGCGGCTATCATTCTCTTGCCTGATTTGCCGCGCGCATACACGCTTGCTCTTGTCTTCTTGGAGATGTCTCGAGCGTACATTTCGTTGACAATATTTCTGAATGGTCCCATTTCATCTGTAGAAATTGCCGAATCTACTCCATCACATACAGCAATAAAACGTATCTTGTGCTTGAGAAAAAATTCCTCAGTATAATATCCTACGGTAATGTGATTTCTTCCGAGACGAGACATATCCTTAACTATAACAGTTCCAACAGTACCGTTTTCAATATCTTGAATCATTCGTTGAAAATCGGGACGATCAAACTTAGTACCGCTGAATCCATCATCAACATACACTTGCACAGGATAAAAGTCATGCTCTAATGCGTAGCTTTTAAGCAAAAGCTTTTGATTGTTAATACTATTGCTTCCATTACCGTTTATATCTTCTTCACCGGAATAACGGCAATAGAGAGCAGTAATTCTCTCTTGGCTGTCTATCAAATTGTTTTTCCTCCTTTTCAAGCAGACAGCAGAGAAAATTGATGTTTTTTTCTACAAACCTATTTTAGCGCGGTCGGACAGGGAATGTCAATGGATAATGAAAAAATTGTCAAAAGGTAAGTCAGACGCTTCTTTAGCTTTATTAACTTTTCAAGGTACTGTTTTGTTGGCTTTTCAGCTTTTCGGAGGCTGCAAAAAAACCTTTCACCTATATAACTGAAAAAATCCGAGAAATGCAACCTAAAAATCAAAACTTTTTTTGATTTTTTGAAATTTCAGCGATTTCACCAAATCTCCTGTTCGTTATTTAGGTAATATTCCGTTGTGTCCCTTAGCTTTGCCAACAGCAAGACGTGTCTTTTCATAAATGCCTGACGACTGATACCGTAACGGCGGGCAAGCATTTGATATGTTCGCTGTTCACCGCTGAAATAGATATCGTCGATCAGCTTTCTTTCCTCCTTGGAGAGCGCTTCAAGAGCCTTTCTTAATGCCGCAAGCTCTATCTTCTTCTCCAACAGCTCCTCAACATTTTGCTTTTCATCAACGATGAAATTCTCCAATGTGTCGGAGCAGCTCAAATGATGTTCCCTCTGCTGTTCTGCTTGATAGTACTCTTTGTTTGAAAAATGTTTCAAAGTTCGTTTAACATCATAGGGCAGATCCAATATGTCAAACCACAAATAACCCATATACAATACACTTCTTTCAGTGCATAGCAGTATGGGAAAATTGATACTTTAATTATAACCGATGATATAGGAGAAACTTGTCGAAATTTAGTCTTTTGCCTGCAAAATTTTATAAAATATCAACAACCGATAATTGAATTTTGGCTCATTTGTTTAACCCGTTTTTTAATACTATAACAGTAAAAAAAGAAGCCGACACAAGGGATATTGCTCCGTTGTGTCGGCTTTTTTGTTATGGTTATTCTATTTCCTGATCGAGATCATCGAACTCTGGTGTTGAGAAAAATTCGCCGAGCGTTATGCCTAATCCGTCGCATAAGATTTTGATCGTAACGATAGACACATTCTTTCGTTTGTTATCGAGCAAGCTGTAAACTGTTGACGGAGTAACGCCCGAAATATTGGCAAGCTCGTTCGGTGCTATCCCTCGTTCTTTACATAAACTTTTGAATCGTTCGGCAACTGCATTTTTTACCGCAGACATAAGATCACCGCCAATTTCATTTTTAGTTTAAGTATATCTTTTTATACGCCGTTGCGCGTACGCACTTGCGTATATTCAGAAATTCTGTTAAAATGAAATTGGCTGATATACGAAAAGGCACAGCAGCTTTTGAACTGTTGTGCCTTGAATTTTGTGTTTTATAAATCTGCCGCTGTTATCCGAACAATTCAGCGCATTTATCTACAATCGACTCTATAAACTTAAACTGTTCCGGCGTGAGCTTTGACAGCTTCTCTGACATAATAAACATATCCTTGTCAATTATTTCCCCCGTCAGCAAATAATCAGCGCTCACTTCAAGAGCCTTTGACAGCTTCAGCAAATTTTCGGAACGGATAACCCTCTTGCCCGATTCTGCATAAGAAACAAATTGTGTTGTCATATCGCCTTTTTCAGCTAATTCTTCTTGGGTAAGTCCTAACATCTTGCGGCAATCTGCAATTCGCTTGCCGATCTCTATTGCACTCAAATCCTTGTCAGCCATCATAACACTCATCTCGCTTTCCGATACATAAATTATAATCTCTAAACTGATTTTATTTAATCGTGTAACATAGATAATATCGCCGTTACGATATATAAACAAATCATTCTGAAAAAGGAGAAGATGAACGAGAATGGCTGCTATCTGCTTTACAGGTCATCGTGATATTTCGGAGGATAAAGAATTATTGTCACAGCACCTTTATAAACGATTGGAAAATGCTATCAAATACGGAATTACCGACTTTTACGCAGGAGGTGCTATTGGCTGGGATACGCTTGCGGCATTGACGGTAATCAGCCTGCGCCGTCGTTATCCGCACATAAAGCTGCACCTCGTTCTGCCTTGTCCTCCCGAAGAACAAAGCCGAGGTTGGTCGGAGCAAGACCGCATTATATTATATGAAACGATCAAGGCAGCCGATACCGTTGAACAAGTCTGTTCTCATTACTCCTATGATTGTATGAAGAATCGAAACGCCAAACTCGTTGAGTACGGCGACTTTTGCTTGTGCTATTACGATCCTGCAAAATACAAAAGCGGCACCGGGCAAACCGTCCGTATGGCACAGCGGAAACCGATCAAGCTGCTGAACTTCTGGCATTATAAAGAATAGAGCAATCCGTCCTCAATCGAAAGGTTGAGGGCTTTTTTATTCTCTGAACAGGGCTTTAATTATGAATAAATTGTAAAATTTCTCAAAAAGGGGCTTTTTTAGGTTGCATTTTCTCAAAAAATTCAGTTTATAAGTAGGAGCTTTTTTTCGGGATTCAATCAAAGGCTATCCATTCAAAAATTGGAAAAATCAAAAATTTTGGGATTGACTTGGGGAAGTATAGCAAGCACTGCACTTTGTCGGACAAAGTGCGATTTTCAAAGAAAATCATTCGCTTGTTAGGGACACCCTAAGACCAGTTTTTGAAACTGCACAGCAGGATAAAAATGAAGAAACACGCCCCGAAAGTATTTGTAAACAAACTATAAACAAGGAGAAATACAATGGACGAAAAAGACTACGAACAAGAGCAGAGGAAGAATCGTGTTACTATCAGATATTCTGATTCGGAATACGAAATGTTGAAGAAAAAACACGAGCTTTCGGGCTGCTCGACATTAAGCAGTTATATCCGTTTTGTATCTTTGACGGCTCACATAATCCGCTACACGGGCGACGACATCAAAGGTATCAGACAGGACTTTCACGGAGCGGCGAATAATATCAATCAGATTGCAAGACGGGTAAACGCAACAGGCGTGCTTTACCCCGATGATCTCAAAGAAGTAAAGGAGAAGATAGATGATATATGGCGACGACTAATATACATCCAATCGTGTCTACGCTTATCAAAGCAATAGACTATATTCTCGACGAAAGCAAAACGAACAACGGTTTGCTCGTTTCCGCTTACGGCTGCCCCGACGACGCTCACGGTGCGGCCGAATCGTTTGAGCTTGTCCGATCACTCGGTACGGGCAGAACAAAAACGCTTGCACAGCACCTTATTCAATCGTTTCTGCCCGGCGAGGTCACGCCCGAACAGGCTCACAAGATCGGGCAGGAAATGTGCGAAAAACTCCTCGGAACTTCGTTTCAATATATTATTGCAACACATACCGACAAAGCTCACATACATAATCATATTATAATAAATAATATAGATATGGACGAGAACAAGAGCTTTGAAACGCTGCTGAATCGTCACGGAAAAGTTTTTGAAAAAATACGTGAAATCTCCGATCAGATATGCGAGGAAAACGGTTTGAGCGTTATCAAAAATCCGCAGCTCGGCAAGGGTAAAAGCCACTACGAATGGGAGCAGGACAAGCTCGGAAAATCGTGGAAGTCGCAGCTCAAACGTATCATAGATCAGACGATTATGGAGAGCGACATCTTCGATGATTTTCTCGCCAAGCTCCGTGACAAGAGCGTCGAAGTCGTGTACACGCCGGAGAAAACTATAAAGATAAAATTCCGACTTCCCGATCAGCAGCGATACGCACGAGGACGGACGCTCGGCTGGTATTACGATGTTCCGCAGCTTAAGCGCCGTATCGAGCAGAGTTATCTTCTTCGGACGGGAAAGCCGCTTAATAAACAGCGCACAAAGATCATTGACACGTCAACGGAGCGTATGCAGCAGTCGAAAGGCTTGCAGCGTTGGGCTGATATTCAGAATATGAAGGAAGCGTCCAAAATTCTGAATATGCTCACGGCTCGGAATATCGGAGATCAACAGCAGCTTGAAGATCGTTCGGTAGCTGTTTTCGGTGAGCGTGTTCGTGTAGTCGGTCAGCTTGAAAGCGTACAATCACGCATTAACGACATTACGGACAGCATACGAATTATCAACCAATACCACAAGTACAAGCCTGTCAAAGACGAGTATCGCCGGACGAGAGCAAAGAAAAAGTTTGAGAATACACATCAGCGCGAATTGCAGCTTTTTGATAGTGCCGTCGCCGAGCTTGATACGAAATATCCCGACCATAAAGTACCGTCGATAGATAAGCTCCGTGAAGAAAAAGTCAAGCTGAAAATCGAATTGAGCGCACTCAACGAGCGGTATAAAAAAATTGCAGCCGAGCTGAAAGAACTCGACTACATAAGGCAGACTATTCAAGACTATCTCGATCACTCAACAACGAGAGAGAAACCGCAGACGCTTATTTAGATTCGGACTTTATAACGGAATCAAAGTCAGAAAGCATTTTCTCAACGGCTCGTGATATAAACTCGTTCACGCTCATATCCTCGCCCGTTGCAATTTTATAATCGGCGATCTTCTCCTGTATATCCATCTTTGTACCTTTCTTAAAGATAACAAGAATAGTGTCGTATGTTCTCGCCGTATATTCGTTATTCGTTTTCGACTTGCGCTTGTTTTCGGTTTTTCTGCGGCAATCCTCGCAGACCTTTTGCGATCCGCTCATTACCATATACTGTTTGCCGCATTCGGGGCAAGTATCCATACTGCCGAGCGCTCTTGTCGGCTCTAAATTTCTTTTCTTTTCACGATATGCTTTTGCTCGTTCGTTCTGCCTTTTCTTTCTGCAATCCGAACAATAATCGGCGTGATTTGCTTTTGAAGTAAATTCGTTTCCGCAATCTTTACAGACAAAAGTCTTTTCAATTCCCATAGCGATCTTCCTTTGTGTTGAATAGTCAAAAAATAGCTTTACGCTTTGTTTATTATACCGTATAATCTTCGCCGTTGCAATAACCGAGGGAAAAATTCTAAAAAAATAAATGGTCATACTTGACAATTATATAATTGTCGTGTATAATGTCAATCGTAGGGAGAAAAAATCACTCGACACAAAGGAGAAATGAAAAATGCCAGCAATCAAAATCGCAATAGCCAACCAAAAGGGCGGCGTTGGAAAGACAACGACAACAATGAATCTCGGAGCGGCTCTTGCACTCCACAATGACAAGCGCGTCCTGCTTGTCGATCTCGATCCACAGGCTAACCTGTCCGATTATCTCGGCTTTGACGGCTCGGACGACAAACCGACTATGACACAGCTTATCATCAACACCTGTCAGAAAGGCGTGATCTCGCCGGAGGAAGTCAAGTTGTCGATCAGACACAACGAGGTCAACAATGTTGACTACATTCACTCCGACATCAATCTCGCAAGCGCCGACCTTTATATGCTTCGGGCATTGTCAAAGGAAACGATATTGAAGCGTATTCTCGGCGACAGCGTTACCGATAATTACGACTATGTTCTGCTTGACTGCCTGCCGTCGCTCGGCAATCTTTTACTCAATGCGCTGACCGCCGCCGACAAAATGATCGTGCCTGTTCAGACGCAGAAATTCAGCATTGACGGCTTGACGGCGCTTATCTCGCTCCACTCGCAGATCACCGTCACACTCAATTCCTCGCTTTCCAAGCCGTTAATATTGCCGACGATGGTTGACAACACAAAGGTGTCAAGATCGGCGCTTGAAACGCTTTCGGAGAAGTACGGCGAGAGCCTGCTTGAAACGAGGATACACAAGTCAGTTGAAGCGGCGAAGTCATCAGAAACGGGCGTGTCGCTTTGCAGAAACAAGACGAAGCTCGGCGAGGAATACAGGGCTCTTGCGATAGAGCTTATTGAAAAAATCGGAGGTGAAAAATAATGACGACCGTTTTTGATCTCGGTGCTATGCTCGGCACCGATACGGATAACCAAGTAAAAATGATAAGCTGCAATGATCTCACAGCTTATCACAACCACAAGTTTTCATTGTACACGGGCGAACGGCTCGACGATATGGTTGAATCCATTAAGGCTAACGGAATATTCACTCCGCTTATCGTTCAGCCGCTCGACAACGGCAAGTATGAAATATTGATCGGTCACAATCGTCACAACGCCGCGCAGATAGCAGGACTTCCGGCGGTACCGTGTATCGTCAAGGCGGGACTGACCGAGGAAGAAGCGGAGATATACGTTGTTGAAAGCAACATTATTCAGCGAGGCTTTGACAATTTGAGGATCTCCGAACGCGCCGAAGCTCTCAAAATGGAGCAGGGCAAGCTGTTCTCACAAGGCAAGCGAAACGATATTTTGAGAGAGCTTGAAATGCTCGAAGGCGCAACTTCTTCCCCAATGGGAAATAAGTCGAGCAAGGGCGAAACGACAAATCACAAGCTCGCCGATCAGTACGGCATAGGCTCAACATCTGTTGCTCGATATTTGCGAGTGACATACTGCTGCGACAGTATCAAGCGACTCGTTGACGACGAACAGATAGCTTTGAGGGCGGCGGTGGAAGTATCGTATCTGTCCGATGACGAGCAGGAGCTTGTCGCCAAACTTATCGAGGATAACCCGAAGCTGCTCAATATGAAAGCCGCCGAACAGCTTAAAAAGCTCAAGCAATCGGGAGAGCTTACGGAGGAAACGATCTCCGAAACACTTACGCCTGCCGACAAGGAAAAGGCAAAAACGAAGTCTGTAAAGATTCCGACAGACACATTTAACCGCTATTTCAGCGACGGTAAAACCGCCGAGGAAATACAAGATACTGTCATCAAGGCTCTTGAACATTATTTCAAATACACGGAGGATTAAACTATGTTAAGAAAACTGAAAGCTACCATTCTCGCATTTATTATCATCACGGCTGCGCTGCCTTTGACAGCGTATGCCGAGGTTGACAGAGAAGCCGTCAAGGACGCTCTTTTCACGCACCTT
>CACZCM010000081.1 GCA_902779615.1 uncultured Ruminococcus sp. | reverse complement strand
AATAACGATTACGAGCTCTACGAGGGTAAAGCCTTTCTTCGACTTCTTAGCCTGGACTTTCTGCATCATTGTCATAAAAATTACCTCTTTCCTTAAAAAATTTTCTCCCACAGGCTTATGACGTACCTGTGTTTTGATTGCATATTTATAATACAGTAAAATTTTTACGGAAAAACAAGGTGAATATTTTGACATAATTGTTCGTTTTTTTGTGAATATTATTCTTTTATGTAACAACTCGCCGCTCCGCACTGAGAATTCGTGCGGGGCGGCTGTACATTGCGAAAGTTATAAATAATGCTTTATCGATTCTGCGTCGGACAATACGCTTTCCAAGATCCTGCTGAGCACCGAGGTATACCCCTTGCCCAGCGACTGGGCTGTTTTTAATGCCTGTGGCGACAAGCGCAGCGTTACGACTTGCTTTTTGCGCTCCTCACGCTTTTCCTGCGAAAGCTTCGCAAGCTGTTCGAGCTTTTCGGCGCAGAGAGCCGGGCAGTCTTCATCAGGCTGTACGGGACGGCTTTCCATAGCTTCAAGCATTGCATTTTGCTCTTCGGTCAGAGGCTTAGTTAAATCAATTTCCCTGTGAATGATCATAATAAAATCTCCTTTCCTCATTTGTAGCTTTTCGAGCGGATATCAGCCGCACTGCGTTTTTACGCTCGGTGTAAACTACCGTGACAATATACGTCAATCTCCCGATCATTCCGATAGTAATATATCTGTCTTCATATTCGGAATGCGCCTCGTCATACAACTCCACTCTGTTTTCATCGCCGAAAACGTATGCCGCCGTTTCGAAATCAATACCATGTTTCTTTAAGTTGATTTTGTTCTTTGCATCATCCCATTCAAACAGCACACAACCACTTCCTTTACTTAATATTATACCAAAAACGATCGCAAAATGCAATACACAATGTATTACTTTTTGTATTATAGACTTATAAGAATCCCATTGGAGTGTGTTTTTACAAATAACTCGCCTGCCCCGCACAAAAGATCATGCGGGGCAGGCTTGGGAATATATGCAATTAGTCGTACTCGTTATTTATCTACCCTGCCCCGCCTATAGAGAACGGAGCAGGATAACTGTGAGAGGGCCGCTGCAAATATGCAGCAAGATAATATATAAAATACCTTCCAAAACTATGTTGTTTATGCGGCTTCGCCTATGCTGCTTTCGGCTGCCTTCGATGATGTGTCGGAAGCCGCGCTTTCGTTTGCCTTTGACGACGTGTCGGGAGCTGCGCTTTCGCTTGCCTTTGACGACGTATCGGAAGCTGCGCTTTCGCTTGCCTTTGACGACGTATCGGAAGCCGCGCTTTCGCTTGCCTTTGACGAATTATCGGAAGCTGCGCTCTCTGACGCCTTTGACGAGCTGTCGGTGTTGTCCGAGGCTTTTTTGCTCGCTTCGGCGTTGTTGATCTCACTTACGATCTCGTTAAGCCTTGAGTCCAGCTCTTCGAATATCTTATCCTCCATGTAGAACCAGTCGCCCGATATGCCCATATTATCCATAAAGCTGTTCGTATAGTCCGGCATTGCTTCGGGGTTGGGATAATCATTATAATAATACTGCGCATATTTGATAAGCTTTGATCTGAACTCCTTGCCGTGCGCATTGTCCCATTCTTCCGCTTCCTCGAACATTCCCATTCTCGAAAGCGCAGTGCCTTCCATCAGCTCGGACGCTCCGTCCACGGCGCGCAGCAGATCTTCTATATTGCCGTCAAAACCGAACTCTATATAGCCTTCTGTTTTTTCGGGATCGACTCTGTCAAGACACTCCATGTATCCCGCAGCAGTCATGGAGTACATTGCGGCGGATTCCTCGGCAGTCGTTGTTTCCGTGTCAATGTAGTGATCCGCAAGATATTTCAGCGTATTGCTGTAGCTGTCCTTTATGACAACGTGTACGCCACTCGCATAATCAGCGTATTCGTTGTGATCGTAAAAAATATTTCCTCTGTAAACATCGTATTCACTGTACTTATAATTGACATCAAGCCTTATATAACCGTCTCCGTACAGCGCGTCGTTATCGGTGTTGTCGGGATCCAATATTTGCGTGTAGTACTCCTTATCCGCGAGGATATCCTTGCGCAGCGCCACATACAGCCCGGAAAGAAACTTTTTGTTGTAGGGCAGTGTTTCTTCTTTGACAATAAAATAATTGGATCCGTAATACCCATCGTCATCGCCTATTTTTGTTATGCCTCTGTATTTTTCGTAGGTAAGCAAAGGCTGGCTATCCTTGTCAACGGTGATCCATTCGGGAATATCGTCTGCCCACAGCGCCGCATTCTGAGAACGCTTGTACTCATCGCTGCTGTAATACTTCTGCAGCAGCTTCTCGATCGAATCAAAGTCATAGATCGTGGCAAAGTATTTGTCGGGATACAGATAATACTCTCTTGACGTGCTGAACCCGATCTTTTTCTTGTAGCTGAAATCAAAGTCGCAGCGTCTGGTCAGCGGATAATACATTTTGCTGCTGTCATCATCGCCGCTTTCTGTATAATATGAGTAGTTGCCGTACATTGAGTCATTATTGATGTAGTACGGGCGCAGATGACTGTTGTGGATACCGTCAGCAATCAGACGATGGATCTCGGTGACGGTCTTGATGTTCTCGGGATCTGTTACCGGTTCATCATAATTAAGCCTCGCCGATCTCACGTTGTCGGGATCGGGCACATATTTATCTATACCAAGACCAGTTGTCAGCGCGAGCACCGACATCAGAAATACTGCGGTGGTGCAGGTGTAAATTATAATGCCCTTGCGAATGCCTTTTTTGAATCCGCGCTCGATAATAATATGGATTATCGCAAATGCGGCAGCGCCGACAATAATATACCATATCACGAATTGGAACATCGAGCTAATGCCTGCGTCCGAGCTGATGCCTGCGATACCGCCGACCAGACCGCCGCACACGATAGACGCGCCGGCTTTGATTATCTGCGGTATCCAGCCCACGGCAAAGCCGCTCTGAGCAGTTTCCGCCTTGCGGCGCTTTGACATTAAGAGCGCCAGCGCAAACACGCCTGCGGTGAATACGATCATCCATATTATCAAAATGGCAAATGACGTATTCTCATCCGCAATGTGATATGCGTCCGCAAAGAAGCAGAATGCATAGGGGCACAAAAGCACGATAAAGGGAGAAGTGAGGAAGTTTTCGAAGTTAACGCCGGGGATCATATTGGACATAAGCATCCAGTACAGACCGACTGTACCCGCATAAATAGCGTTTACTCCGATCGCCGTGATGAGCGTATCTACCGATGTGCCGCAGCAGTAAGCGATAAGAGCAGTGAAGGTGCAGGAAGCGGCGATACCCAGAATGCCCGACAAAAGGATCATCAGAAAATGACCGAGCGATTCACCCGAGGAAGTAAGACCGATAACAATGAGCGACCCCGCAATATAGGGCGCGCCGACTGCGGTCATACTGCCCAGAAGGTGCGACAGAAAAACAGTTTCGCGCTTAGCAGGCATCGAGCCGTACATATCCACCGAACGCTTATTGTGCAAAAACGAGAATGTGATGAGTGAAGAGATCAGCGACACCACGACTGCGCCTATTTGAGCAATTATCAGACTGACCAGACCGATAGTACTTCTGGCGTCCTCCACAGCTTCCTGCGAGAAATCCGGCGCAACGGTGAACGTAAGACCGTTGATATCGATAAGGATACCGACTGCCATTAGGATCGAGAAAACGATAATGATCGGCTTGTTTCTGCGAATAGCCCATTTGTAAAGAAGTGAAAATCTGTTATTTGAGGATGTTGTTGATGTCATATCCTACCGCCTCCATTTCACTGATAAATACTTCCTCAAGCGTAAGCGGGAGCATTTCCATGTAGATCGGGTCAAGCTGACGAACTCTCTTTTCGATCTCCTCGCCGTCGCCCCGAACAGTCAGAGTAAGCATTTTGCCCTGACGAACCACATTGACAACATTGAGGTCGGACAGAACGCCCTCTCCCTTATCTTCATCAAATACGACCTGAATACGATGTATACCGAGTTTAGCGGCGTCAAGCTCCTTCTCCATGACGATGCCGCCCTTGTGAATAAGACCTACATGGTCGCAAACATCTTCGAGTTCGCGAAGGTTATGCGAAGCGATGACGACCGTAGTTCCGCACTCTGCGACCATCTCCATCAGCAGCTTTTTTACAAGCTGACGCACAACGGGATCAAGTCCGTCAAATATCTCGTCGAGCATAATGTATTTCGGGCACGCCGATAAAGCAATGATAAGCGCCGCCTGCCGCTGCATACCCTTTGACATATTGATGATGCGGCTTTTTACATCTATCGGGAACAAGCAGGAGATCTTTTGGAATTTTTCCTCGCTCCACGTTGGGTACATATCCCTGTAAAGCGACGCCATGCCTGAAACGGTCGAGTTATTGTAAACAAAGGGAAAATCGGGAATAAAAAAGCACTTTTCCTTCGCCTCCGGGCACTCAAACGTGTCCATACCGTCTATCATTGCGCTGCCTGCGTCGGGCTGATAGACCCCCGATATAATACGAAGCAGCGTAGATTTGCCCGAACCGTTGGAGCCGATAAGCCCGAACACAGAGCCGTCGGGTATCGTGAACGACAGATTGTCAAGGGCGACCGTATCGCCGAATTTTTTCGTTATATTTTTAATTTCGAGCATTGTTTACTTCACCTCCATGGTGTATTTCATTTTGACTGTAAGCTTTCATTCCGAAAAAATTGCTATTCGGTTTTGCGGTCACTGAACACTTCATCGACAAGCTTCCGCATTTCACCAAGCGTAACGCCATATCGCACTGCGTCCTTCATCAGCTTTCGCAGGTCGTTCATCGTACCCTCTTTAAGCCCCGCAAGCTTATCGGTATTATCAGCGACGAACGACCCCTTCCCGACAGCAGAAAAAATGTACCCGTTCGCCTCAAGCATCTGATACGCCTTGGAAACGGTATTGGGGTTGATGCCGAGTTCGGATGCAAGCTCTCTGACCGTAGCCAGCTTTTCTTGAGGGATAAGAAGTCCCAGTGAGATCTCCTTGACTACCTCATTGTAGATCTGCATATAGATAGGTTCTCCGCTCCTGTAATTGATATGAAACATACTAAACATCTCTTCACCTCCTGCGGAATGGTTTTTGATGCGCAGATATCACGGAAATAACGAAACCAAACGTCTTGCGGCGGTCGTTACAGACCCGACCCCAAAACCAACGCGGATCAATACAGACATTCGCAGTCGGGCTTCTTCGATCATTTCGCAGGATACCATAGCGCGCACGCCGATCGTTCTTATTCACGGGCGGGCAGTTGGATCTTGCTTGCATTTTGTTAATACTTGTATTATCACAATCAGTACAAGTATAGTATAGCACACCTTTCCGAGAATGTCAACACCATTTGAAATTTTTTGTTTTGTATTATCACAAATGATACAATTAACAGCCGATCTCTGCTGTTAAAAACAGAGGAATTTCGATCATGGCTTTTGAACGAGCAAACAAATTGTGAACTCAGCCGTTATCTTCCATACGTTCGGCACATTGGTGACGGCTTGCTTTATAGTTAACGCCGGTTACAATTTGCTGCTTCGCTTGCTATTATTTTTCTTTTTCTTATTATTTTGCTTACCTTTAGCTGCTTTGTGGGGCTGGGGTCTCGGCTGCTTTTTTGAAAAAAGCTGCGCAAAAAACTTTTAATTTATAGTTTTTTACTCATTCAAAAGCTCTGGAATTTCGATTTCTATCGCTTGAAAAAAACAAAAAATTATGTTAAAATTATATGAGAATATTGATTTTATGCCGCATTGCGCTGTGCCGCAGTCGGGCGCATAAAATGAAAGAGGTTATGATAATGCCCGCTGATCTACATGTACACTCAAAATTATCCGATGGATCTACGGAGGTCGATGAGATCGTTTTGATCGCAAAAAACAAAGGTCTTAACGCAGTATCCATCACAGACCACGACACACTGGCAGGCTCTGACCGCGCTGCTGTATTCGGCGAGAAATTCGGCGTCCGGATAATTCCCGGAACCGAGATCTCCTGTATTGATCCCGCAACAGGGCGCAGCGTTCATCTGTTGTGTTATATGCCCTCGTCACGTGAGCGCCTTTCGACTATGCTGCGCACTACTCTTCGAAGCCGCCGTCAGGCTGTACAGACCGCTGCGCAGAAAGTGATCTGCGCCTACCCTATCCCATATGATATGATCCTGCGCCGCAGCGCGGGAAGCGGCTGTATCTATAAGCAGCACATAATGCGTGCGCTGATGGACGCAGGCTATACCACAGAAATGTTCGGCGATGTTTTTCGCAAGCTTTTCGACAACAGATTCGGCATTGCAAAAGTTAAATTTGACAAGCCGGACGTTTTTGAGGCGCTGCGTATCGCCCGTGAATCCGGGGGCGTGACGGTGCTTGCGCATCCCGCCGTATACAATAATTATGATCTTATTCCAGCGCTGATCGAAAAAGGGCTTGACGGGATCGAGGTGTATTATCCCCGCGCCCGTGAAGACGATGAAAAGGTTCTGGGCGATATCTGCAAAGAACACGATCTCATCATGACAGGCGGAACCGATTTCCACGGGTGCAGCAGCTCTCAGACACACCCGCTTGGGACCTGCACCACTGCGGACGATCAGGTCGAGAGAATAATCGCCCTTGCCGAAAGCCGCAAAAGCGGAGCTTCACGCTGATATCGGAGTTCACTCCAAAAGGGTTTGGCGAAAACTTTTTTGCTGATCTCTATCGGATCACAGATCCATTATCAAAGACATGGTTCTGAATAGTTGAATAATCTTCAAAAAGGAGGCGCTTGACTGTATCAACGCCTCCTTTGTTTCATATCAGCTCACATCCGCGGTGACGCTGATCTCGATATCAGCCGCTCCCGGATTATTCGTCAGATCTTCCCCCGCTATTTTTGAAAGACCGAATACATCTGCACGCTGCTGTAAGAGCCGGCGTGCATTTTTTTGCGTCATTTCCCTCACACGCTGCGTGACCTTACGTTCAATTTGTTCCATATTCAGACTTTTTCCGTTTTCCAGAACCTTTAGCTTAAGATCGATATCCGCTTTTACGGTCGCTCCGCTGTCTATATCAAACCCGGTATCGGCGGAAATGATCTCGCACACCGCTTTATCGACTGTAAGCGTCAGCTCGCTTTTCAGCGAATTCAAAATGCAGAATGTGAGAAACTCCTCTTCATTCATAATGTGCGATCTGTCGTTCACCAGATATATCGCGCTGTTCAAACGCACGGCGCTGTCTGTTTTTTTCAGAGTACAGGCGTACGGCGCTGTGCCGTCTGTAAGGAGCGCGTCCATAACGCCCAGTACCGTAAAACGCGCATCATTTTTTGATGTTGTGGGATAGATGGAGATCATGTGATCGATCGGCTCGATAGTTCCCTTTTGGGAGAAAGTGAGTATATCGGCGGCGCTGCTCTCGCTGACATAAAGCCTTGCCGAGGGCGCAGCCTCACTGTATCTCAAAATATGATCGAGCGACTCATACAGGTGCCGCTCAAATACATCGCGGCTCAGCACGACCGCTTCCAGCTGACCGAAAAATGCGTCGCTCCCCGAGGCTCTTCTGAGTTCGCCCACCGCGTCCGAAACGCTGCTGCCGCGGACAACGATCGTTCTATTCTCATGCCTGTCGCCGTCGGAATAATTGTCGATATACTGCACTGCGACCCTGTATTCAGCACCGTCAAGATCGATCCCCATGCCCTTAACTATCATTCTGTTTTGAAGCTGTATATCGTCACACCCGGCAAGAATGATCATAGGCAGGCATATTAAAAGCAGGATTCCGCTTTTGCGAAGCTTTGTTTTACGTTTCTTGCAGACTATCACAACGGCAATCATTACCGCAGCGATACCCGCTGTCGTCACGGCGTTTACAAATATATTGCTCCGAGATGCATCTGTACTCATTGCGGCGCACGGAACACTGTTAAGCGCAAATCCGTCACACCCCGAAAGCGTTGATATTATCACGCACATTATCAACAATGCTGCGCTGCTCCGAAATATGGTTTTATCCACGATTCGGACTATTATCGCAGCAATGGGAAGTATTAAAACCGCTGCCGCCGAAACTGCGATCATAAATGCAGGCGACAGTATGATATCCTGCAGCGCATAAGAGTTCACAGCAGCCGCCGATATTATAAATACTGCCGCAGCGGAGATCATTCCCGCATGGTCGTTCTTTGACGGAACCAAATCGTCCGCCGGTCTTCTTGCTGCGCAGAGATAAAGCGACAGCATTACAAATGTGCCTATTACCTGCCTGCACAAAAAAAGCATATCAGTCCTCAAAGATGCTCTCCCCGATGCTCGCGCTGCGCTGTATATGGGAAACTCTGCGAGCGGCGCAGTACTGCCCAGAACGGCGCACGCCGCTGCGGAAATCGCCGAAGCAAAAACGAACGCCGCAGCGACCGACAGCGGCAAAGCAGGCTTCAGGCGCACAGAACCTTTTTGCGACAAGAGCACTGCGGGAACGGCGGCAAAGGGTAAAAGCGCAGCAGGAAGAGCGGCTGCAAAGGCTGCGGGAGAGTAATCGGATCTTTTCAGCTCATAAACAAGATTGCCGGCGCGGGAATGGATCACAAACGATATCAGCATCAGAAGATCTGCTGCAAAACAAAGCGCAAACAGCGGGATACAGCAGCGCAAAACGGCAGTTCCTCCGCATTTCGAAGCATACGCGCACACAAAAACAACAGCGGCAATAAACGAATAGAATCGCAAACCTGTTGGAGTAAACTCGCTTAGAAACAGCGCGAAGCGAGTCATTAGTACGGCGCCCGCGCAGATAAACAGCAAACGGTACACTAAGCGAAGCACATTTTTTTCCAAAGGGTCTTGAATGTTCATGCAGGCTGCATTCAGATATACTGCCGCAGACGCAAAAACTGCGCACAAAATCAGCGCGCAAACGAAAGTAGGCAAGGCGTTATCGGAATAAAACAGCGCAGAACACACCGCCGAGATCATCAGCGCACAGTAAACTCCCGCGCTGCGCACAGGATAAGTTCGGGACAATATTGGTTCACCTCGTTTGAACTGCAGTCTATAGATCTTCTGTCAATAACACGGAAATTAACTTTCTTTGAAAGAATAATAATTTAAGTTTTCGCTCAAGCCTTTTTCAAAAGGCTTGCAAGGTGCCGGGGTGCGGGTCTCAGCTGCTGCGTCGGTCGGCGCTTCTGCTGTGCAGAGGTCTTCCTCGGAGCAATGTCATTAACTTAGACTTTAGCGTCGCCTTGGAGCGGCGATATGAACTTGTTCTTGTCGTTAGTAGGGAACGCTTTCTGCCAAAGCGTCCCCTCTTCCAAAACAATCCACTGGATTGTTTTGGAATTCACCCCTTGCAAAGGGCTGGAGCAAGCCTCCGGCGGGCGGTACTCCGGTCTCACCTGCCGGTTCGGTCGGTGCTTCTGCTTCGCAGAGGTCTCCCCCGGAGACCCGCACCCCTGCACCCTGCCCGCTTTTTGAAAAAAGC
>CACZCM010000080.1 GCA_902779615.1 uncultured Ruminococcus sp. | reverse complement strand
AGCTTTTTGCGTTATCAAGCAGTCTTTCGGGCGCGCCCTTGTAGAATGTCTTATTGAGGCTCTTAATGTGAGCCTGACTGAATTTATTGGTTGAGTTGAAACCCTGTGAATCGGAAACAACGTACTTGGTGTTCTGCGCAAGAGAGTTGAAAACTTCCTCGCCGATAAACTTCATAAGAGCCTGATCGGTCGCATTGCCGCCGATGACCTTGTGAGTATCGTCAAACATAGACTGAGTGTTCTTGCCGATAGCAATATCGATGAGATCTTTTACTTTCTTGTGAGAAGAAAGCTCGGCAACCGGCGTCGATTTGCCGTCAGCCGTAAAGAAATCAACGACCTCAAGCTTGCCCTTGGTGATAGTACCGGTCTTATCGGAGAAAAGGATATTCAGAGAGCCTGCTGTTTCGATACCCTCAGCCTTACGCACGAGAACGTTGTGATCGAGCATCTTCGATGTGTTCTGCATAAGCACGAGAGAGATCATCAGCGGAAGACCCTCAGGCACTGCGCACACGATAATAACAACAGCGAGAGAAACGGCGTCTACGAATTTCTGTACAATGATCCCGATATCCTGACCGAAGAATGCGGCAGGGCCGACTGCGCCTGCTGCGGTAGGCTGGAAGAAGATAAAGTATGCGATGTAAAGCAGGGTAATCACGGCCGCGCCGATGTATCCGAACGTGGAGATCTGACCCGCAAGCTTTGCCAGCTTGACCTTGAGCGGAGAATCAGGCTCGTCCTCCTGCATTTCCTCCGCCATTTTACCCATCATAGTTTTTAGACCGACCTTGCGTACGTCAAGCACGCCCTCGCCGTCAAACACAACTGCGCCTCTGAACAGCGAATGCTCGTCAACGAAAGTATCGCCCGTGATCTCTTCCGCAAGCTGAGTATTCTCGGACGCTGCGGTCTTCTTACATTCTTCCGCCTCGCCGTTGAGCGCTGAATTGTCTACCTTGAGCTTTCCGTCAACGAGAATGCCGTCCGCGGGGATCTTGTCGCCCGACTGGAGCAGGATCTTATCGCCTGCAACAACGTCATCGATCTCGATAACTGTGATCTTGCCGTCACGATAAGCTTTACACTTATCCTTCTCGGTGCTGTCCTTCAGCTCACGGTATTTCGTGTCGCTGGCAACGCCCGTTTTTGCCGATACAGTAGCAACCACGAGGATCGCAACGATAGTACCGATAGGCTCGTAGATCTCAGCCTTGCCAAAGAAGAACATTACGATCATGATAGCGGCGATAACAAGCAGTATCTTGATCATAGGGTCGCCAAACGTTTCCAGAAATTCCGCCCAGAACGTAGTGGGTTCGGAATCAGGGATAACGTTGGAGCCGTGTTCTTCACGTGACTTTTTGACTTCCTGTTCGGTAAGTCCTTTGTAGTTCAAAATAATCCCTCCCGAAAAATATTATTGCGGTTTCCGGCATCTTAAAAGCTCTGCTTTCAACAAGCAGACACAAGCCACAGGCCTGCGCGTCAATAGGGGATTTAACCCCCAACTGAACGCGGGATAGAGCCCGCCGCCTATAAGAGACGGGGGACATTCCCTCTGTGGTTATGTTCCCAAAAAGCCGGGTTGTCCTGTATCATATTTTTGCACATATGATATCGTTTCCATTGTAGCACAAACCGGTATTTTTATCCATTACTATTACACAAATTCTATGTATTGTACAATTGAGTTGAGATTATATATTATCTATTTGTAGAATATGTCAATAGTGTACATACATATACGAATAACAGGGGTAAGACGCGTTTCTTTAGCTGATACATTGATAAGACCTGCGCCAAACAGAAAGTATGACGCAGGTCTTAACTTTTAGAAGCTCTGCTTTCAACAAGCAAAAACAAGCCATGGCTTGTGCGTTCGGCAGAGGATCACCCCTAATGAACGTGAGATCACCCGCCGCCTAAAATAAAGTCAGAGGACAGCTCCTCTGCGGTTATATATTAAATTATCTGCGTGAAGCTTTACGCTGTTCGGCAATTGCGCATGGATTGATAAACACTATGCGTATCTCTTTGCAAGATCCGATATCGAACCGTCCTTAGTGCCCATACCTATCGCATTAAACTTCCATTCGCCATTGTGACGATATATCTCACCAAAAACCATCGCCGTCATTCCCTGATAGTTTTCGGTCAGATTAAATTTCAGCATTTCTCTGCCGGTGGAATTGTCAACGATCCTCACAAAAGCATTTTTTATCATTCCGAAATCCTGTTTGCGCGCCTGCGCAGCATAAATATTAACAACGATAACGATTTTGTCGTATTTCTGAGGAACTGCCGACAGATCGATCAGTATCTGCTCATCATCTCCGTCGCCCTCGCCCGTAAGGTTATCGCCCGTATGAACAACAGAATTCGTATAGTGAGTGAGGTTGCCGAAATATACCGTATCACGCATCTCGACAAACTTTCCGTTTTGGAGCATTATCGCAGACGCATCGCAGTCTATCTCCTGTGGCCCGCCGAAAAGACCGCCGAAAAAGCCCTTTCGCTCCGCAGCGTCCCAGCCGAGTCCTACCATGATCTTCTTCAGTCCGGGAGCTTCTTTTGTTAAACTGACTTTTTGTCCTTTAGTAAGGCTGACAGACATATAATCACCTCACTAAAAATCAGGCAACATCAATTCCGTAGCTGCCGCACAGAGCAGCCAGTCCGCCCTGATATCCGCTGCCTATAGCGTTGAATTTCCACTCGCCGTTGTGCTTGTAAACCTCGCCGAAAACAACTGCAGTTTCGATAGAGAAATCCTCGCCAAGATCGTAGCGGAGCAGTTCCCTGCCTGTAAGCTCGTCATAGATCCGGATATATGCATTGTTGACCTGACCGAAAGTCTGTCTTCTTGCTTCTGCGTCATAGATAGTAGCCGTGAAAGCGATCTTCTCGATGCCTGCGGGGATCTTGGAAAGATCTACCTTAATGGACTCGTCGTCGCCTTCGCCTTCGCCTGTAAGGTTGTCACCCGTGTGAACAACTGCGCCCGAGGGGTGCTGAAGGTTGCCGTAGAAAACAAAGTCGGTGCTTACAGCGCACTTACCGTTTGCGCCGAGCAGAAATGCGGAAGCGTCAAGATCGAAATCTGCGCCGCTGTCGTATGCGTTGACGTCCCAGCCAAGACCAACAACAACATTCTTAAGACCCGGATTACCCTTTGTAAGACTAACCTTCTGACCCTTTGACAAATTCACTGACATAATTAATTACCTCCCTGTAAATAAATAATATTTCAACACGAATATATATTATATATTCGACTATTGACTATGTTAATTCTTATGATCTGCATTTCGGAAAACCGTTATGACAGAAGACCATACGCCTTGTGTAGTAATGAAATGCACTTATTTCTTAAAAACGCCGTAACGCAGACTAAGAGCAAGTATACCGCCGTTGAATCCCTCGCCGATGATCTTGAATTTCCATTCGCCGTCTTCGTCGTCAAGATAGAGCGCGCCGAATACGACTGCCGTTTCGCTTGAGAATGCATCGCCCAGATCATAGCGGAAAAGCTCGCCCAGATCTTCGTCATACAGTCTGATATAGGCGTTATCGATCATGCCGAAATTCTGTTTTCTGTTGTCCGCCTCGTAAATGCTGACCGTGAAGACTATGCTTTTAACGTCCTCGGGCAGCGATGAGAAATCAACAATAATAGCTTCATCGTCACCCTCGCCCTCGCCTGTACGGTTGTCGCCGGTATGAACGACTGCGCCGCTGCCGCTTTTCATGTTATTATAGTACACGAAATCACGCGCACTCGCAACTCTGCCGTTTTCGCCGAGCAGAAATGCGCAGGCGTCAAGGTCGAATTCACCCGTATCACTGCTGCGGCTGATGTCCCAACCCACTCCCACAAAAACATTTGAAGGAGCGCCGGAAGAAAAATTATAATCGGAACGAATACTCATAGTAATGTACCTCGTAATGATAGTATGATAGTATGTTAATATGTAATTATTCAACATCAATGCCGTAGTGACCGCATAACGCAGCCAGCCCGCCTCTGAAACCGCTTCCGACAGCATTGAATTTCCAGTTGCCGTTGTAAAGGTATATCTCGCCGACAACAATGGCTGTTTCGATCGAGAAATCCTCGCCAAGATCATAGTGGATAAGCTCGGTGCCTGTATCCTCGTCTACAATGCGGATATAAGCATTGGACACCTGCCCGAAATTCTGACGGCGCTTATCAGAGTCATATATTGTTACGGTAAAAGCGATCTTAGTGATATTACCGGGGATCAGCGAAAGATCCACTTCGATCTGCTCGTCATCGCCCTCGCCTTCTCCGGTGAGATTGTCGCCCATATGCACGATAGCTCCGGAGGGGTGTCTGAGATTACCGTAAAACACAAAATCGCTGTCGGCAAGGCATTTACCATATGCGCCTAAGGCAAATGCTGATGCGTCGAGGTCAAAATCATAGCCGCCCTCAAATACGTTGACGTCCCAGCCCAATCCGACCATAATATGCTTGAGATTTGGATTGCTTTTGGTCAGCTCAACTTTTTGACCTTTAGATAGATTGATCGCCATGACAGTTACCTCCAAAACTCCTTAGTATTGATTCAGATCGCTGCCCGCCTGCGGCATATCAAACTGACCGTAATACTGGCTCTTTAGTTTTTCAAGACGCGCCTTAGCGTCGGCTCTCTGAGCCTTTGCCTCGTCCTGTACCTGCTTTGTTTCCTGGATACCCTGCATGATCGTCTGCCATGTTGTTTCAAGAGTTTCTACCTTGATGGAGCTTCCAGCAACAAGATGAGCGACTGCCTTAGACTGATTTGCGGCGTTCTGAGCGTTCTTGATTAGCAGCTCGTTCGTTTTCTCATCAAGCGCAGTGAGCGCGTCCGCCTGTATCTTCTGACGCTTTAGCATGATCGCCTGCGCCAAAGACTGCTTGAAAACAGGCAGCGTAACAATAAATGCGGAGTCTATCTTTCTGATGAGATTGAGATTGCTGAACTCCATTGTCTTGATGAGCGGGATCGACTGCATAGCAACATTTTCTGCGGTGCGAAGATCCTGTACACGCTGCTCCAGCAGCGCCAGCGCCTGCTCGCCCGCCTGGATATCGAACTGTATAGCGGAGTCGCCGGTCGCTTCCAGGTCACTCTTGCGGCTGCTGATATATGCCTGAAGCTCCTGCTCGGCCTGCTCGCCTGCAAGGATATATTTTACCAGAGAATGGTAGTAGTCAACGTTTGTATTGAACATCTCCTCAAGCTTGCGGTTTGACTGTATGATCTCAGCTTCATAGCTTTTCAGCTGAACGTAAATCTTATCGACCTCGTTGCCCATATTGGTATATTTTGCGAGGATCTTGTCTATGCTTTTCTTTGCGCCCGCAAAAAGCTTGTCGAACATTCCGGGATCCTTCTGAAGCTCCTTTGCGTCAAACTGATCCATGATCTTTTTTAGCGCATTCAGCATAACGACCGAATCGTCAAGCTGCGACATATTTGTATTGCGCAGGATAGTGTCGGATACCTGAGCGATCTTGTTTGCCGTTTCGCCGCCGAATGTAACGATGGTGTTGACGTCGTGAACAGAGATCTCGCTTGTCAGCTTGTCGATCTCTGCGGAATTAACAAGCTCTCTCGTCATCTGCGCTCTGTCGGCAGTGATGTCGTAGGGCTTCGGCTCTTCCTTATCGAGACTCAAAACGGGCTGTACGGCAATTGCCTGAGTCGCTGCCGGCTGCGGCGCAGGGGCGTCTTTTTTTGTGAAATCGATACTCATTTTTTCTTACTCCTTTTTGAAAAGATTGCCAAAAAGTGACTTGCCTTTTTTCGCCGCACCTTTCGGCATTTTGAATGACGGCACACGAAGATCGTACATATACTCTCCTATCTTGTGTTCAGCCATAATGTTTTTATCGAAATATATATCAACTGTCTGATAACCCGTAGGAACGAAAAACAGCACGTCAAATCCTACCAGACTCAGGAATGCTGCTATGATCGAATCCTCTGCGGAGATCGGAGTTTCGCCCGTATTTATATAGACAAACTTGGGGCTCAGCTTTGTAAAATCGAAGCCCTGAATAAGCTTCACAATGGGGGCGGGAAGATTCAGAAGCGTAGCGGTGATAAGATATTCCATTCCGTTCTGATACGTTCCCTTGATAATATACGAATTCAGCAGCAGATCTATCTTGTCAAAAATATATTCCTGAGTTTCCCGCCGCAAATGGCGATATTGATATTCCGGTGCGTTCAGGACCTCACTGCGCCTGATCTTTCCGCCTTTGATAAATGATGCGCAGTGCACTTTCATCGGATTCGGAAATTGCGGCGAAACAAGAGGAACGTCCGTCACAAGGAAGGTATTTTCGGTGAGCAGCTGCTGGATCGTTTTCCAATATTTGTTGGGCGAAGAATCACGAACGCCGGATATTTTGGCGAACAGCACGGGCACGTTGACCGAATTCCCGACAACATCAAAGCTGGGGCGATATTTAGCCTCCTCCCGCCACAGTATATCTATTTCCTCGTACATTGTCTTGAGGATTATACTGTTTGCTTCCTGATATTGATAATCACGATATATTCCCGTATCCTGATATAGTTCCGTATCAAGCTGACGCTCCGCATGGTATGCGGCAGTAGCGATCTGAAGCGAGCTTGAGTCCTTCGGGTACTCTGTAATGTTCAGCGTATCACTGTATTGAAGTTCGTATAATGTATTGTCATTGAGCATACATTTTGAATTAAGATTAGGCGAAAGAATAAGCACGTCGCACGGAAGCCTCGACAATATCCTGAAAAAAGCAGCTTCATGGCTTGTTTTGCAGCCGCCAAGGTAAATAAACAGCGATACCATCGGCATTGTCCAGCTGTTAAACAGCTGCGGCCCGTAAAGATTAATCCAGTAGACCGTACACACTGCCATTGTAATAAGGCGGGGCGTTTTCATGTCAGGCTTTTCACTTTCTTCAAACAAAACGTCAATGAATGATTTCGTGATAAGCTTTTTCAGTTCACCGTCCGGCGGCATTTTGATGTGTTTAAGCATTGAGGAGATCATTTCCTCCGTGCTGCGAAAAGGCCCTCGGTCGATATTGTTGAGTTCTCTGCCTTCAGGTACGGGAAGCTTGTTTTCCTCGATAACAAAGCAGCGCCCGCCGCTCTTGAGATTAGAATAGAATTTGTAAAGCTCATTTTGATAAGTCAGCTTGTCCGGTACTCCGGTCATACGGCAGAAAGCGTTATAGAAAGTATTTGCGTCTTTTCCCCTCGTAACGGGAGGCTTTTCAATGTCGGTCAGAATATGATCCCCGTCAAGCCACACATTGGTGGCGGCTTTTATATTCGGCGCAAAGCCGTAAAGACGCGATCTTTTATCGGCGGCAGCCTGCGCCTGCTCGAGCTGTTTCAGAGAATAGCCCTGCGGAAAAGGCTGCATTTTATCAAGCTGTACAAGCTGTGAAAACTTACCTTGAGGATCTAATGTATTGTAGCTGTCCTGCCCGTCATACTGAAACAGCACAACATCGCAGCCGCACATATGGAGTATTTTCAGGAAATACAGTTCGTGTCGGCTGACTTTTCCTCCGTATAAGATCATGGGCGGAACGTTATCGCCGATGTGTGGCAGGGTAATACGAAGCTTATAATAAAACCAGCACATCAGCTGAATAAACATATTTCTAAGCATGGGGTCTGTTTTGCCCAAAGCTTTAAAATCGCCGAGCGCCCAGAACACTGCGTCTGTCAAAGCGGAACATGAGGAATTGGAGAGTTCCGGCAAAAACCGGGCGATGGAACGTCCGATGAAGAACTTATCGAGCGAAAAATCACTGCCGAGTATTTCTATATAATAAGAAACTTGGCTTTCAGTCGGGCTTTGAAGCCGCCCCTGTAAGACGGCACCCTTCTTTTTTGCAGCGGAATACGCCTTTAAAGCGAAGCTTTCCACTTTATCATTATAGCCCGGGATCCTCAAAAAATACGCCTTGCCTTGTCTTGCGTCAAGCGGCAGGAAGATCCCCTGCATAGCGTTTGGTGTATTTTGATCAAGCATGATTTGCTCCCGTAATTAATAGTAAGTATAGTGTTCGGTGGGCTGAATATCGCTGCCGCTGCTGCCGCTTCCCTTGTTGAATCTGAAACCGATAACAGAACCGCAGGCACCGCCGAGAATATGCCCGAAATTTGAAATATTATCATCAATAAATATTCCGCTGATGACCTGCTGCCCGAAGTATATTGCAGCGACCAAGATGAACGTCATAGGTATCTCACCGTCACGAACGTCCGTAATAGAAGCAAGCAGAATAAATGCGAACACAACGCCGCTTGCGCCCAAAAGCTGTATGCGGGGGAAAAGCAAAAAGCTAAGAACGCCGGTTGAAAGAGCGGTAGTAAATATCACAAAGATGATGTTTGCGGAACCGTATTTTTCCTCAAGCAGAGGCGCAATTATCAAGAGCGTCATGATATTACTGATAAAGTGGTCGAAATCTGCGTGCCCAAATACGTGACCGATAAAGCGGATATAGGTAAAAGGGCTTAGCAGCGAAGATCGGTACACGCTGAAAAAGAGATCATTGGTAAGCCCGCCGGTAATATAATTCAGTATCAAAGCGGCAAGGCAGATACCCGTAAAGGTAAGCGTTACGGGTGCATTGAATGTAACTTTTAGTTTTTTTCTCATAATACTACACCTTCCAAATACCCGATGAAGTGAAAAATCACAGATCACGGCATAAAAACAATTCTAATCATAGAGAATTATACCACATCTTTGAGATAGAAACAATAATATTTTGTAAATTTTATCGAAAAAATCTGTATTAGGACTATGAACCGGACAGATCTGCGAATCTTTTGATACGTAATTTTTGTTAATAACTTGTATACTAATGCTGAACAGTATATAGTTTTATTTTTATGTATTTCACAAATTAGAAGTCAAGGCATATTATACATGATTTTCTCTTGGATCCCACACACTTTTAAAAAACGCCGCAAAAAACGGCTGCCACAAAAGTGACAGCCGTCATTATTATTTCACGTTTTATCGTGATTATTACTTATTGTTGATTGCAGCCTGTGCAGCAGCGAGTCTTGCGATCGGCACACGGAACGGTGAGCACGATACATAGTCAAGACCGATCTTGTGGCAGAACTCTACCGAAGACGGGTCGCCGCCATGCTCGCCGCAGATACCAATGTGGAGGTTCGGGTTAACCGGCTTGCCGAGCTTGATAGCAGTCTCCATGAGCTTGCCTACGCCTGTCTGATCGAGCTTTGCGAACGGATCGTTCTCGAAAATCTTTGTGTCGTAGTAAGCGCCGAGGAACTTACCGGAGTCATCACGGCTGAAGCCGAATGTCATCTGAGTAAGGTCATTTGTACCAAAGCAGAAGAAGTCAGCCTCTGTTGCGATCTCGTCAGCTGTAAGAGCAGCTCTCGGGATCTCGATCATTGTACCAACCTCATACTTGAGATCAACGCCTGCAGCAGCGATCTCAGCGTCTGCGGTCTCAACAACAACCTTCTTAACGAACTTAAGCTCCTTAACCTCGCATACGAGCGGGATCATGATCTCGGGAACGATATTAC
>CACZCM010000079.1 GCA_902779615.1 uncultured Ruminococcus sp. | reverse complement strand
ACCGTTACATTGAATGTCTTTTCGGCTGTCTTGCCTGCTGCATCTGTTACAACAACTTTTACGTTGTAGGGTACTGCCGAATCCGGCTCAACAGTAGTCGAAGTTGTTGTGTTCGATACGTTCTTCTTTGTCCAGTCAGACTGCGAAGCCTGCTTGAAGTAGTACTCGTATGTATACGGCGCAGCGCCGCCTGTTGCAGAGCCTGTAATGTTGATAGTGTTGCCAAGTGTAACCGAGGTCGAAGCAGTGGAGTTGTTCACAAGTTTTTCGTACTCGCATACGAAAACGGTATTGCGATAGTCATAGAATGTGTTATTACGATCGGCTGTATCATTATCTTCCCATTTTCCTGCCGAGTCTTCAACTCCGTAATTGTGCGGATACAGATGAGCGTACTGCTCTGTGCATTCTGTATTACCATTTTGGATATTAGGCTGTGTAACGTGCCAATTCAAATAATTGACAGGTTCACCGTTGACCCATGCCCATTGTCTTGTTGTTGTATCAAAATACAGACCGATCAAGATGGGCTTGTGCTTTGTATCTGCCGTTATTGAATTTTTGAAGAGGTTGTAAACAAGCTGATTCTCTTCTGCCGATTGTATCGTTACAAGATGACCGCCCTTGTTCTCGCAGAACGTTTTTGCGTCAGCCCATTTCTGTCCGTTGTTATAAAGTTCATATGTATTACCGTTTGTACCCTGAACCGTTGCAATAGGCGTATCCGATACAACCTTTTCCCACTTAGCATAATAGCGAACATTCCTGTCACCGACTACCGTGCTTGATGTGAGCTTAGTACCGTTTGTTTTGGAATTGTACCAACCCAAGAACGTATAGCCCTCTCTTGTTGGAACGGGCAATTCACCATACTGAGCACCCGGAGTGTATTCTCTGCTTTCAAATATTTCATCAGCTGTACTATTGAAATCCATGTAACTATCATCAGACAAAACTGGACTGTTGATATAGAATGTGCCGGGCTGATCGAAATAGAAATGCATAGTACCCCCCCAATAGCGTGTCTTATTCATGGGAATAGTATACTTTTTCCATTCGGTCGTAATGGCAACTTTGCGAGCATCTGCGTTAGATTCAAAGCCCCAACGAATATGCATATTGGCATTGGTCGACCCTTTTGCCCAAATGGTAAGGGTCATATCCTTTGTATCACCTGCGAAGCCATTTTCATATTCACAGTTTGTCGAAGTTGTCCAACCCATATCAGAACCAGATTTGCCGGCAGTAGCGCCAACAAATTTAATGCTTCCACAACCGCTGAGTTGTTCCGTTTGATCAACAGAAACGGTATAAACATCGGCGTTACGACTATAAATATTTTCACAGTTGCCATCTACATCGGAACGGTAAATATAATTATGAGGTGAATAGTTCATATAATACTCGGTTGTGGTTTTTTCCGGCAACCATATCGGATAAAATGTGTATGTCTCTGTAGTGGTGGCACCGGTTAACCAAGGTGTGTCGAGAATGTAGTTTTCTCCGACTTTATATATTCTTTTTTCGTAATTGTTTTTCTTGATATCATAATAGGTTAGCCACCCTTTGGAACTTACATACCATGAGTCATCTGATGAACGGTGAACATTATATCCTGCAAAGCGATAACCTGCTTTTGTAAAACCGCACGAAGCGATCTTAAACGAACCGTTAGCCGCAAGTTTAGTGGAACTCATAGAACCTGAACCGCCGTTTGCATTGTATGCGACCGTATAAGTTTTTTCATCAGGGAAGTTGGGTCTGATGAAGCAGGTAACATATTTTGTCTGACGTGTATACCATTCGCACCAATCAGTGGTGGGAGATGTCTTGCCTCTTTGTTCAACAGTTTTTATACTGGTCGAGTTGCCGGAGTACACAAGACCGACGTGACCGTATTGACTGCCTGTGCCGCCGCCTACGCCCTTGTAGCTGCCCCATACGCAAATATCACCGGGCTGCGGCACAAAGCCGGAAGAGTAATTGTAGCGCTTCCAGCCTGACGGAAGTGTATTTGAAGTGTAGGCGCAAGCATTGCCATAAGGTACGGAAGCGCCCAGGTAATTGTAATAAGCATATATAAGGTCAACACACTGTGCGCCGGCTGCGTTATCGTAGTTGATACTGTCCTTGTTGTCTGCATGGTTCTTCATCCATGTAAGCGCTTGCGTCTTCGTTTTGGACGTTGCCGCTTCTGCTGACACACCGGCAAAGCTTGCAACAGAAATCAGCAGTGCAGCTGTCAGAAACAAAGATGTAATAGTTCTGCAAATTCTTTTCATAATGCACCATTCTCCTTTTCATTTAAAATATACAGTAGCGATTTAATTAATTGTGCTAAAAGTTTCCCACCTCCAAATTTTCAAAAACAAAAAGCCGACAACAAAGCATTGCTGTCCGCAATGCTTTGTTGTCGGCTTAGATCTGCTTATTCGATACGCCAAAAGAAAGGCTGTGCTGTGCTGTGCTGTGCTGTGCTGTGCTGTGCTGTGCTGTGCTGTGCTGTGCTGTGCTGTTAGCATTGTAACCCCTGCCCGTTCTCTTGTCAAGCGTTTTGGAAAAAATTCTTCTTAAATTTTATTTTAACATACTATATGCCGATTGTCAATATTTTACAAAAAATTTATTGCTTTATTATTAGTCAGTAAATACGCGTTTCGCTCTTGCAATCAACGCACGACTATGTTATAATAACATAGTTAATGTATATAGATATATCCGATGCGTTACCACGCCGGATCAACGCATCTCCACTAAATTTTGAAAGGAATGATCAGGAATGTCGGGACATTCTAAATGGAGCACCATCAAAAACAAGAAAGCTAAAAACGACGGCGCTCGCGCTAAAATTTTCACAAAGATCGGCAGAGAGCTTATCGTTGCCATCAAAGAGGGCGGCAGCGCCGACCCGAATGTAAATTCCCGCCTTAAAGACACCATCGCAAAGGCAAAGGCGAACAACGTGCCCAACGACAATATCGAGAGGATCATAAAGAAAGCCGCAAGCGGCAACGACGCCTCGAAGTACGAAGCTATTACATATGAAGGCTACGGCCCGGGCGGTATCGCGGTTATCGTTGAAGCGCTCACCGACAACCGCAACAGAACAGCCGGAGATGTGCGCCACGCTTTCGATAAATTCGGCGGCAACCTCGGAACTCAGGGCTGCGTGTCGTTCATGTTCGAGAAAAAGGGCGTTCTCATCACCGAGAGCGAGGATCTTGACGAAGAAAAGGTCATGGAGGACGCACTCGAAAGCGGAGCCGCTGACTTCAAGGCAGAGGACGATGTGTTCGAGATCTACACCGAGCCGGAGGATTTCGGCGCAGTGAACGAGGCATTGACAAATCTTGGCTACACGTTTATCGAAGCCGAGGTCGAAATGGTACCATCAAACTACACCAAGCTTGAAGACAGCGAGCAGATCGAAAAAATGCAGAAGCTGCTTGATTTCCTCGAAGATAACGATGATGTGCAGAACGTTTGGCACAACTGGGAATTTGACGCTCCCGAAGAGGAAGACTGATAAAACATAAATACGGCGGTAGGTTTCGAGCCTGCCGCCGTTTTGTTTGTTTATAACGCTTGGAGAGTAAACGGCAGCTGCGGCTACAGTTTTCCGTCCAGAAGCGGTACGCTTCCCTCTTTGCGCATTTTTGCGTTGTCCTCCAGCTTTACGAATACAGATATCGCCGACAGCATTGTGATGAATACATACACAAGCACACTTGTCAGCGCCCCGACCCCCGGCGCAAGCTCGTCGTTGAAGCCGATCGGCAGAGCAATTGCCAGACAGCCGATCACACCACAGCAAATTCCGACAAGGTTTTTCAGGTTGCTTTTCTTATCGAAAAACATAAAGAAAAATCCGATAAGCGGTATCACCATATACAATACACCGAAAAACGTATTTCTGTAAACAGGGTGATCTGCATTCATCGAGCCGAACGCCAGATTCAGCGCAGTCATCGAGATCAGCTCCGGCTCTGCTCCCTCACTCGTCTGAATATACGCGTATGCAAACGTTGTTGACAGCATATATCCGCACACCACAAACAGACACACCAAAATCCTCCGAAGAGTGCGTGCCCTGTTCGTTTCAACATTACTCATTTACAGTTTCCCACAAAAGCCTTTCTTATATGATTCGATCGTTTTGTTGATGATCTGTACGGCGGCAGTTCTGTCCTGAACCTCGTCTACTGCTGTTTCCTTGTTCTCCAATGTTTTATAAACCGTGAAGAAATGGCACATCTCCTCAAAAATATGCTTAGGCAGCTGAGATATATCGGTATACTCGTTATATGTAGGATCGTTGAACGGTATAGCGATGATCTTCTCGTCGTTTCTGCCGTTGTCGATCATCTTTATAACGCCGATCGGATAACAGCGAACAAGAGTCAGCGGCTCGATCTGCTGAGAACATACAACAAGAACGTCGAGAGGGTCTTTGTCGTCGGCGTATGTTCTTGGGATAAATCCGTAATTTGCGGGATAGTGTGTCGAGGTATACAGGATTCTGTCGAGAATAAGCATACCTGTCTGCTTATCAAGCTCATACTTCAGCTTGCTTCCCTTCGAGATCTCAATACAAGCGACAAAGTCCTCGGCGGAGATCCTTTCCTCGCTGATATCATGCCAAATGTTCATAGTGTTCCCTCCAAAAGGTATATTGACAAAATGTGATCTGCCGATAAACGGCAGCTTCTTTTCTAATTATATAACATAATTCCGCATAAGTCTATTACAGTTTTGTAAATTTTTATACAGCTTTTAAATGAGTTAAAATAACTATTAATTGAAAGTTTTTTGCTCAGCTTTTTTCAAAAAAAGCTTCCGAGGGTGTGGGACGAGCCAATGTCATTAACTTAAGACTTTAGCGTCGCCTTGGGGCGGCGAGGATACTTTATTCTTGCCGTTAGTTAGGGGCATTTTCTGCCAAAATGCCCCTCTTTCGAAAACAGTCCGCCGGACTATTTTCGAAATTCACCCCGAAAAGGGTCGCGGGTCTCCGGGGGAGACCTCTGCGAAGCAGAAGCGCCGACCGAGCCGGCAGGCGAGACATGGAGCATGCCTTCGGCGACCAAGGACGCTGTCCTTGGATCCTGCAAGCCTTTTGAAAAAGGCTTGGCGAAAACTTTATGCTATGCTCTATCGAACCTTAAGTTAATGACATTGCTCCGGGGCAGACCTCTGCGAGGCCGAAGCACCGACCGAACCGGCAGGTAAGACCGCAGCCCCAAAAAGCAGCTAAATGAAAGAAAAATAAGACAGAAAAAAAAAGGCGAACCATCAAATCGTAATCTGCGTTAACAAAAAAGCGGGCATGAGGTGACGGAGAGCGCAAACAAGACGTCGCCAATGTGCCGAACATACGAAAGATAACAGCTGAGTCTCCTTTTTGTTTACTTGTTCAAAAGTCCGGAATAATTTGCTTTTCGATATTGACAGGATCGGCTAAATTTGATATAATATTATTGAACAATTGAGCAATTGTTCAATTGTTCAATAATTATCAGGAGATGAGATCATGCAGCAGCCGGTAAGCGGGGTTTCCACTGCCGAGATCATTCATGAACAGGCGGTCAGCGATACAAAAGGAAAAATGCTCGGCGAAGAGATCTACCCTCGTCTTGCGTCACTGTTTAAGCTGTTCGGCGATACAACACGCCTCAAGCTGCTCCATGCGTTGGAGCAAAATGAGCTTTGCGTCTGCGACCTTGCAGC
The DNA here is from genome assembly GCA_902779615.1 of uncultured Ruminococcus sp. GTDB lineage: Bacteria > Bacillota > Clostridia > Oscillospirales > Acutalibacteraceae > RUG592. The sequence continues at coordinate 6,588 of CACZCM010000079.1, read as the reverse complement.
GCTTCTTAGTATAACCGAATCGGCTGTATCGCACCAGCTGAAAGCCCTGAAGCTTTCAAATCTGGTGAAATTTCGTCGCGAGGGGCAAAGCGTTTTCTACTCACTTGCCGATGACCACGTAAAAATCTTAATAGACATCGCTCTTGAACATATAATGGAATAATTAGTGTATAGAAAAGAGGCGGCATTATGAGCAAGCGTTCTGCGAAGAAAAAGAAGAATACAGCAACGTACAATAAACATGAACATGAGCATGAACACAACCATGAACATCATCACGATCATGAACACTGCCATGAGCATGAACACCATGATGACCATGAACATCATCATGAGCATGAACACCATCATGACCATGAACATCATCATGAGCATGAACATCATCATGAGCATGAACATCATCATGAGCATGAACACCATCATAACCATGAACACTGCCATGACCATGAACACGAGCACGAAAATTGCCACGGTCATGACCATCACTGCGGCTGCGGACACGATCACGGCGATGACGGCAGTCATGTTCATACCGAACACAAAAAAGCCGCCCGCACGATTGAATTCACGCTGGACGGTTTAGACTGCCCGCACTGCGCTTCGCAGATAGAAAAGGAGCTTTCGAAAACCGAGGGTATTGAGTACGCCGAAATAAACTTGATAAACAATCAGCTTTCCGTAGGGATCGATCGAAATTTCGGCGGCGATATATTACAGACAGTCACCAATGCGGTGAAAAAGTTCGAACCCGATGTGGACGTGATCTCGCCGGATTATCATGATAACCGACAGCAAAAGGAAAGCTTCTTAAAACGCATTAAGTCGGAAAAGGCGGTTGTGATAAGGCTTTCAAGCGGAGCGGCTCTTTTTGCGTTCGGGTTTATCCTGAGTGCTGCAAAGCTTGTACCCGTTCATGCGTATTTGCCGATCCTTGTGACTTCGTACATAATATTGGGCGCTGACGTTGTTTTTGACGCAGTTCGAAATATTCTGCGAGGACGCATTTTTGACGAGAAATTTCTCATGACAGTATCAACGATCGGAGCATTTGCAATCGCGGAATACCCCGAGGCTGTAGCCGTAATGCTGTTCTATCAGATAGGAGAATTCTTCCAAAGTCTGGCAGTGAAACGTTCGAGAAAATCTATAGCAGATCTGATGGATATTCGTCCCGACAGCGCAAATCTTGTATCAGATGGCAAGGTGAACGTATGCTCACCGGAAAATGTTCGCCCGGGCGATATAATTCTGGTAAAGCCCGGTGAAAAGCTGCCGCTTGACGGCGAGGTTATCGAAGGCGAAACAACACTTGATACAAAGGCTCTGACGGGCGAATCCCTCCCCCGCCGTGCAGCTGTAGGCGATACGGTTCTTTCGGGCTGTATCAACGAAAGCGGGGTAATCAAGGTCAAAGTCACAAAGCCTTTCGGCGAATCAACGGCATCGAGAATACTTTCGCTTGTGGAAAATGCAGCGGGTCAAAAAGCGCCAACCGAAAACTTTATATCTGTGTTCGCAAGATATTACACGCCTGTAGTAGTTATTCTGGCGCTGCTTTTGGCGGTCGTTCCGCCGCTTGTTCTCGGCGGCGGTTGGGCGCAATGGATACGCAGATGCTTTGTATTTCTGGTCATCTCCTGCCCGTGTGCGCTGGTGATATCTATCCCGCTAACGTTTTTCGGTGGCATAGGCGCTGCGTCAAGGAAGGGTGTTTTGGTCAAAGGAAGCAATTATCTTGAAGCGCTGAGCATGCTTGACACCGTCGTATTTGATAAAACAGGTACATTGACACAGGGAAAATTCAAGGTAACAAAAACACTCCCTGCCGTAGGTACTAACGAAACTATGCTGCTGGAATATGCAGCGGCTGCGGAGAAAAACTCGAATCACCCGATAGCCCGCTCCATTGAAACTGCTTTCGGCGAAGGCGCAGGTGATCTGTCCGCCGAAAATTACACCGAAATATCGGGTCACGGCGTGACGGCGCGTTATAAAGGCAAGCTGATAAGAGCCGGAAGCAAAAGGCTGCTTGAAGAAAGCGGAATAAAAATCGACGAGTGCAGCTGCGCGGGAACGAGCGTTTATGTCAGCGCAGACAGCAAATATTTGGGATGCATTGTTATTGAAGACGAACCGAAAGCCGACAGCGCAAAGGCAATAGAGGAGCTGCGCAGTCTTGGCGTTGCAAAAACAGTCATGCTGACAGGCGACAATGAGTCGGCAGCGGCTGCAGCGGCGCAGGCGATCGGCATAGACGAATACAAGAGCGGACTTTTGCCCGAGGGCAAGGTCGAAAGTGTGGAGCAGCTGCTGAAAGAAGTTCCCGAAGGCCGCAAGCTGGCATTCATCGGCGACGGTATCAACGATGCGCCTGTGCTGGCGAGAGCGGACGTTGGCGCTGCGATGGGAGCGCTCGGTTCCGACGCTGCAATAGAAGCTGCGGACGTTGTATTGATGAACGACGATCTGACCTCACTTTCCGATGCTGTGAAGATAGCAAGATACACAAAGAAGCTTGTCACCGAAAATATAGTATTTATATTGATCGTGAAAGCCGTAATACTTGCTTTGGGCGCAGCGGGAATCGCAGGAATGTGGGAAGCCGTATTCGGCGACGTAGGCGTAATGATACTTGCGGTATTGAATTCCATGCGGATCATAAGATATGCGTCTTCGAACAAGGAATTATAGTAGACGACACAAATAGATTCTTACAGAGAAATGATACCGAAGTGCAATGTCATTAACTTTAGAAATTAAAAGTTTTTTTGCCCCGCTTTTTCAAAAAAGCGGGGCAAGTTCCATCGACTGTACTGGCGCTGCTAGTTATCGCCGCATTCGGCATTTATTATTTCTAAAAACAACCGTGGGATTGTTTTGAAAGAGGGTACGCGCTGCGTAATGCAATGTCATTAACTTAAGGTTCGATAGAGCATAGCATAAAGTTTTCGCCAAGCCTTTTTCAAAAGGCTTGCAGAATCCAAGGACAGCGGTCTCTGCTGCCGCGTCAGTCGGTGCTTCTGCTTCGCAGAGGTCTCCCCGGGAGACCCGCACCCTTGGTCGCCGAAGGCATACTCCATGTCTCGCCTGCCGGCTCGGTCGGCGCTTCTGCTTCGCAGAGGTCTCCCCCGGAGACCCGCGCCCCTTTTCGGGGTGAATTTCGAAAATAGTCCGGCGGACTGTTTTCGAAAGAGGGGCATTTTGGCAGAAAATGCCCCTAACTAACGGCAATAATAAAGTATCCTCGCCGCCCCTCGGGGAGCTGCGCTCCCCGAAGCCCTTGCGTGCTCTACAGAACCTTAAGTTGATAAGGCGACACAGTAACTATTAAGTTAGTGCATATCCGACGATCAAAAGCTATTATTGATATCGCTCCATTTGTAATCCCGAAGCTCTCCCGAACATTTCAGCTCGGGGTAATCCCACTGACGCAAAACCTCATACACCGCTATGGCTGCTGAATTAGAAAGATTAAGGCTTCGCGCCTCATCCATCATCGGTATCCGGACGCAGGTATCGGGATTTTCAAACAGCAGCTTCTCGGGCAGACCTTTGCTTTCTTTGCCGAAAAACAGATACACGTTATCCGGGTAGGATACTTTTGTATATATGTGCTGCGCCTTTGTCGAAAAAAAGTAGTATGCGCCGCTGTTCTTTGAAAAGAAGTCATCAAGGCTCTCATACACCTGCACATCAAGATACTGCCAATAGTCAAGTCCTGCGTGCTTGAGCTTTTTGTCATCTATCTTAAACCCCAGCGGCTCTATCAAATGGAGCTTTGCGCCCGTCACAGCGCAGGTACGGGCAATATTGCCGGTGTTCTGGGGGATCTCCGGTTCAACTAAAACTATGTTTAACGTATTCAATTTTCTCACCAAAATTTTTCTGTATCGGGCATATCCGCCCTGATTTATTCGGCAGCAAAACACACTGCCGCAGATCAAACATTTCCAATAACTAATCGTGGGCAGAGAATATATCTCTGCCCGCATTAATTTTATTGCAGTTCTGCTTTCAGTAAGCAGACAATTGCCGCAGGGGAACACGTCCGGCATGGGGATCTATACCCCATACCGAACGTGAAATAGAACCGCCTGTATTGGAAGGTACATCTCCTCTGCTTTATTAGTCGAAAAACTTCTCGTGAATTGCCTTAACTGCGTTGTCGGCGTCATCTTCGTCAATGAGAACAGATACCTTGATCTCACTTGTGGAGATCATCTGGATATTGATCTGAGCGTCGAAAAGCGCCTCGAACATCTTAGTTGCAACGCCTGCGTGGCTCTCCATGCCTGCGCCAACGATTGAGATCTTTGCTACGTGAGTATCAGCCTTGACCTCCTTAACACCCATCGGCATAAGGTAATCCTTGAGGATCTTCTCTACGTCTTCGGCATTGTCCTTAGCAACTGTGAAAGTAATATCCTTTGTTCCGTCTCTGCCGACCGACTGAAGAATGATATCAACATTGATGTTAGCCGCAGATACCTTCGAGAAAACCTTAAACGCAAGACCCGGTCTGTCGGGAAGACCAACGATCGAAACTCTTGCTACCTCTTTATCCTTAGCGACGCCGCTTATTAACATTTTCTCCACTTTAGTTGCCTCCTTAACTATAGTACCCGGCTCTCTTTCCAAGCTTGAGAGTACCTCTAATTCAATATTGTATTTCTTCGCCATTTCAACGGAACGGTTGTTAAGAACCTGTGCGCCGAGAGTTGCAAGCTCCAGCATTTCATCATAAGAGATCTCTTCGAGCTTCCTTGCGTTAGCGACCTTTCTCGGATCGGCTGTATATACACCCTTTACGTCGGTAAATATCTGGCACAGATCTGCGTTCATTGCCGCTGCGATAGCAACTGCGCTTGTATCGGAGCCGCCTCTGCCGAGCGTTGTTACATCGTCGTACTTATTAAGCCCTTGGAATCCTGCAACAACAACGATATTTTTCTTGTCAAGCTCCTTGCGTATTCTCTCGGGAACTACTCTCTTGATCCTTGCCTTTGTGTAGGCTGACGAGGTCTGGAAACCTGCCTGCCAGCCAAGCAGAGAAACGACTGGGAATCCAAGCTTCTCGATAGCCATTGCCAAAAGCGAGATCGAGATCTGCTCACCCGACGAAAGGAGCATATCCATCTCACGCTTTGAAGCGTGGGGATTTATCTCATTCGCCTTATCGATAAGATCATCTGTTGTGTCACCCTGCGCAGAAACAACGACAACGACGTCGTTGCCCTTTTTATAGGTATCGGTGACAATGCTTGCAACGTTGAAAACTCTCTCAGCGTTAGCCACAGAGCTTCCACCGAATTTCTGAACTATTAAGCTCATCTTCAAAACTCCTTTTTTAACCGAGCGGATAACTACCCGTTCGGGAAATAACTAAATTACATGGTCACTCAAGTACGATCCTCGCTCCATGGGGGTCTGCCTTCAGAACAGTGAACTTCCAGCCTTCAACCCCCCTAGCCTCAAGATGATCCAATGCAAAACGATTGAACTGCTCCTCAAGCGTATCATCAATAATGGCTATTACAGACGGCCCTGCGCCGCTGATATACGTTCCGTAAGATCCTAATTCATAGCTCATACGAAACACGGTATCCACGCCCTTGATAAACTTCTTTCTGAAAGGCTGATGTAAGCTGTCCTGAACAGCAACACGCAGATTCTCCAAGCTTCCCGAGAACAGCGCAGCCGTCATAAGTGACGAACGAGAAAGATTATATACGGCATTTTCACGTGTGTAGCTGTCGGGCAGCGCTTTTCTTGCCACTTCTGTTTTCAGCTCGAATGGCGGGATAAATACGCCGAAACGAATATGCTCCGCCACGGGAACGCTTACGCTGTAGACTCTTCCGTTCTCCATTGCCGCCGTAACAAGTCCGCCCGTCAGCGCGGGAGTGGTATTGTCCGGGTGACCTTCGATCTTGCACGCAAGATTCACAAGCTCATGCTGAGGAAGCGGCGAACCCAAAAAGCGGTTAGCACCGATCAGCCCCGCAGCAATGCAGGCAGATGAGCTGCCCAGCCCCCTTGTCATGGGGATATTGTTCTCCTGAACGATACGAAGCCCCGGCAGCGTTTTGCCGCACTCCATATAGAGCCGCTGCGCCGACCAGTAGATCAAATTGCTCTCGTCTGTCGGCACCTCTACCCCATCGTTCGATGTGATGTTTATCACATCATCCTCTTCCATCCATACGTAATTGTAAAGGTCAAGCGCAATACCCAGGCTGTCAAAACCCGAGCCGATATTGGCGCTTGTTGCGGGTATCTGAATTTTTATCATATTTTAGCCACTCTGATCGCAGACTTAACCTCTGCGTACTTTGAAAACTCGCTGCACTTTGCAGTGAATTCCGAATATGTAAGTTCGGGCGTTATGAACACGACCTCATTTGCCCCTGCGTTTTTCTTGGCGATCTTCCCGCATTCGCCGAACAGCTCATTTGCTTTTGCAAACGCTTCTTCCGCATTATCCGATTCTGCGTAAATGTACATTGCATTCACATAAGATTCATACGGCAAAACATTGCTGCCGTCGCCATCGGCCCAGAAAATATTTCTTCTCTTTTCTTTATGGAG
>CACZCM010000078.1 GCA_902779615.1 uncultured Ruminococcus sp. | reverse complement strand
TATGGGGGCTTAGGTTGTCGCTCCCCCTCTTAAGAATCTCCCCCTAAGGTTAATCACCGCGGATTTGTCTAAGTCGTACCTACGTTATTTTAGAGGTGTCCAAGAGTTTACATTAGGCGATTATAAATTCGTTTACTATAACTCATTCAAAAGCCCCGGTTATTTTTGGTCATTCCCTTGAAAAATCCATCAATAAATGTTATAATAAATTGGATATTCATAAAATACGCTGATGAAGATATCCTTAAAAGCTCTGCTTATCTAAAGCAGACACAAACCGCAGGCTTGTTCGTTCGGTATGGGAATTCGCCCCCTGCTGAACGTGATATGGAACCGCCGCCTTTGATGCGGGGGTTATTCCCACTGCGGTCATAACGTTTATGAAAGGAATATCAGTTATGAAACAAAAACTTGAAGAGATCCGCGAGCGGGTTCAGCAGGAGCTTGCCGCCGCGGCTAACGTTGAAAACGTTGAATCTCTGCGTATCAAATACGCAGGAAAAAAAGGTGAGCTTACTTCTATTCTCAAGCAGATGGGCAAGCTCTCTCCGGAGGAAAGACCCGTTGTCGGTCAGCTTGCAAACGAGGTCCGTTCGTTTATCGAAACAAGCGTCGAAAAGAAAAAAGCCGAGCTTGCCGAAGCAATGCTGGAGCGTCAGCTTGAGGAAGAGAAAATCGATGTCACACTTCCCGCCGATGTTTCACCTCTGGGACATAAGCACCCGCTCTCTATCGTGCTCGACGAGATAAAAGAGATCTTTGTCGGCATGGGCTTCGAGATAGTGGACGGTCCCGAGGTCGAGTACGATTACTACAATTTTGAGGCGCTCAATATACCGAAGGATCACCCCGCGAGAGATACTCAGGACACATTCTATATCACTGACAATATACTGCTGAGAACTCAGACCTCCCCCGTTCAGGTTCGTGTTATGGAAAAGCAGAAGCCGCCGATCCGCATTATTTCTCCCGGCAGAGTTTTCAGAAGTGACGCAGTTGACGCAACTCACTCACCCCTGTTCCATCAGATCGAAGGACTTGTTGTCGATAAAGACATTACCTTTGCCGACCTCAAGGGTACGCTCGAAACCTTCATCAAGCGTCTTTACGGCGAAGAGAGCGTTGTCAGATTCCGCCCTCACCACTTCCCGTTTACGGAGCCCAGCGCAGAGGTGGACGTTCAGTGCTTCTCGTGCAAAGGAAAGGGCTGCCGCGTCTGCAAAAACGAAGGCTGGATCGAGATCTTAGGCTGCGGAATGGTACACCCGAAGGTTCTCGAAAACTGCGGAATAGACCCCGAGGTATATTCGGGCTTCGCTTTGGGTCTTGGTCTTGAACGTGTCGCAATGCGCCGTTACGGTATCGACGATATGCGTCTTTTCTTTGAAAATGATACGAGATTCTTATCTCAGTTTGAATAATAGGGGGTCGGCGTAATGAATTTATCACTAAGATGGCTGAAGGAATTTGTGGATATCGGCGAGATCTCTCCGAGAGATTTTTCCGAAGCTATGACAATGAGCGGCTCTAAGGTCGAGCTGTTCCAAAACGAGGGCGGCAAGATCGATAATATCGTTGTCGGGAAAATACTCTCTGTAGAGAAGCACCCCGATGCTGATAAGCTTGTTGTTTGCAGCGTTGACGTCGGAGAAAAGCAGGTTCAGATAGTAACTGCGGCGACTAACGTAAAGGTTGACGATCTTGTGCCGGTATGCCTTGACAAGTCACATTTGTATGACGGAACTCAGATCAAGAAGGGGAAGCTCAGAGGCGTTTTAAGCGAGGGTATGTTCTGTTCCGTTGCGGAGCTTGGCGTTACAGTTCACGATTTTCCGTATGCGATTCAGGACGGGATATTTATTCTTCAGGATGATCCCGATCTGAACGTTACCCCCGGTATGGACATTAAAGATGCGATCCGCCTCAATGACATCTGCGTTGAGTTTGAGATAACCTCCAACCGCCCCGACTGTTTCTCCGTTATCGGACTTGCGAGAGAAGCGGCGGCAACATTTGGCAAAGAGCTAAAGCTGCACACTCCGGAGGTAAAGTCATGCGGCAGATCAAGCGAAGGTATGCTTTCGGTCAAGGTGTCTGCTCCGGATCTGTGCCCTATTTACAGCGCAAGGATCGTTGAAAACGTGCGCGTAAAGCCGTCGCCGCTGTGGCTCAGAGAGCGCCTGAGAGCAATGGGCGTTCGTCCTATCAACAACATAGTTGACATAACAAACTACGTTATGCTTGAATACGGTCAGCCGATGCACGCTTTCGATCTGCGGTTTATTAAGGACGGCAAGATCAACGTTCGCCTTGCCGAAAACGGCGAAAAGATCACGACACTCGACGGAATCGAGAGAACTCTCAGCGACAGGAATCTCGTCATCGCGGACGCAGAAAAACCTGTTGCGATCGCCGGCGTAATGGGCGGCGAGTACAGCGGAATAATGGACGACACAACGACGATCGTGTTCGAGAGCGCGAATTTCAACGGCTCGTCTGTTCGTCTTACGGCGAAGTCGCAGAACATGAGAACAGACGCGTCGTCACGTTACGAGAAGGGACTGGACCCGAACGCCTGCCTGCCTGCGCTCGACAGAGCGTGCGAGCTTGTTCAGCTGCTTGACGCGGGAGATGTGCTTGACGGCGTTATCATTGACGACAATTCCTCACGCGAGCCGCTGAAGATCAAGCTGAACGCTGACTGGGTCAACCACTTCCTTAATACAAACTTGAGTTTTGAGGAAATGAAGGCCATTCTCGAAAAGATCGACTGCAAGCTTGACGGCGATGAAATAATCGTGCCTACATTCCGCCCGGACCTTCTCCACAAGGCGGATATCGCAGAGGAGATCGCGCGTTTCCACGGATACAACACGATAGAATCGACTCCGCTTTCGGGCGGCGCGCAGGGCAAATTCTCGGTACGTCAGAAATTCGATATGAACATTTCCGACACGCTCATCGCACTGGGCTTCGACGAGATCATGACGTACTCCTTCATCAGCCCCAAATACTACAACAAGGTCATGATGCCCGAGGATCACAAGCTGAGAAACAGCGTTGTTATCTCAAATCCGCTCGGCGAGGACACCTCGATCATGAGAACGATCGCGCTGCCTTCCATGCTGGAGATCCTTTCGAAGAATTATAACAACAGAAACGAGTATGCATATCTGTTTGAGATAGCGCGGGAATACCGTCCGACAACGCCGGACAAGCTGCCGGAAGAAAAGAATATTCTGACAGTGGGAATGTACGGAGGCGGCGTTGATTTCTTCAAGGCAAAAGGCGCGGCAGAAGAGGTCATGAACCGTTCAGGCGTAACAAATTACGAATTTACCGCTGCAAACGATATGTTCGGATACCACCCGGGCAGATGCGCAAAGATACTTGTTGACGGTGAATTCATTGGTGTTATCGGCGAGATCCACCCGAAGGTCCAGGCAAATTACGGGATCGGAACAAGGATATACGCATTCAGCCTGAATACCGATATGCTGTTTGAAAAAGCTCAGCTCGACAAGCACTATACTCCGCTGCCGAAGTTCCCGGCAGTTACAAGAGATCTTGCGGTAATATGCAGCAAGGATATCCCTGTTGCGGTGCTTGAAAAGGCTATCAAAGAAGGTGCAGGCAAGTATCTGGAGAGCGTGAAGCTGTTTGATATTTATGAGGGCAAGCAAATCGCCGCAGGACTGAAGAGCGCAGCCTTCAGCTTAACTCTTCGAAGCAGTGAAGGCACGCTGACCGATGAACAGGCATCAGCTGCCGTAAATAAGGCTGTCAAGGCGCTCGAAAAGGTCGGCGCAGAACTGAGAAGGTAAAATTTTACAGATAATCCGTTAATTTGAATATAAATATTTTCTGTTTTTCTATCATATTTTCTATTTATTTTAGAAAAACCCCTTGCAATTTTTCCGGAAATCTGTTAATATTATATATGTTGCTAATTCAATTTAGGAGGTGCAGACAATGGCAAAGTGTGATATCTGCGGTAAGGGCGTAACCTTTGGTATTAAGGTTTCTCACTCTCACAGACGTTCCAACAGAGCTTGGAAGCCGAACGTAACTAAGGTTAAGGCTATCGTTAACGGCACACCGAAGCGTGTACACGCATGCACTCGCTGCCTGCGTTCCGGCAAGGTAACAAGAGCTGTTTGATTTATCGATAACATAACAACGACCGAGAGGAGCTTGTCTTTGGCAGGCTTCTTTTTGTTATGCCGCCAACCTCAATTTCTCACTCAAAAGCAATATTCAAGGAAACACTGATTAGGCTCTGCTTTAAACAAGCAGACACAAGGTCTGCGGCTTTGTGGGGTCAGTAATGCATCCAGCCCATACTGAACGTGAGGTGAAACCCGCCGCCTATAATTAACGTTTGCCTACACAACCCTATTTCACAAATACGCAAGTGTATTTGTTTTTGCAGTGTGGTAATGAGAAATACGCAAAAAATAAAGCCACAAACAATCGACAGCAAACCTCAAAGAGTATCCGTTATCGTAAACGGTGGTGTCGGTTTATGGCTCTTTATGTTGATACGGAATTTAATATTTCTTCTGAAATTATGTTTTCGTATAATGTTTCGGGATAAAAAATCCTATTGTACTCCATAATGATCATTTCACATTGAAACTCATCAAGATGAACATCAAAGAATGCTGTATTTCCGTTTGAGTTTGTATAGATTATATGTACATAATACTTGTATTCCTGTCCGGAATACAAGCTGTTTTCATAATTTTTTACACGAACCATTTTTCTTGTCATAGCTTGTATGGTGTTATTATCAATTGGGATAACATCATTTCTGTTGTATACGACCGTATATCCTCTTCCGAAATTGATGCCGTTATTTTGGTAAGACAACATTTTACCTTTCATATATGATCTTTCAATTTCCGACAGATCGGTCCTTGTCTTATATAGTTTAATGACAGGTCCTCCCATAACATTATATATACTCCATACCGCGCAATATCCGCCAAAGAATATACCCAATATCGAGTATCCGAGATACCAACCTTTTATAGGATAAAATATGGCTCCTATCGAAAACAACAACAATAACAACCATGCAAAGGACCCGAAACCGCTCATGGTACGGTATCTTCTTTTAAGATCGTATTTCATGCCTTTTGAACTGACAATCTCAAAAGAATGCTTTTCTTTATACTCATAATATGCTGTTTTCCACTCTTTTTGACGATATTTTGCTCCGCTGAAAAAGTTCTGTTCTTCCTTTTCGAAGCTTTTGTCCTGACGCTTCTCTTTTAGATATGCGTGCATACAATATCCAACCATAAAAGGCGGTACGAGGAGCGCACAAACTAATATCTCCCGGCTTCGGAAATAAACATATAGTATGGTGAATATAACAGCAAGAATTATACTGAAAACAATTTCGATCATCAGTTTTTTCTTTGGCTCAAGCACATTTTTATTTGCCTTTTTTATCTCATTGACCTTTTCGGTGAACTCATCTTTCAAACTCATCTTTCATTTTGCTCTCCTTTCTGGAACTTTCAGACCTTCATACCCGACTCCTTCAGTCAAAAACATCCATATCGATATACTTTTCTCCGCCCGTGCAGCCTTCAATCCATGAGGTAAGCAACATTTCTTAAATCTTTTTCACACACTTACTCTACGTTGGTTATTGTCTACTTCTTAAAGGCGCCTTCTGTTGCTTTGTATATTCCTATCTTTTGCCCACATGACCTTATTACACAAACACACTAGTGTATTTGCTTTTACAGTGCGGTAGTGGGGTCGATTCTCGTTCTGATATTGCTGTGGATCGATTGTTCAAGTTTCGGGTTACATACAAGTTTTCTTATGACTTCTTCTACAGCGGAATCTATTCTCTCTTGCTTCCGCTGCCTTTTAAAGGCTCTGCTTTACAAGCTCTGCGGCTTTGCGCGTTCATATTTCCATCTCCATATATCTTCTATATGTCGAAAAACCTACAGACTCATAGAATTTCAGAGCTGTTTCATTGAACTCCCACATATCAAGCTCTATGCGATCCAACCCTTTATTTTGGGCTTCGTTACGGCAAAATTCAATCAGCGCAGTACCTACTCCACGGCGTCTGAACAAAGGGTCTACACCAAATTCGACAATATTGTAATACCTGCGCTCAAGATTATACGGCGAGAGCGGCTTGGTAACATACGTAACCATTGCAAAGCCGCACACTTCCCCATCGATCAATGCGGCGATAACGTCCGTTTCGCTGTCGTCAAATTGAGTATAGATATGGTTTTCGAGTTCTTTATTGAATCCCACGCGAAAAATATCGGGTCTGCCCTCAACGTGCAGATCATTTACCGTTCTTCGAATTGAGTTGATCTTTTCAAGCTCGCTGCGTAAAGCATATCGTACTAACATAATGGTTCCTTCTTCGCAAAATAATCAGTTTTTCATTAACTGAACGACCGTTTCGACATGCCCCGTCCTTGGAAACATATCCACCGGCGTGACCTTTACCGTCCTGAATCCCTTCTCGTCAAACAGCTTCAGGTCGCGGGCAAGCGTTTCCGGGTCGCACGAAACGTACACCACCCTTGACGGCGACATTTCGCATATCGAATCAATGACCGATGCGCCGCAGCCCTTTCTCGGCGGGTCGATAACAACAACATCGGGGCGGACCCGCCGTTTGGCTAAAAGCTTCGCCGCTGCGTCGGCGTCCGAGCAGATAAATTCGGCATTTTCAATACCGTTAACACGCGCGTTTTCCCTTGCGTTTTCGATCGCCTCGGGTACGATCTCAACGCCGATAAGAGATCTCACATTTTTCGCCATCGACAATCCGATCGTCCCCGCTCCGCAGTATAGATCTATCAGCAGCTCCCCGCCGGTTAGTCCCGCATATTCAGCCGCCAGTCCGTAGAGGCGCTCGGTCTGGTCGTGGTTCACCTGATAGAATGACAGCGGTGAAATATTGAATTTCAGTCCGCAAAGCGTATCGCTGATCGTATCGCTGCCAGATAGAGTAATACATTTTTTCCCGAGGATAACGTTCGTATCGTCTGTATTTATATTTAATATAATGCTTGTTATGTTGATATTTAAAGATGTAAGCCTGCTGACAAGCTCGGTCTTGTGCGGGATCGAAGCGCCGTTTATCACGATACAGACCATGATCTCACCGCCGCCTCTGCGAAGATAGATATGTCTAACAAGCCCGCTGCGGGTATTCTCGTCATAAACGCTTATATTATGGTCAATGATCCATTTTTTCACTTCGGAAGCTATCGAGTCGAACTCGGGCGGCTGCAAAGCGCAGCGATCTGTACTGATGATCCGATGGCTGTGAGGTGCATAAAAACCTGTGATCACGCTGCCTTCCTTGTCTTTTCCGACAGGTATCTGCGCCTTGTTGCGGTAAGAGTTCGGGCTTTTGCAGCCGACGATCTCCCCCATCTCAAAATCACGAATTCCGCCGATCCTCGTCAGCGCATCATACACACGCTGCCGCTTGATCTTAAGCTCCTCCTCATATGAAATATGGCGGAAGACGCAGCCGCCGCATTTTGAATAACATTCGCAGTCGGGAAGGATCCGCTCTGCGGACGGAACGGTTATCTCTTCGATCTTTGCGAAAGCGTAATTCTTCTTTACCTTCAGAATACGGGCGTTGATCTTGTCACCGACTGCCGTCATAGGAACAAAAACTGCCATGCCGTCCACGCGGGCTATCCCGCTGCCCTGACCGGTAATGTCCTCTACCTCAACGGGAATGATGTCGTTTTTCTTTATCATTATTAGCACGATCCTTTTTTATGTTATTCCTCCGGCGGGCGGGCGCCCCTGCTGACTATAGTCGGATATTTTTGCAAGCTTGCGCTGCATTTGGCGTGTGCGAACTCCGACGAGCTTTTCGATCTCGTTGTCTGCGCTGCGAAGCTTCTCCTGAGCCGAGGTCAGCGAACGTTCATATGTATCGAATTCAGTCGATATATCCTCAAGCAGCGCCCACACCTCGTTTGAACGCTGCTCGATCGCCAGCGTGCGAAATCCCATCTGAAGGCTGTTCAGCAGCGCCGCCATAGTTGACGGACCGGCAATGTTCACTTTATATTCACGCTGGAGCAGCTCGATCAGTCCTCGGTTGACAACTTCGGCATACAGCCCCTCAAACGGCAGAAACATGACCGCATAATCGGTCGTATACGGCGGACAGATATACTTATCGTGAATATCCTTCGCCTCGAGGCGTATCGTTCTGATCAGCGCCTTTGCGGCAGTGTCGATACGCTCGCTGCTGCCCGAGTCGTAGGCGTCCTTCAATGCTGCATACGTATCGCCGGGGAACTTTGAATCTATCGGAAGATACATCACTCCCCCGTTTGAAGGAAGCTTCACCGCAAATTCGACCACGTTGCGGCTGCCCGGCTTCACTGCAGCATTCTCCTCATACTGATCGGGACTGAGGATCTCTCTGAGAATCGCGCCAAGCTGAACCTCGCCAAGAATACCTCGTGTTTTTACATTAGAAAGCACCCGCTTCAGATCGCCTACTCCCGCCGCAAGCGACTGCATCTCTCCCAAGCCCTTATACACCTGCTCCAGCCTGTCGTTCACTAGTCTGAACGACTCCGTCATTCTCCGGTCGATGGTCTTGTTGAGCTTTTCGGTCACTATCATTCGCATCTCGTCAAGCTTTTGGTTGTTTTGTTCGGTTATTTTGTCAAGCCGCTTTTCAACGGTTTCTCTGATCTGCGAAAGCTTTTGTTCATTCTCAACCGAAAACGTTTTCAGACGCTCCTCCATGCTGAGCAGCCGATCGTTCTGCAGCGAAAGAGAGCTTCCGATGTTTTCCGACAGCACCGTACTAAGCGACGACACACTCCCGGAAACAGCGTTAGACAGCTCCTGCCGCTGAGTGCTGTTCTGCTCCGAAAGCTCCTTTCGCAGACGGCTGTGCTGCCCCATGATCCTCTCGTATATTTCCTTTTGGTGTTTGTCGGTTTTTTTCACCGATTCTATGATATCGCTGTTTGACGATCCGTTCAGCTTATATATCACAAATATCATCAGCCCGATATTGACAGTCAGCATTATGATCAATATCACAGCATATATATCTGACATCAGGTTCACCCGATTTCTGTATTGTTGTCATTGTTTCGCTTCACCGCCGAAAAAGGCGGTATCACTTGGCTCCGATAGTACAACCCGTTTCGGGGTGAATTCACATCAAACCAACATAGCCACACCGTTTCCGGGCGGCACGGTATCCTTAAACAGCGGACAGTGATCCACTATCCGCTATTTCTCTCCGCTTCATTCTTCTTGGTCAGCTCCGCAACGCTGTGCGCCGCTTCCTCCCACTGTTCATAGAGCTTCTCAAGCCGCTCGTTCAGCTCGGTGAGCGTGTTCGTATACTCTGTCAGCGCCTCGAAATCAGACTTCGCTTCATCGCTCGATATCAGCTGCTCGGTCTTCTTGATCTCGTCTTCCGTATCTCCGATCTCGTCCTCGCATTTTTTCAGCCTTGTCTTCGCCTTTGCAAGCGCCGCCCGCTCTTCCTTTCGCCTGAAATACTCGTTCTGTTTTTTCTCCTTCGGCGCTCCATCGCTGCGGCTTCTGATCTGTATCCCGCTGCCTGCGCTCTCCTGCGACTTCTCAAGGTAGTAATCATAATTTCCGAGATATTCCGTTACTCCGTCCTGCCGCATCACAAGGACTCTGTCTGCAAGCTTGTTAATAAAATACCGGTCATGCGACACGATCAGCATCGTTCCGCTGTATTCTTGCAGCGTGCTTTCAAGCTGCTCTCTGAAAGACGTGTCGAGGTGATTTGTCGGCTCGTCAAGCAGCAGAAAATTTCCGCCCTTCAGCATAAGCTCCAGCAGCGCAATGCGCGAACGCTCTCCTCCGCTCATTTCTCCGAGCGTTCTGTAGACATCGTCGCCCTTAAATAAAAAACGCCCCAGCGCCGTTCGCACTTCTGTTTCGGTCATATACGGAAAACCGTCCCACACCTGATCGAGCGCCGATTTTTTAAGGTCAAGTCCGCTCTGCACCTGATCGAAATAGCCCGTCTCGACGTTCGCGCCGAGGAAAACGCTGCCCGCGTCGGCGTCGTACAGCTTCTGTTCAAAATTGCTCATGCCTCGTTCCTCCTGT
>CACZCM010000077.1 GCA_902779615.1 uncultured Ruminococcus sp. | reverse complement strand
TCGCACTCGCCGGGTCGATCTCTAAATTGACATACAGAACCCTACCCTTCTTGCAGTCAAAGCCGAGCCACTTGTTGCCCTCTGCTATCGAGATACAAAGCTCCATGAGCAGAAACGACTTTCCGGCTTTTGACGAGCCTGATATGAGCATCTTGTGACCGCAGCGGAGTATGCCGGATATAAGCTCATCGGGCAGTGGCGGCGGGTCGTTCTTGTATGTATCGAGCGTTACCATATCTGGCAGCTCGTCGGATACGCCTTCTACAAAATCAAGCCAGTCAACCCACGATTTGCGCCCAATATTCGTAGCGATAAGGTACTGTCTGTTGCCATTGCGGGTAACACCCGGCATTCGGGAGAGTCGTGACGGATTGCGATTCTGACGGTCGATCGTAACGCCGTTTTTCTCCAGAAAATCGTAGATAAATGACACTCGCTTTCGGTACTCTTCTCTGCTGTCCGCATCGACATGAACGATAGCATGAATGCTTTTGCCTCCGCTGTGAACGAGTGCCGCTATAGGCAATTCAAGCTTTCTGAAAACGGCGTCCTGCTCGGCTATCGGAATTGTGTCCGATTCAACGAGAGCATATCTGAATGCGGCGACATTCTCGTTTCTGACACCCTGCCCGTCAAGCGGATTAAAGCGGATCCACGCACCCGCCTGCGGATTATAGTCTCCTACCGTTGCGCCGATATCGTCCTTGTATTTACGGAGCGATTTTGTAAGCTCGCCTGCGGTGCGGTGATACACACCCTTACTCGGCTTCCACTTGCCGTCGCCGTCCTGCCATACATCATTTGTGACATAACCGACAATATCGTCCTTGTCAAAGAGCGTTTCAATATATGTGATAAGGTCTTGTGACGGTGACCAAGGAGTCTGATCGAAGCCGTTAAAACCGCCGTCACCGTCATACTCGATCACATCATTCCAACCGAGAGGCTGATCGTCCGGACGGGGAGTCCAGCCCCTGTCCTTTGCAAGCTGAACGATTGTGCCGCCCTTGACCGGAGTGCTGCTGCCGTGAAAACCTTCCCACTTCTTTTCGCACTCGCCTGCGTGATAGCGGCTGTCGTTTCTCGACCAGTCGTCCCATATAGAACAGGGATAGCCTTCTTCCTTGAGCGCCATACCGACCGCTATCCACTCGGCACGAGTGAGCTGTGCTACATCTATGGCTTTGAGAGCCGATAAGATCATGTTGTCCATAAAAAATCACCCTTCACAATATTACAGATAGTAATAGTTTATAAGTGTCTGAATTATTCATTTGTGACGCATAATTATTCGTCAGTTAGGTCTGTATCCCTGCGGCACTAAACCGTAAGGTACACGCCAGCCGTGATTTGCGAGGATCGAAATTATTTTGCTTGCCTGAGAAAACTCCCATGTGCCTACTTCACGGAATCCGTATCTCTCCAGTAATCTTATCTGCTTTGGCGTTGAAAGTCCTGCCTGCTGTCTGCGAATGAGCTTATCGATCAGCATTGACGCAAATCCCGCACTGGTGATAACCTCCGAGTCGATACCCCTTTTTGAAAGCAGTGAAAGCTGCGCCTGCGTCGGCTCTCTCTTCTCCCACTCGAATGTAGGCGTGTATGTTGCGAGATCTTCGGCGGCTATAGAAAGCGCGTACTGTAACGGGTCTACGAATTTTCGCTGACGTGTGCGGAGCTTTCGCAGCTCTTCGGCAAGCGATTCTTCCCTCTCGGCTAACACATTACGCTCGGCGTTTTCTTCCGCTTCTATCAAATCGGCCTCGCCCTGCTCTTTGATCTCCTTGTCGATAAGCTCGGCGATCTCTTCGTTTTTGCTGATAAGCGATGAAGGCTTGCACAGGTCGTGACGAGTAGTAAGCCACAGAAAATCAAGCAGCAATAAGTTTTTCTTGCCGGGAAATAAACGCAAACCGCGTCCGACAATCTGCTGATAGAGAGAACGATTTTTTGTCAGTCTGAGTACCACGATACAGTCTACGCTTGGGCAGTCCCAGCCTTCCGTCAAGAGCATTGAATTACAGAGAACATCGTATTTTCCGTTATCGAAATCAGCGAGTATTTCCGCACGATCTTCACTCCCGCCATTTACTTCTGCGGCGTTAAAACCGATGTCGTTGAGTATTCGGCAGAACTTCTGTGAGATAGCTATAAGCGGTAAGAACACTACTGTCTTTCTGCCCTTGCAGTGCTCCTTCATCTCGGCGGCGATCTGATGTAAATACGGCTCTAAAGCGTGTCCGATCTCGCCGGCCGAATAGTCGCCGTTGGAGATGCCGACATTCTGTATATCGAGCTTAAGCGGTATCATCTGAGCTTTTATAGGACACAAATAACCATCTCTGATCGCTTGGATCATACTGTACTCGTAAGCCTTGCTGTCGAAATACTCACCGAGATTCTGCATATCACCACGGTCGGGCGTTGCGGTTACTCCGAGAATATTTGCCTGCGGAAAATGCTCCAAGACACGCTGATATGTATCTGATAAGCAGTGGTGAGCTTCGTCAACGATGATGTCTTGAAAATAGTCATGCGGAAACTGTCCGAGTCGTTTTGGCTGCGCCATGCTCTGAACAGAACCTACTGTAACGGGCATTAAGCTATACAGGCTTGTTGAGTCCGCTTTTTCAAGGACGCTGTCTATTCCTGTGGCGGCTTTGAGCTTGTCGGCGGCTTGGTCGAGCAGCTCACCCCTGTGCGCCATGATTAGAACACGATGACCGAGACTGACTTGATTCTCCGTGACTGCGGAAAACACAACTGTTTTTCCGCAGCCTGTAGGCAGAACAATGAGCGTTTTGCGCTGCCCCTTGTTCCACTCATCGAGAATCGCCTGCTTCGCTTCACTCTGATATGGTCTGAGCTTGTACACCGGCGAATCCCCCTTCAATCAAAACGGCAGGTCGCCGTCAGCGGGATCGCCGCTGTCATCTTCCTCAAAGTAGATCGGATTGTAATCGATATATCGTTCTACATCGTTCGCTTGACGCTCCTCACCGGTCTTTTTGTCGGTGTACTTTCTCGGCTTAAAGTGCGCTCTGCCGCGCTCGCCGACAAGATTGCTCCAGTCCATTTTTGAGCGTTCACCGGTCTTCTTGCGTCCGACGCAGCGGAAAAATGCCGATATCTTAAACTCCAGCATTTTGTTGAGAATAAGGTCGGTGCGGACATACGCCGTGCCTTTTTCAGTTTCAATCTTCAGCGTAAGCGTTGCCTTGTTGCAGGCAGACATCTTCTTTGAACCGGGGAATGTGCCGCGCTCAAAATCGGTGATCGTAAAATTGTAGTCGCCTTCGGGAAGAATGATAAATTCCTGCCCATCGTTTTCAATGACGTCATCCCAATCGAGAGCAACATCATTGACGTTCTGTGTGTTGTTCATATACTCTGCCATGTAGTCTGTCTCCTCTCAATGATCAGCTAAGCAAAATTGTCTGCTTAATCTGATCCCAGTATTTCAGCACCCAGCCATTTATAAACTGGTCGGTGTACTCGTCAATGGGCTTATCTGGCGGCATCTGATGTCTGCTTGCAGCTACTGCCTGTATGTCCTTTTCGGAGATCTTGTCGCGCTCCATTAAAGCACGGAGCTTGTCGATAGGTCTCTCTGCGGTAGGTGTCGGCTGCTGTGCAGGCGTAGACTTTGCTGTTGCAGCTGCTGTCGTCTCAAACACATGAGCAAGATTCTTGAAATCAAGCTCCATCTCTGAGGGCAGTCCGTGACGATTTTTAGCGTCCCAGCAAGGGTGATGTGACGTGTATATCACACGCTTGCCGCCCTGACCTTTCTTGGTGTTGTTCTCGGTCGTTACAACATATGTCTTGTAATTGATAAACAGGAGCATATCGCACCACTCTTTTACAAGCGGCGCTACCTGCTTTGAGAGCTTCATCTCCCAGCGGTCATACGCACCCTGCTCGTCCGGCTGCTCAAATTTACGCATCTTAGCGTGAGCTGTGATGACGACATTCGTGCCGGAGTCGATAACTTTGTCAAACGCCCTGAGCAGTTCATTAAACTCATCTGCGAGGTATACATAGCCCTTGCCGTAGTTAGCACCCTCGATAGACTTAATGTGATAATCACCGCAGACCTTATCAACGGCAAGTCTCTCTGCCCAATCTGTGGTATCGAGCACGAGCGTTTTGCAAATGTCCGGGTTCGCCGCAACTTCCTTGATAATACCGAGCAGCTCTTCCCATGACTTTGGTCTGTCGATACGGCGGACATCGAGCTGCGCCGTGCCGCCTTCGGTATCGATGAACAGCGGATTTGGAAATTGAGCAGCTATGGTAGTTTTACCGATACCCTCGCTGCCGTAAATGACAACCTTCTCGGCTCTGTGGATCTTGCCTTCTGTGATGTTCAACATCATGTATTCCTCCTCTTACCTCAAATTGTACGTGCGGTGCTCGACAATCGCACAGCCTGGAACTTCCGTACCGGATTTGATGAGCGCCTTAACGTCTGCCTTAGACACCTCCGGCTCTTTCATACGGTAACAGTTGTTATGACCGTTGAGCATAAGCCAGTAAACGGCTTTCTTGCTGTCGGAGACTTCCACGGCGGTCGAAGAACGGTACGACAGCGTCGCCACTCCAAGATCTGTCTTTTCACCGCATTCACGTTCGATAATTGCGAGCAACTTCTCCGCCTTTTTGTCGAGCTTCTCACGGCGAGACTTTAGGCGTTCCTCTTCGGCTTTAAGCGCAGCAATATCACTGCGCGTGTTCAGTACGATCTTTGCGAGATATTCGAGAATTCTCTTTTTCTCCATCTGGAGAGCATCGAGCTGCTTGCAGAACTCATCTGCATCTCCGATGATCTCGCCAGTTTCTTCATCGACAAGCACCGTGTCGGTCAGTCTTGCGATCTCTTCGTTGATCTCATAAAGTTTCATAGATCAGCTTCCTTTCTGTAATGGAATTATTGTGTTGTACCTGGTCAAAGGTACAGCGTTGGAAGCCTGCAAGTGCAAAATGCGAAAAAGGTCTGCGACCTACCCAAGCGGCCGCAGACCTTTAGAAAACGATGCAACAGGACGCAGCTCTTCGGTGTAGGCAGACTTCACCCGTTGGGGTTAAAACGGCTTTCCGTCTGCTTGATCGAGATATTTTCGCCCTATTGCAAATCAGGCTATTTTGTTGTTTGTCAAGATGTAGTGCGTGTTTCTTGACTGTCTAAATTATATCACAAGTCGATTGTTTTGTATGCAACAGATATGTAGCAATTTCCCAGATTCATGCAACAAAACGCGTGCATTTATAATATTAAAAACATTCTTAATCAGGCTGTTCCAACATTACTTTAATATGAGCCTGCGTTGTATTTACTACAACTCTCCTGTCTCTATCATTTAATTTCAAGAAATCGGATTGAATTGAATAATCGTCAGAACAACAATTAACACCTGTTAATAAGAATGATGTAGAAACACGTAACGCTTTTGATATAGCAGAGAAAACAAGTAGTCCCATTTCACTTTGTCCGGTTTCGTAGCGGGATATCGTGTTTCGTGTAGTGCCTACTGCATCTGCTAAATCTTGTTGTGTTAATCCCAGCTCTTCTCTTCTAATTCTGATTCTTTCACCAATAGCAACAAGCTGCGGATTAAATTCCTTTCTCTTCATTTTTAATACCTCACTTACAACAAATTTCGCTGCCCGAATTTGTCAAAAGCGAGGTAACGAGGATAGCCAAAAAAAGAGCACAAAAAGAGTAGAGGATATCAACACGCAGACCATAAAAGTCAGCGTTTGCTGTTACCTCACCCTTGATGTGCTCAGGCTTAGTATATAAATTCCAAATAACAACGATAAAACGCATCACCGATAACCACTTTTTTCATCATTGTTATTCATTTATTGGTATTATTGCCAATTTATGGTTATATTATATACTATCCTATTTGAGAAACTTGTCGAAAGAGAGTGTAAAAAAAGAAAAAAATCTCAAACAAAAGGACATAGCGTCCAATTGCTTGAGATTTTTGTTAAATGTATTCAATTGTGTCTGTGTAGAGATGATTGTTTGCCGCACATCGGCAAGGTAATATTGTTTTATTTCACTTTAACTGGTTTTTGTAATACCATAACCACATATAGCATGAAACGATAAATTCAAATGCGAGATAATTATCTGCCCAGTATTCCATATTACTGTCCGGAATCTACATTGTGACGGGTGTGCCAATCTTCTCTATGTCGATCATTCCGACGCTGTAGCGGAGTACCGCAAGTGCGTCCGAGGAGTCAATGTTGTCGTTGTCCTCGTTCACGTCGCCGAGGAATCTTTGAGTATCGTCAAAGGTTTCAAGACCGACGCTGTTTCTGAGTATCATCAGAGCGTCTGCCGAATCGACCTGTCCGTCGCCGTTCACATCACCAAGAATACCCTTTATCTCCTTTGCAGGCTCCGGCTCATCGGGTGTAGGAACAACAGGTGTCGGTACGTCCGGTGTCTGTACATCGGGTGTCGGCTCGTCCGGCGTGGGAACGTCGGGCGTCGGTATGTCAGGGGTAGGTATATCCGGTGTGGTTTTTTCGGGAGTCGGTTCATCGGCCGTATCCTTCGGATATTCTATTGTTGTATCAAACAGTTCTCCCTCATAGACTGCCACGGCGGTATAAAAGATAACGCCTTCCTTTTCGGTCTTTGTGACTACTGCGGCAACAGTAGCTTTATGATTGTTATTATTTAAACAGTAAAGCTCAGCCCATGCCTTGGGAATATCGAGTTTGTTCATGGCATTGTCGTAGAACTTCCATTCCCAGCCGCTCAATATCCAGTTATGTCCGAGCGCAGGAATATCGAAAGTCGCTGTCTGTGTTTCAAATTCCGGTGTGTCAAATGTTGCGGTATAAACGCCTACACCTTTTTCTTCACAGGTTGGTTCCTTTATAACTTTGCATACTGCGTCTGACATTTCGATCTCGGTGTGGGAATTATCGAAGCGACAACTCCTTGATGCTGTGCAGATCTCACCGTTCCACTTGTAAGTCGGAACACCCCACTCGTGCGCAGCTTCCTTGTAACGCCAGTTCATATCAATGTCACCGTCGATACCATCAACCTTGCCGTCGCTTGCATACTGCCATGTGATGCAAAAATCAGAGTAATCATACGTTTCGGGATCGTTGAGCCAAGTAGCGAGCCAGATCTCGTTGCCATCTGCGGCAAGTACGTCAGCGTCAACATACTTTCTGAACCAAGCCATACTCGTGTATACACCCGGCTGATAACCTGCTTCTCTGAGAATATCGCAGCCGCGGCGAACGATTTTTGTTAGAGCTTCTTTGCCGATCTGTGTTTGACGGGATTCTGTTTCGACGTCAATGTATATCGGCAGCTCGAAAGTCTTGCCGCCAAGAGTGACGAGAAGATCCTTTATATTTGCTTCTATCTCGCTTATGTTATACGCACTCGTGTAAATATACGCGCCAATCTGTAATCCGGCTTCACGGGCTTCCTTATAGTTCTTTTCAAAATACGTGTCGATATAGTAATTCGCGTCTGCCGTACTTGTATAAGCTGCACGCAGAATAACAAAATCAATGCCGCTCGCCTTAACTTTCTTCCAGTCTATGTCCTGCTGCCAGCTTGAAACATCGATGCCCTTCATAACTATCGGCGCGGACAGATCGTCTATTGCGGTGCTTCTGATCTTGAAAGACGATTTCACAAGGCATTTTGAATATCCCTTTATGTCTGTAACCTCAACCTTGTAAATATAATCGCCAACGGGAAGATTGTTGAATTCAAGCGAGTCGTCAAGTGTAAGAAGATTGAACGACTTCCTGTTTAAAGGCAGCAGATCCATATCAGAGGCATATTTAGTCGGTGTTCCGTCCGCATTATATACCCCACCACTGAGTTTTGAAAGCGTATATGTAGAAAAGATAGCTCCGGTTACTCCAAAGCCGCCGCCCAGCGGAAGCGTTCCCGTGGGATATGTATAATTATATAATTCGATATTTGACGGCGCTGTATCGTCATCGGTCAGGGTGAATTTCTTCTCTATAAGCGTAACGGAATAGTCTCTTATATCCCGTGCTTCGATCTTATACAAATATGTGCCGGCCGGAAGCTCGTTAAATGCCAGGTAATTGTCAAATGTAGCGTTAAGATCATATGTTGCTTTGCCCGGTTTAAAATCACAATACTGTGCAGTAGGAGTACCGTCAAGATCATATACGCCGCCCCACACACGCATAAGCATAAACGATGAGGAGATCAATCCGCGAACGCTGAACATCGAACCCGTCGGTAGAGTATCAGCGGGAATGCTCTCCCCCGTCAGCTCGATCGCCGATGGAAGAGGGCTGTTGTCAACGACAGAAAACTCGGATCTTACAACCTCAGCTGTTTTTCCTTTACTGTCTGTCACAAGGATCTTATAAACATAGCTCCCCGGAAGAAGCTCGTTGAATGTCAGATATGGGTCGAAGCCGTTGAGCAGACTGTACTCCAATGTGTTCGGCTTTTCCTCCCAATAGATCACTCTTTCGCTCTCGTCGGAATCGTAAACTCCTCCATAGACCTTGCTTATGGGATATTTTGAGTGTATATCTCCATCTATTCCGTAACTTCTACCGAGACTAAGCTCGCCATTGGGATATTTTTCGCCCGAGATCGTGATATCGCCCGTATCGGGAGTGTCGATCGTATCAATGGTGTCGGCGCTGACTCCGAGGGTCAGATAATTGGATATAAGCGAGGATGAACCGATCTCCGTAAAGCTCGAAAGGATCATCAAAAAAGCAAGCACTAACGCCGCCATTCTACTGTAATTATTACAATTCAAAATAAACACCTCTTTGTTTCGGTAAACGGAAATTGTTTACTCCGTTCCCTGCTCCACTTTTTTTATCTTATCATCGGAAGCTTTCTTTTACGGATTTCATATACTTGTACATAATTTGACTTATATGTCAAGTATGTCATTCAATCGTCAGAACATCTTTAAATCCCGTAATTTCAAAGACCTCCATAACAAGCCCGGACACATTCTTTACAACCATTGTACCCTTACCGTTCATAGCCTTCTGCGCAGAAAACAGAACGCGCAGCCCCGAAGATGAAATGTACTCCAAAAGCGTAAGATCGATTACAAGATCCGTCACGCCTTCCAAAGATGTTTCCAGTTCTTTGGAAAGCTCCGGTGAAGTCGATGTGTCAAGTCTGCCTTCAATGTAGATAGTAAGCTTGCTGCCATCATTTCTCTTGTTTATGATCATAAAAAACTCCTCCGACTATAAGATTTTATGAACCTACCTTCTCGACAGGAAAGCTGCCGAGGAATCGGAATGTGAACGCTTCGTTTTCCGCGAGCGACAGGTAATCTTCATAGGTACAGTTAGTGCATTCGAGAATATAGTTATACTCTCCAAGCTCTGTTTTTTGAGGACGGTCATGAACTGTAACAAGCGTGATTTTCTTGTCGTTCAGCTGTGACATAAGTGCCGGAAGATCGGCAGCCTTTCCCGATATTACAAATGCAAGGCGGTCGGAGCTTTCCTGCTTGGGCTCTTGTGTTGAAAGAACATAAAAACGAGTTTTGTTCTTGTCGTTGTTCTGAATATTTCTTTCCATTATTTCAAGGCTGTACACATCGGCGCAGCCTGCCGAGGCGATCGCGGCACACGACTTATCATTGCCCTCGGACACCATTTTCGCGCCCTCTGCAGTGCTTGATACCTCGATCACCTCCGCGTCCGGAAGATTTTTCGAGAGCCACTCTTTGCCCTGCGCTATGCCCTGCTTGTGAGAATATACCGTCCGGATATCGGAAAGCTCAGTTCCCGGAAGCACGAGCAAATTCTGACTGATCGGAAGCTCGACCTCACCGACTACAGAAATGCTTTCGGTTGCTATGAGAGTATCTACATAATCGGTCACGGCTCCGCCGATCGTGTTTTCCTGCGGGATCACAGCATAATCGCTTTCGCCGTTCGTCAGAGCTTCGACAGCTTCGGGTACTGTCTTATACGGAACATAAGTACCGTGATTGTCAAAGAAATTTTGACACGCCTCCTGGGTATAAGTACCCTCCGGTCCGAGATAGCTTATCTTTGCGTCCGAATAGCTCTGCTCGCTTACAGGCGCTGCCGATTGTGCTATCTCATTCGTATTCGTTTGTTCGCAGCCAACAAAGCACATCGGCAGCAAAGTCATAACTAAAACAGAAGCACAAAGCTTCTTAAATATTCTATGGATTC
>CACZCM010000076.1 GCA_902779615.1 uncultured Ruminococcus sp. | reverse complement strand
TCATGGTATCCGCAAAAAGCATATTCATATCATTTCGCTCCTTATATCCGATTATCCAATTATCAGTTTAACTGATAATTGAATCAAACACAAGAAGCAGAATAAAATTTTTTTGATTTAGATGTTACCATTCTGGTACCCCCCCTTGAAAACCGCATAGAAATATAACAAAATTAAAGTAGGTATATATGAGTTCAATTTGCATTCATTATAGGTAACTGTTTGTTTTATTTGTTTGATTCTTTTCACGGAATCAATGCCTGATATTCGTGCAAATACAATATACGGTCAGCAGGCATACCCAAATAAACAATGTTATAAAATCCTATTTTGAAATATATTTGAAAAAGGAGGAACACTAATGTCAAAACATGTAAAAAGATCAGTCAGTATCCTACTGACAATACTCATGGTTGTCGGCGTATTTACTGCTTTGCCGATTTCGGCAAGCGCGGCGACCGAGGTTGCCTATCTGGACGCGGACGGCGCGACAAAAACGTGCAGTTCGTATGAAACATACACCGGCCAGAGGGATTTGGGCACAGAAGGCGAAACCACTTGGTATGTTGCTGAAAATAACCATATTTTCAACACACCGAGCACTTGGGGCGGTCGTTATTATTATATGAATTGCCGCGGTGATGTTCACCTTATTCTTAAGGATGGCGTTAAAGTAAGTTTTGGTGCTTACGGTATCAAGGTTTACGGCGGCGGCAGTCTTACCATTTATGCACAGTCTACCGGTTCTAATATGGGTGAGCTTTACTCTAATGGTACTTGCGGCGAAGGTGAATACTTCGGCCGCGCTGAAGGAAACCCGGGTATCGACGCCAACGGAGCCACATTTACCATCAACGGCGGCAGAGTCACCGGTCAAGCCGGAAGAAACAAAGTAGGTATTGACTGTGGCGGCGGCGGTTTGCTTACCGTAAACGGCGGCGAAGTTTATGCATATTCCCGTATGGGCAACATATACACCGGCCCCGGTCAGCCCGAAGCTATCGGCGGTGTAAACAGTAACTTCGTATTAAACGGCGGCCATGTTTATGCCCAAATAGGCGATAATGACAACTGGGGCTATTGCATCGGCTGTGCACCGAATTACGGCTATGGTAATATCACCGTCAACGGCGGCGATCTTGAAGCTTATGCCATTCAAAATCACGGTAAAGCATTCGGCGGAAGCCTTAATGTTGCCGATGATTTGTATATGAATGCGGGTAATGTTCCTGCCGATATGTATTATGTCAAAAGCTACGGCGGACAGGCAAGGGTTCGCATTCGCGACCTTGTCCCCATGATGGGCTTTTCTATCACCCCCACGCTTGATTTATACGTCAGCGGACCTTCGTCCACCCTGTCGACTACATATACTCCGAGTGACGCCACGTTCATCAACCCGAGTTTTGTAAGCTGGTCGTCAAGCGATGAGAGCATTGCAAAGGTTGATTCGAACGGCACAGTCACTCCCGGAATTACACCTCCCGGTACGACAGCTACCGCGACGATCACCGCGGTCACTAATAACGGTACGCCGGACGATCCCTCTGATGATAAGTCGGCTACCTGTCTGGTAACGCTGAGAGTCATTCCGGTCTCCGGCGTAGCACTTGATAAGACCTCTCTTAATATGTATGTGAACGGTTATTCGACCAAGCTCATACCAAGCCTTGCTCCGGACAACGCTTCGTACAAGTCTACGTCGTGGTCAACCAGCAACGCTTCCGTTGCAACGGTCGATCAGAACGGCGTCGTAAAGCCGGGCGCGGTCGCAGGTACGGCGACGATCACCTACACCGCCGACAACGGCTCGCCGGACGATCCGTCCGATGACAAGAAGGCGACCTGCACGGTGAGAGTGACCAATCCTACTGCGGTCTCGTATCTTGACTATGACCTTAGCAGTGACTCCTTCCAAAGCAAAACATGCAATATTTACAAACATGTGATAGACAGCGCAGAATCCTGGACGGCATACACGATCACAGATAATGTGTCTGTGCTGGGCGAAGGGGGCAAAACGCTCTGGTACTACGTGGATCACGACGTGACCTTCGGCAGAATGACTGCCTACGGCGACGTGCGCTTGATCATCAAAAACGGTGTGACCTTGAACGCCGACCTCGGTATTGACCTTAACTCCGGCAACAGCCTGACGATTTACGCGCAGTCTGAGAATGCAGATACGGCAGGAAAGCTGATCAGCGGATCCGGCAGCGGTTATTTTGCCTCGATCGGTTACGGCGGCAGTGTCATTATTAATGGCGGAAAAATTACTGCAAAGGGCGGTTATACTGACGCCGGTATATATGGCAGCGTTACCGTCAACGGCGGTGATCTTATCCTGACGCCGAATGATTGGCACGCTCGTGGTGTATGGGGCACCATCACTGTCAACAACGGTACGGTTACCGCGCAGGGTGACAATGTAGAGGCAATTCATGGAACGCTTATCACCGCTGATAAGCTGGTTGTTCTGAAGGACGGCACAACGCCTGTAAGAAACCCGGGAAACAGCTCGTATGTTATTATACGCGACGCTGTTCCCGTAGAGGGTATCACAGTAGAGCCGCTCACTCTGAGAGTGAACGGTCCGACAGGAAAAATCGAGCCTGTTGTTTTCTCGCCGGAGGATGCATCCTATAATACAACCGCGTGGCTCAATTTTGAATCCGATAATACTGACGTCGCAACAGTAGACCAAAACGGTGTAGTGACTCCCGGCGTGACAGGCACAGCAAATATTACCGTCACCGCTACCAACGGCACGGAAACTACTGCCGACGATAAAACTGCCGTCTGCAAAGTAACGGTAAAATATGTCGACATTTCGGGCGTAACACTTGACCACGAAACGCTTGGCTTAACGCTCAACGGTCCTTCTGATACACTTACAGCAACTGTGTTGGAGGAAGACGTATCCTACAAAACGGTAGTTTGGTCATCAAGCGACCCCAGTATTGTGTCAGTTGATCAAAATGGTGTAGTAACCCCCGTTAATCTAGGCACGGCAACTATTACCGCTACAGCCACTAACGGCACGGAAACAACCGAAGATGATAAATCGACGACTTGCACTGTAAATGTAACGGTTCTTGACGTTGAGGAGATAACACTTGATAAAACAAGTGTTGAAATGGAGGCAAGCAGCACTACGGTGAAGCTCAACCCCACCATCGCTCCGCAGTACGCTACATACAGATCGTCGGATATGATAACATGGTCGTCCGACAACCCCGCTGTGGCAACTGTTGACGAAAACGGAGTTGTCTCGGCACATTGGGAAGGCACAGCGACCATTACCGCAACCGCAATTAACGGCACACCGGACGATCCGTCCGATGACAAAACCGCGACCTGCACCGTGACGGTAAGCATGGTGCATATCACCGACGCAGAGATTAGTGAAACTGAGGTGGATCTTTCCCAGTATTATCGTAAACCGTACAAGCTCACAGGAACCATCAATCCGGAAGACGCTACCTATAAGACCTACAAGTGGGAGTCCGATGATCCTACAATTGCTACGGTTGACCAAAGCGGCTATGTTACCCCTGTTTCGGCAGGCACGACCACTATCAGGTTTATCGCTGACAACGGATCACCCAACAATCCTTCCGACGATAAAGTTTCAACCTGCACGGTCAATATATTTATTCCCGATGAGATCTCCTATCTGGATTATAACGCGGAAAACGGCACCTTCAGTGTGGCTAAGACAACGGCTTATTATCTTATTTACGATGACGATACACAGTGGGGCAAGACCGGCGCGGAAAAGTGGTATTATGTCGATACGAACATCATCATTGATAACAGCGTTTATGTCATCGGTGACGTTCACCTGATCCTTGCCGATAATGTAACCTTGACCGTAAATGGCGGAATCAGTCTTTCTGATTCCGGCAGTCTGACAATTTATGCACAATCTCAGGATGAAGATACCATGGGCAAGCTGATAGCCACCGGCGGCGACAGCTGTTCCGGTATCGGCGGCAGCTACAGCTCGGCAGGCGGCTCCGTCACCGTCAATGGTGGTGTGATCACCGCACAAGGCGCTAACGCTAAGCCGGGAATCGGCGGCACCAACGTCACCATCAACGGCGGCGCTGTCACAGCCACCGGCGGCAACGAAGCCGACGGTATCCACGCTTCCCTTGCTATTACGATCAACGGCGGCTTTATTACAGCTAACGGCGGCAGATACGGTGACGGTATTAGTGGAACTACAGTTACTATTAACGGGGGTACTACTAATGCGCACGGAGACTACAGTACAGGTGTCCGTGCCGAAAACATCGTCGTAAACGGCGGCGAGTTTGACACCAGTTCCGAGTTCAATGCATATTCCGGCGAACTTACCGTAAGAGAAGATTATATTATGGTAATCAACGGTACCGGAATACGCGACAATACGCGTATTGATGTAACCAACATCGAAGAAGAAACAAGCCAAATACAGATAGGCAGGGCTCATATCGGTGCACCTGCTGATATAACCGGAGTAACCCTTGATAAAACATCGGTTGAACTTGCTCTCGGCGTTGATCATGTAACTCTTGTTCCTAACGTTTCGCCCTATAATTCATACGACGATATCACTTGGTCATCCAGCGATACAAGTGTTGCAAAGGTTGATGAAAAGGGCGAAATAACCCCCGTAGCTGTCGGCAGTGCTGTTATCACAGCTACCGCAACAAACGGCACAGAGGATACTTCCGATGATAAAACCGCAACCTGCGAAGTTACTGTTTATTCAAAGAACGGCATTCCCTACCTTAAATATAATTCGAAAACCAGGTCCTATAGAGAAGAATATGCAACAAATTACAGAACACTTTCAAGTGATTTGATGAACTGGGAGAGCGAATACGAGTGGGATGACAGCCGTTACTATGATCCTATTTGGCTTTATGCCGATCAGGACGTTACGTACGGTCAGTTCGATGAAATCTATCTGCAGGGTACCGTAAACCTGATCATCAAAGACGGCGTGACCGTTACCATCCCCGAACACATCTACTTGTTTGGAGGCAGTCTGACAATTTATGCTCAATCTCAGGATGAGGCAACAATGGGAAGACTGATCATCAAGAGCGAAAGCTATTCTAACGCGGGCATTTTTATTCAAAATTCCGACTCAAAAATCACCATTGATGGCGGTTATATTGAATGTCATGGTAATGATGGCGGCGCAGGCATCGGCGGCGGCAAATATTCAGACGGTAACGGCCAAATCATCGTAAACGGCGGTATTGTTAAAGCCTACGGCGGCGAATATGCTGCGGGTATCGGCGGCGGCGGATATGAATATGCTTCCGAGTGGAACCACGGCGGAAACGGCTGCAATGTTGTCATAAATGGCGGTACTGTTATAGCAGTTGCCGGCGGACATGGCGCGAAAGCAATCGGCGGCGGTATGGCTGACAACGGCAATCCTGCTGAAAGCGACGGCACAGTGACCGTCAAAGGAATGCTTGTTGACGCAGGCGACAGTGAAGAGACCGCAGTCCGCGTAACCGATTATCCCGCAAACCTTAATTACAATTATGTATCTATTCGTCCTGATCCGGATTATGTACTGATCTACAATATATCAACAAGCTCCAAAAACGGAACAGTTACCACGACTGTAAACGGTAATACGGCAACCGCTGCTGAAGAGGGAGATACCGTTACAGTAGAAGTTGAGCCTGATTCAGGATATATGTTTAAAAGCATCGGAATAAGCTCTGACGTTGATCTTGATGCTAAAACACCTGCAGACGTCGCAAAGCTGTTCCTGAATGCGAACATTCATGGTTCGGCAGTTGGTAATGAAGATTACTCCGCATATAATCTTCAGCTCGATGCTGACGGAAACCTTGTCTTGATGCACGGAGGCCAGAGAATTGAAACAATGCCTAACAATGCCACTCTGCAAACCAGCGTATCAGGCAACTTAAGGAGTTACACCGTTCAGGGCTATAGCTCTAATATCGTGTGGCTATTCTCAGTTAAAGATGACCGTATTCTGGTATCTGCTAATGTTCTAAATGGCAATACATTTCTATTCAGAGCGATTGATTTTAATAACGGGCTTTATACTGTTAAGGAAACCGTAGACTACACGACTGTGACAGAGGGTCAGAAATATACCTTCATTATGCCTGATTTTAACGTAAATGTGAAAGCTGAGTATGAAAAGGTTTATACTGTAACATGGAAAAACGGCGACGAAGTTCTTGAAACCGATGAGAACGTTTTCGCAGGTACAGTTCCAACCTATGACGGCGCAACGCCGGTCAAGGAAGGCTGCACCTTTATAGGCTGGAGTCCCGAGGTCACCGCTGTTACAGGCAACATAACCTACACCGCGGTATTCACCTTTGCCGACGGTATCGGCGAAATGGTCATCGGTCACTCTATCTCACTTGACGGCGACATCGGCGTGAACTTCTACATGGAGCTTGCTTCGGAAATTGCTCAAAGCGAAACAGCATATATGCACTTCATCATTCCTGCCGGCAATACTACCAGCGAGCAGAGGGTGAACGTCAAGGATGCAAAACAGATTAAAGCCGGCGACAAGACGTACTACGTATTCAAGTGTAATGTAGCCGCTAAGGAAATGACCTCCGAGATAAAAGCGCAGATTATTGACGGCGAAAACAAAGGTACGGAATATACTTACTCCGTCAAGGAATACGCCGACTATCTGCTTGCTCACACAAGCGAAAACACGGAGTACGAAAAAGCCGCTCCGCTCGTTGAGAATATGCTCCAATACGGCGCATATGCGAAGGAGTATTTTGACAAGACCAATACGCTTGATAATCTCGACGACGTAACAATTGATATTGACGAGCCTGTTATCGAAAATCTGCCGGAGGGTACGACCTTTGAAGGCGCGACACTCTCTCTGAAATCCGAAACCACTCTGTCGCTCTACTTCAAGAGCAACGCGGAGCTTGAATTCTCCTGCGACGGCTACGATGTAGAAACCGCAGAAACAGGTGATTATAAGATCGCCCGTATCAGAGGAATCAAGGCAGCCCACATCGGCGATATCATTACGCTGAACATCAATGGCGGCACCGTTCAGTACAGTCCGCTGAACTATTGCAAAAATGTCCTCGACGATGATACACAAGACAAAAAATTGCAGAATGTTGTAAAGGCACTGTATCTGTACTGGCAGACATCAAGCGAGTACTTCTCATCGAATGTACCCACACCGGTTCAGAATATTGTTGACCTTGGCACCCTGATCGGCGACTATGAAGCTCAGGACGGCGACGTGCTTACCGGCACGCTCGGCAGCGATTATAAGATCACTGTTGCTGACGGCGCGACTGTCACTCTCAGAAATCTGGATATTACTTGCCTGACCACAAGAGCATATTATGCCGCCATTACCTCCTTGGGCGACGCGACCATTCTCTTAGAGGGCGAAAACACCCTCAAGGGCGGCGGGCAAGATTATCCGGGCATTAATGTTCCTGCAGATAAAACTCTTATCATCGACGGTGAAGGCTCGCTCAATGCTTTGTCTACCCAATACGGCTGCGGTATCGGCGGCACCTCTTGCGGTGATATCGTCATTAATGGCGGCAACATTACTGCTACAGGCGGTATGATGTCTGCCGGTATCGGAAGCACTTGTTTCGAAAGCTGCGGAAGCATCACTATCAACGGTGGTACGGTTACAGCCATAGGCGGTGATAGTAGCCCCGGTATCGGAAGCGGCTATCGAGGATCCTGCGGCAATATCACGATTGCCAACACTGTCACACAGGTCACCGCGACAAAGGGTCAAAACGCTTTCGATTCCATCGGTGCAGGATTTGACGGCTCCTGCGGCACCATTACCATCGAAGACGGCGCAAACGTCATCCAGAACTAAACGGAAAGGATATGTAACAATATGAACAAAGAAAAATATGAGCATACCGAGTTAGAAATCATCAAGTTTCAGACCGAGGATGTCATTTGCACCAGCGGTGAAGATGATGAACTTCCGTTTGTTCCGTATAACCCGAAACCGTAAATCCACTTTATAAAAATCTATTGTAATCTCAGCGGCAGTTTACGCTCGCCGCTGAGATTGCCTTATTTATGAAGATCATTACAAACAGGAAGTGACGGAGGTAACCTTGATTAGAAGAATCATAATAGTTTTTGCGGCGTTTGTATTGAGTGCTTGTATGCTCACAGGCTGCGGAGAAGATAAAAAGGACGATTCAAATAAAGCTACGGCAGATACGGCGACGCAGTCTGCAAACGTTGCGGCTACAAAAAATGAATCTGAGACGACTGTAGCACAGAAGTCAACCACAACGGATAATGAAAAATCCGGTGACAGCTCGACGTCATCAGCTTCAAAAGAGCAGCAAAGCAGAGAAAAAGACGGTCAGGACAGCAACCAATCCGGTAATACAAACAACGGCTCTGCCGCTCAATCATCCGATAAATCCAATTCCGACTCAAAAGACAAAAACAGCGAAGAAAAATCAAGTGGCAATTCATCCTCTCAGGCGCAGAATGGCAACTCAACAAGCTCTCAGAGCAGTAAACTTGAGTCGGAAGAAATACAGCCTTCGCTGGAAGAATATGAATTGCCGTTTGTTCCAAATTGAATATATCACCAAAAGCTCGGGAAATAATCATTATCCGGGCTTTTTAATTATAAAAAACCAAAACTGTGCGCTCCTTTATAATATTGATTAGCGTTCATGGTCGAGTCGTTTTCTGTTTCTCTGCTGTTGTTTTGATTGTAGGCGTTGCTGGTAAGCGTATTCACGGACGGCTCGCATATCAATATCATCGTCGATCTTCATATCTGCGTCACGGACACTGCTGAAAAATGTGCTGCGGGAGAAATGCTCGCCGTAAGAATCTGAAATCTGATTAAGAGCATTACGTTCTTTATCAGAGCGAATATCCAAACGAGCCTTCTCCATATATTGCCGTGCCAGCTCCAACTGTCCGTCTTTCATATAATACATTCCGAGATTGGAATGGAAATTGGCGGCAAGCCAAGCATTATCCTTGTTGATCTCAGTTATCATATTGACGGCTCGCTTTTCAAGCTGTATCGCTTTAGCGTTGCTTTTCTCCAATATAGCTTGATAATCTAACAGCAGGGCTCGATCAGAAGTCGTCCCTACGGATTTATCCTTTAGCAACACGGATATTTTATCTATCACACTTCGCATTTGCTCCGTGTAATGATACTTGTCCATATAGGGGACAACATCCTCTAAAAAGCGCAGATAGGTATTCACATCGTCACGCTCGATCAGCGCTATGATGGATTCGATCATATCAAAGAGTGTACGATGGTACATGATATCCTCGCCGTGAAGCAGACAAGTATTCTGAATGCTTCTCAGTAAGGTTGGGCAGTTTGACACCGACGGCTTTGTTTCATCAACCATTATTTCCTGTATCATCGGATGCAGAAGGATTGTCCGTCCTGCCCTCGCTTCAATAAAACCCTTCTCAATCAGATCATTGATAGCATTGAGGTCATCTAATTCCAGCCATAAGGCGATCAGCTTAGCGAGAATACC
Source organism: uncultured Ruminococcus sp. (assembly GCA_902779615.1). GTDB lineage: Bacteria > Bacillota > Clostridia > Oscillospirales > Acutalibacteraceae > RUG592. The sequence continues at coordinate 713 of CACZCM010000076.1, read as the reverse complement.
TGAGCGCGGCGCTAAAGCAAGATTCCGCATGATGGCTTTTTCTGTTTCTGAAAGCCGATACAAAGAGAACAGCGTATGGATATGATTGTAATAGGTCGCCTTTCTGCTTCTGCCGTCTTTCTTCACGCTGATTTTATCGGGGTCATTCATAGAAGCCTTTTCTGCGATGAGCTTATCTGATAGCTCATGCGGCGAAAGGAGCCCTATCTCCAATAATCGGGCAGATAATTCGACAGCAAAGGTGTGGTTATGTACGGTATGGATGATCTCACGAAGAATAGATTGGTATTTGCCGGACTCGGTATAAAGCTCGCCCATTAATGAAAGGAGATCGTCGTCAGGCATTTCTTTGACCGTGTAGGTTGTATAGTCGTCAAAGCGGCTTCGTGTTGTGAACAGGACACAGCATGAATAGTCAAGTACAACGCTCAGCAATTCATCGTCTGCGGCAACGGTATTGAAATTGTCAATGATGATCAGGCTATCCTTTTTCAGCGCTTTCAAAAAGCGGTGGTGCCTTCTGAATCGGTCTTTTGCAGACTCGCTTTCGTTGTAATCGTCAGCAAAATCAAGATCAATAATATTATCCTTTAAGCTGCCGGAGTAGGTTATATAGGGCACCTCTAAAAATATAGAGTTGTGCAGAGGTGCAGATATTTTATAGTAGATTATTGTCAAAACGACGAAGTCATACTGACGTATAACAAGGAGTT
>CACZCM010000075.1 GCA_902779615.1 uncultured Ruminococcus sp. | reverse complement strand
AAGATATATCTGTCGGCTAAAATGAAAATGAGCCTTCAGAAAAGGGAGGAACTGCTCAAGACCTCAACGACAGGCAAAAATAAGTCGTACAGCGGCGTTATGGACAGGATAAAGGAAGAGATGGAGATATACTGGCTTTCGCTGGAGGAAGGGGCAGAGGATTCGGTCGGTGTTGACTACGGTGTAGAGAAGCTGTTAGGCTCCGATGAAGATAATACGCCGAAAACGCCGAAAGAATGGAAGCTTTCCGAATACAAGGGTGACGTTGCCCGCCGAAGTGACAGTGAACGGATCGCTGCATGGGACGAACTGGAGAAGTCGATCGTCGCCAATATAGCAGACGATGTTTCGGTTGGTATTCGCAGCAACAATGTAGAAATGGTAATTACAAAAAGCTTATGATAGAATAAACAACGATCATCTTGTGATAACTCAGAACAGTCAGAGTATGAATGGAGGAATTATTATGATAATCAACAAGACAAAAGAGGATACAAAGCTTACTGTTTCGATCGAAGGAAGACTTGATACAACAACATCGCCCGAGCTTTCAAAGGAGCTTGAAGCATCGCTTGTTGGTGTAGATCAGCTCGTTTTTGATCTAAAGCAGCTTGAGTATATTTCATCTTCGGGCTTGCGTGTCCTGCTTTCCGCGCAGAAGGCTATGAACGGAAAAGGTACGATGATTGTGAAAAATGTGTCCGATATGGTAATGGAGATCTTTGAAATAACAGGATTTACCGATATTCTTACCATCGAATGAGGTATGATGAATGGTTACAAATAAGGTCTATGTGAATAACAGAGGGATAGGTCGCGAAGAGTCGCTTAAGGAGATCGACCGCTTTTCCGATTATCTCGATCTTTCCCGCAAAAGCAGGCTTCATCTTCAGCTTCTGATGGAGGAACTGCTCGGGATGGTATCGCAGATAGGCGGAGATTTTGACGCTGAGTTCTGGGCGGAACACGATGGCAAGACCTGTCGGCTTTGTCTTGAGGCAGAGATCGATAAAATGAATCTTGAAAAAAGAGAAACATTCATTAGTGTTTCCTCCGCCGGAAAGAACGCCGCCGTAACCGGTGTAATGGACAAGATCAAGAATATTGTGGAGCTTTATTGGCTTGGATACATGGAAGCTGCAAAGACTGTTTCGGGTATTGATTATATCGGCTATAACGATACGGCTTTGAGTAGTATGGACACAACAAGAACAGTAATGAATTGGAGCTTGTCGCAATACAGAACAGAGGTCGAGAAACACAAGAACAGCGAAAATATCAGCGAATGGGATGAGCTGGAAAAATCCATCATTGCAAATTTAGCAGATGATGTTTCTGTCGGTGTCAGGGGAGAAACGGTTGAGTTCGTTATTACAAAGGATATTTGAACCGGATGTATCTCATGTTTTTGTGTTAAATCCTATCCTATATCCAAGCGTTGTTTACAACCTGACTGACGCTGCATAGATATTATTGGAATGGCTATCGGCTTTTGTATGAGAAATTAAAAACATTTTTTCAAATGATGAATAAAAACATAGCATCGTGATTATCCGGTCAGAAAAACGGTGCTATTTTTATTGCTGCATTTTCTTTATTCCCTATATTAATGCAGCAATTGCATAATACAAGATAATTATTATTTGCACCATGCTAGCTTTTTGAAAAAGTCTTGGCGAAACTTTGTGCTGCGCTCCATCGAACCTTTAGTTAATGACATTGTGACAGTAAAGCCCCTTCATACAGCTGTAAATAAAAGACTCTTATTTTTAGACTATTTAGCTGTCGAATTAATAAAAACGGCATTTTGAGATTGGTACGAGAATTTACAAAAAATTAATAAAAAATTTTAAATAAATTCATAATTAATGCGTGATTTATTTGACATTTGTAGGGACATCGTATGTTATACTATAGTCAGAGAAATGAAAAGACACGTTTGAACATTTCTCGATTGTATTCTACGTTTTTTCTTTTCGGAATAAAGCTGATGGTTTTCCCTATGCATGATGCCTGATCGTCGAGTACGAACCTTCCGAATTGTGTGTTCCCAAAACAGAAAGTGATAATATGAAAAAAGAGTTTACACGAAATTTGAAAAAAATTCCCGGATTTATCGTTGATGTTATTAAAGAAGCATTTTCCTATCTGTGCAGAAAAACGAAGGAATGGATCAGTAAAAAAATAAAAAGCAGAAGTCCAAAGGAATTAATAAAAGAGATCTCATCCGGTTTTTTGGAGCAGGTCAGGAGTTTGTCTTTGCGAAGCAAAGCTCTGATCGCGGCATTTGCTGTATTGTTTGTATGCTTTTGTCTGCTGCATTCATACACAGCGGGGCATTTTCTGCCCGGGACTCGCATAAACGGCATTGATGTTTCGGGAATGTCAATTTCACAGGTGCGCAATGAGCTTACCGAACGCTGCGGACAATACGTATTAAACATTTATGAAGCCGACGGGAAAACCGAAACGATAAAAGGCTCCGACATTGACCTGGAGATTGTGATCTCGAAGGATTTTGATAATATATTGAAAATAAGAAACGGCTATTTTTGGATCGGTTCGGTCATGAAAAACGAAAGTGTTGATGTGGGAGATACTGTTTCGTACAAATACGATGAGTCGCTTTTGGAGGAAATGATCGACAAACTCGACTGTTTAAATGTTATAACTATAAAGAAGCCTGCAAATGCGGAGCTGTATTATAAAGACGGCGAGTTTGTGATTCGTGACGCTGTTTTCGGGAATGAGATCGATAAGGCGAAGCTTGAAACGCTTGTAAAAAATGCAGTCAGATGTCAGCAGACTTCTATTAATCTGGCAGTGGAGGGGGTCTATGATTCGCCTGAGATCCTGTCTGACGATCCTGTGCTGCTTGCAGAGAAAGCTGCGTTTAATGAATTGAAGGGTATCGATATTTCATTGAGGTTCGGCGGCGCAACAGAGGTCATAGATCCCGAAAAAGCTGCAAATTGGTACTCCGTAAATAAGGATTCCTCGATCACTCTTAACGATTCGCTGCTTGCGCAGTATGTTGATGTGCTTGCGGATAAGTACGATACGCTCAGCTCCCCAAAGCTCTTTGTGACCAGCAGCGGCGATACGGTAGAGATCTCTAACAGCTACTATGGCTGGCAGCTTGACAGGGAATATGCCGTGCAGACCTTGAAGTCTTACTTATCCGAAAAAAAGTCGGCTGTGATCGATCTTACAGACCGAAGCGAAGAAAGCGATAAGTGGTGGCTCAAGACAGCTGTGGCGTACGATGATCTGGGGTATTACGGCAATACATATGCAGAGGTAAGCATAGACGGTCAGTATATGTGGATGTATCAAAATGGCGAGGCGGTGTTTGAGTCCGATGTTGTAACGGGCAGACCGGATTCCGAACATGATACTCCGATTGGGATCTACAGTATTATCTATAAAGAACAAAACGCCACACTGCGCGGAGATGACTATGAAACGGAAGTTGCATACTGGATGGTGTTTACTTACGATATAGGTTTTCATGATGCCGATTGGCAGTACGCTTTCGGCGACGATATGTATGAATACAACGGCTCCCACGGCTGTGTGAATCTGCCTGTTGAGAGAGCGGCGGAGCTTTATGATCTTGTGTATCCGGGAATGCCTGTTTTTGTGTACTGATCGTCTAGGTCCATGATCGGTCTGATATCATCACAGCACAGCTGAAGGCAGACTGCCTCCGGCCTTTAATTAAGAGGTGTTAATATTGAAAAAAATGGAAAGCTACGCTCGGGGGACTTCATCAAAAGATCCTCACGGTACTGCTGACTTTTTTGATGATCCTTATAATATGCGGAATGCTGCTGACAATGTATCAGTTGGCATATCTCAGCAAGACAGTCAGTGAAGCAAGAGATGAACAGCAGCAGGCTATCAGATCTGTTTCGGAGGATACTATGGGCGAGGTGCTCGAAGCCTCTATGACAAGAACAACGGCAATGCAGGCGTATATCGCAGAGGATATGTTTTCAAATATCAAATGTGATGTGATGACGCTTCAGACTATCGCACAAGAGATGTTCGATCGGGAAAACACCGTTCGGGCGCCATTCTCCCTTCCGAATGCCGATGATGACGGCGAGTACACAGCTCAGGTATTGTTTGAAGATGGTGTCGATCCCGCGCAGTCGGAATACATTATGAGGAGGCGGAGTTTTGAAGGAGCATATAAAAATACCTGCATTGGCAGAAAATCTCGGAATGGTAACAAGCTTTGTTGCCGGTCTGCTTGAGAAGGCTGATTGTCCAATGAAGCAGCAGATGCAGATCGAGGTAGCCGTTGAGGAAATATTTATAAACATTGCAAATTATGCCTATGCGCCGTTAACGGGCAGTGCGGAAATCGATTTTTTGTGTGAAAACGGAGTCGCCGAGATCACATTTATCGATAATGGCGTTTCGTATGATCCGCTTGCAAAGGCAGATCCCGATATAACGCTTTCGGCTCGGGAGCGTCCGATCGGCGGATTGGAAATACTGATGGTCAAAAAAACGATGGACGATGTTTTGTACAGAAGTGAAAACGACTGCAATATTCTGACAATAAGAAAGTATATAAAATAAAAGGAGAGTTTTATTTGTCTTTTTGTTGACGGTTTAATATAAAAAATAAACAAAGCGTTTACTTCCTGACGGAATAATTGTTAATAACCATATATAGTTTATTGATTTCCGGTAAAGACCCGTGGTATAATTTTATCAGATCAAGGATCACACAACATACCGAGAGAATCAGTTAGCCGCGAAGCTGCAGATGTGGCGAATATTATTCAAAGGAGCTTGTATCATGAAAAAGTTGTTAGCAATTCTTTTGTCGGCGTCGATTATTATTTCGGCGGCTGCTTGTTCGAATACTGTTTCCGATAATGAAGCGGATGTATCAGAAGGTACTTTCGAAAGTGCTGCCGAAACAGCAGTAAGTGAAGAAGTGCAGAGCAGCGATTATCCTGCCGGATCTGCGGAGGAGAAGCTTGAAAACATGGGCTTTAAGGGAGTCGTTTATGCGATCAAAGACGGAGAACCGTGCATCGAATACACAGCCGGCACAATGAAAAACGGAGCGGAAATAACTCTCGATACACCGGTGCCGGTCGGTTCGGATTCAAAGCATATCTGCGCAGCGGCGATAATGTATCTTCAGGAGCAGGGGAAGCTGAGCGTAGACGACAAGATCGTCAAGTATTTTCCCGAGTACGAAAACGGCGGGGAGATAACGATCAGAAATTTGCTCAACATGACATCCGGTATTCACGAGATCACGGTCGATAAGCTTTCAAAACAACTGTCTGTTGACAATACAAAGGCGGAGAATGTTGCAATTATAAAGGATTATGTATTTAATAAAACTTTGCAGTATGAACCCGGCTATACATACAGTTATTGCAATGCAAACTATTTCCTGCTTAGCAATATTGCAGAACAGGTTTCCGGGAAGGATTACTCGGAGCTTTTGCACGAGATATTCTTTGAGCCGCTTGGAATGACCCATACGGGAACTGTAGACGAGCTTGAGGGGTCTCCGGATTGGGCGGACGGAATGACGTACGATCTTGACGATGTTTGTCCGGGCGGAGCAATGGGCTCGGGAGATGTTATCACATCTGCTTCGGATATGCGGATATGGCTTGAGGCTCTTTCGTCGGGAAAGGCTATCAGCGAAGAGAGCTTCAGTGCTATGACAGAATATACTGTTACCCCGGCGCAGCCCAAGGTGCCCTACGGTTTTGGGTTAGCACTGAAAGACGATGGCAGCGTTGGTCACGCAGGTCATATAAACAGCTATGCGGCGAATATATCGATCGTAAAAGACAGATCGTTTACGATGTTCATGGCAAGCGAAGAGATCGGGGTTGATACACTTCAGGATATCATGTTCAGAGAGCTTATTCCTTGCGTACTTGAAGATACTGGCGAATAAACCAACCGACATAACAATAGATTTCCTTTTATACTGATCCCTGATCAAGGCTTTTGACAGCTTTGATCGGGGATCGGTTTTTTGCTGCATTTTTGAAAAAACTTATTTCCTTGATGAAAAGTCAACACTACTTGACTAAACCTCAAATTTTTGCTAAAATAAGGAATAGCTTGTAAAAATTTCAGGCGGTGAAGTTCTGTGAAGAAAAAGGCTGATGATAATACCGTAAAAAAGTCTTCCGGAAAGCTGAAAAATGCAATACGGGAGTTTATTTCTTATGTCAGGGGACGCCCCAAACGTGTAGTGGTGACATATATCATTCTGCGTTTGCTCGTTATTTTGACGCTTGTTCATCAAATTTTTATTGGCAATTATTATTATGCGCTGCTGTGTTTGCTGACGCTCCTTCTTTTTATGATACCGGCGTTTGCCGATCGAAAACTAAGCATCGAACTGCCCTCAACTCTCGAGGTGGTGATCCTGCTTTTTGCTTTTTCTGCAGAAATACTCGGTGAGATACAGAATTTCTACGGTATATTTCATTCGTGGGATACCATGCTTCATACAATGAATGGATTTATGATGGCTGCGATAGGATTCACGCTGATCGATGTTCTGAACAATAACCCAAAATTTCATTTTACCGCATCTCCCGTTTTTGTGGCGTTTACGGCGTTTTGCTTTTCTATGACCGTCGGTGTGATGTGGGAATTTTTTGAGTTTGCAATGGAGAATGCTTTTAATATCGATATGCAGCGTGACTTCGTTATCGATACTGTTGCCACAACAAATACTGTCATAAACCCAACCGGCGCAAATAAATCGGTAGTGCTCCACAATGTTCATTCGGTAATTAGCGGCATTTCAAACGGAGAAGTGAAAACGTTTAGTTATGACGGCTATCTTGACGTTGGAATAAAAGACACGATGAAGGATCTTATGGTTAACTGTATCGGTGCGCTTGTTTTTTCGCTGATCGGCGTTTTCTACATTAAGGGGAGAGGGCATTTTGCGGAGAAGTTCGTACCTACCTATAAACGCTCAAATGACGGATCAGACAGCGAAACGGAAGAATAGTGTATTATTGTTTACTATAAATGAGCAAAAAGTAAAATTGCACATAATTTTTGACCCCTCCGTCTCGCGCAACTCCTAAAGTCGTTACGCGATCCACCTCCCCTAAATGGGAGGCTTGCAAAAAGATCCGGTATTTTACAGCCTCCCCTATATGGTGCGGTTCTCCGGGGGAGACCTCGTCGAAGACGAAGCACCGACCGACGCGGTTGGGAACCGTCCCCGACGGCAGCGGAGACGGTGTCAAGAAGTGCGAACAAAGTGAGCGCTGCGAGACGGAGGAGTTAATCTTGATTTGTACAAAATGACGAACGATTCAAAATTTGCTCATTTATAGATTGTTTAGAAAGGACAAAGCTTAATGACTGATAAGTTAGAGTTGATAAAACTGAGAAAAAAGATTCTTGAAAAGGAATTTTCAAGAATGAATTCCATGCAGAGAAAGGCGGTGTTCCATGTTAACGGGCCGCTTCTTATCTTGGCTGGCGCCGGCTCGGGAAAAACGACCGTCCTTGTAAACAGGATCGCTAATATGATCGAATTCGGAAACGCATACAATTCCGATGAGTTCTTCGGCACGCTTTCTGACGGAGAGCTTTCCGAAATAAATGATTATCTAAGTGCAGGCGGAGAGCTTGACGCCAACATCAAGCGTCATCTGGCAGTAGATCCGATCAAGCCTTGGAATATTCTTGCAATAACATTTACAAATAAAGCTGCCGGAGAACTGAAGGATCGTATTGCTGCCAGAGTGGGGGATCAGTCCTCATATGTATGGGCATCAACCTTTCATTCGACCTGCGCGCGTATCCTCAGACGTTTTGGCGACAGACTAGGATATTCCGACAGATTTGCAATATATGATACAGACGATCAGAAGCGGCTGATAAAAGACTGCCAAAAGGCGCTTCACTTTGACGATAAGATCTTGTCACACAAGTCGATAATGGCGGAAATATCTCATGCAAAAGACGGCATGATCACTCCCGAGCAGTATCTGCGAGACGCAGGAAACGACAACAGACTGATTTCCATTGCTAAGGTGTACGCGCTTTATCAAAACAGACTCAAAGAAGCTGACGCAATGGACTTTGACGACCTGCTCACTAAAACTGTAGAGCTGTTTGAGAACAATCCCGATGTACTGGATTACTATCAGGAAAAATTCAAATATATTATGGTCGACGAGTATCAGGATACAAATCGTGTGCAGTATAAATTTGTCAGTATTCTGGCTGAAAAATATAATAATCTATGCGTTGTCGGCGATGACGATCAGAGTATCTATCGTTTCCGCGGAGCAACAATAGAGAATATCCTCTCGTTTGAGAGCAGCTTCAAGGACGCAAGGGTCATTCGTTTGGAGCAGAATTACCGCAGCACTAAAACTATTCTCAATGCGGCGAACTCCGTGATCTCATGCAACAGCAAGCGCAAGGGCAAGACGCTTTGGACCGAGAATTCCGAGGGAGCCAAGGTTCGCCTTCATACTGTTCGCACCGAGCGCGAGGAGTCCGCATTTATCGCCGATACTATCCTTGAAGGTGCAGCAAAGGGCAGAGCTTACAGCGACTACGCAGTACTCTACAGAGTCAATGCGCAAAGTAACGGCTTGGAGCAGATGTTTATCCGCAAGGGTATTCCTCATAGGATCATCGGCGGACACAGATTCTATGACAGAGAGCATATACGGGATATGGTAGCATATCTTCAGGTCATCAATAATCCTAACGACAATATTCGCCTTCGCAGGATCATCAACAAGCCGAAACGATCTATCGGTGATTCCACAGTTAACAGAGCGATCGAGATCGCTGCGGCTGAGGGTATGAGTATATTTGACGTAATAAGCCGCGCCGATGAATACGACGGTCTGCTGAAGGCTGCGCCTAAGCTGAAAGGCTTTGTGGAAATGATCAACAGCTATGCGGAGATCGCAGAAAACGGTGAGATGCCGCTCGCCGATCTTTATCAAAAGATCGTTCTGGATATCGGCTACGAAGCGTATCTGAAGAAAGAAAAAGACGACTACGAGCAGCGTTTGGAGGATATTAGCGAGCTTAAATCCAACCTGGTGAAGTATCAGGAGGAGAATGGCGAGGATGCCGGTCTGTATGGCTTCCTTGAAGAAATATCGCTTTTGACCGATATCGATAATTATGACGAGGACGCCGACAGCGTAGTTTTGATGACAATGCACAGCGCAAAGGGACTGGAGTTCCCTGTGGTGTTCGTTCCGGGAATGGAAGACGGTATATTCCCGAGCGTTAAAGCAATATATGACGAAGCCGAAATGGAAGAGGAACGCCGTCTGGCTTACGTTGCAATAACAAGGGCAAGAGAAGAGCTTTATCTCATCAAGTCAAAACAGAGACTTCTTTACGGCTCAACGAAGTACAACCGCCCGTCAACATTTATTAACGAGATACCGCTTGAGTATCTTGATATGACCGATTCTTCGGTCGTTGTAAAAAACTCCTCGGAGATAGCAGAAACGGTAAAGCCGAAGCCCCGACTGATGGCAGCTGCAAAGGAATTTGGCTCCAAGCCAAAGATCGCCGACGGCAGGATCGATTTTAAGCCGGGAGACAGCGTTAAGCACGCGACCTTTGGAACAGGTATGGTAATATCTGCCAGACCGATGGGCAGTGACGTAATGCTTGAGATAGCATTCGATACCGTTGGAACGAAAAAGCTCATGGCAAAATATGCCCGCTTAACAAAAGTATGATAATTCCCCGCGGGCGGCATGCACCGGCGGACAGTGTCCGCTGACAAGTTCCGTCCGACTTTAGTGTTAACGATAGTCTTTGCCGCGTTCGACATTTATTCTTCCTCCAACTAACGGGGGATATAGATCCCCTGCTTAACGCACAAGTCTGCGGTTTGTGTCTTCTTGTTGAAAGCAAGGCTCGGGATTTATCGAGGTTGGAAGTTTTAGTTATATAATTAAACGTCGGTGTAAACCTGATCCTGCTGCTTGCCGCCTTAATGATTTGGCGATCAAGCAAGAATTGTGTTAATATATGGAGAACGTATATGAAAAAAGTTATAATTGCTGCGCTGACCGTTTTGGTCATGTTGTCAGGCTGCGCAAAACAGTCGGCGGAAAACAGCAGCTTGCAGTCGCTGCCGTCAGCCGAAACCGAAGACAAGCCCTCGGCCGATACGGCGTATCGTTCCGTAAGAGAGGCGTCCTCAACAGCAAGCTCGGTCAGCGACTCTTCGAAGGGATCATCTTCCGCTGTTTCATCAAAAATCAGCTCGTCTTCAAAGACCTCCTCAAAGGAAGATAAGTCTTCCCGCCCC
>CACZCM010000074.1 GCA_902779615.1 uncultured Ruminococcus sp. | reverse complement strand
TTCAGAAAAAATAATTATTGATATTGTGATTTTTAATTGCCGCATTAGAAATTGTGAACAAAGCATGGGAGCGTGATCACTATGATACATATAATTGAAGGCGCAGCAGGCACCGGCAAGACACATCGGCTATTCGAGATATTCTGCAAACTGGCGAGGGAAGGCTGCGATAAGCTTCTATACCTTATTCCGGAACAAAGCTCGTTTGAGTGCGAAACTGCTTTTCTGCGCTTGCTCGGTCCGGCGCTTGCCCGAAATATCAATGTCATGTCGTTTACACGGCTGTATAGCTTTGTGATGGGCGAAACAGGCGGTATTGCAAGTACAGCGATCGATGACAGCACCCGAAAGCTTCTGATGGCGTGTACGCTTGAGGACTGCAGCGAAAACCTCAATATCTACAGCAAGCCCGCAGCGGGAACTCAGTTCATCGAAACTGCGCTGACTGCCGTTAAGGAATTTAAGCAGTGCGGCGTTTCGCCTGAAATGCTCCGCCAAGCGGCTGCGGACGCCGATTCCGCCGAGCTTGAACATAAGCTTGGCGAGCTTGCGCTGATATATGATCTTTACAATGCCAATATCGCTCAGAGTGGTATTGATCCGCTGGATAACGACATGCGGCTTTACGAGCGCCTTCTGGAAAGTGGATTCTTGAACGGCTGGATTATTGCGGCAGATGATTTCAGCGGATTTACCGCAGTTCAGATGAAGCTGATCGAGGTGATGATGAAGCAGAGCAGCGAGTTCTATATTTCTCTTTGTCTGGATCCGCTAGCCGATCACGATGTGTTTTTTACCGTTTCAAAAACAAGGCAGCGAATACTTGAATGCGCAAAAAAGCAGGGCATCAAGGCGTCGTCGCCTGTTCGGCTTTTGAAAAACTATCGGTGCGCGAGCGCAGCTCTCCTGCACCTTGAAGGTGAACTGTATCGTTCGGAGCAGGACGACGCTGCAGAGCTGTCGCTTGATGCGGACGGGGAAATCACTGTTGTTCGGGCAGACAATATTTATGACGAATGCGAATATATTGCTGCGCGTATCAATGATCTTGCGCTTTCGGGGTTGTGCCGTTACCGTGATATTGCCGTTGTGATGCGTGACACGGGGAAGTACGAAGGTGTGATAGACAGCGTTTTTGATAAGCATGGCGTGCCGTATTTTATGTCACGGCCCGAGCCGATCGACAATAAGCCAATTATCAGGCTTGCGCTGACGGCTCTTGAGTTTGCGCTTTCGCCGAATGACGAGCGGAAATTTCTGGATTCGCTGAAAAGCGGGCTGATGGGAGCGTCGGCGTATAGTATTGCGAAGCTGGAAAACTACGTCTTTGTGTGGGGACTCAGGGGACGCGATTTGATGAGCGAGTTTACGCTTGACCCCGAGGGGTATTCCGACGGGCTTGACCAAAAAAGCGAGAGAACGCTGAAGGAGCTTAACGACGTTCGTCTGAAGGCTGCAGTTCCTTTTTCGGCGCTGCTTGGAAAGCTTTCGAGCGGCGGGAGCTTCACGGCTCGTGACATATCGCTTGCGGTGTATGAATTTATGGTCGATTGCGGAGTGCCCGGATTGCTGAAGCAGAGAGCGAGGGAGAATGCGGAATTCTCCGATGAAGGTCTGCGCTTGTGGACGATGCTTTGTGATATACTCAACAAAATGCACGAGGCGCTGGGGCAGAGAATGATATCGCTGCGGAGATACTGCGAGTTGTTCAGGATCGTTATTAAAGGCGCAGATATCTCCGATATACCGCAGACTCTCGATCAGGTGACGATCGGAAAAGCCGACAGCGTTCGCCTGAACAGTCCGTATGCTGTTTTTGCAGTCGGGGCAGTCGAGAATGAATTTCCCAGACGTCCTGTGGCTGACGGCGTATTCACCGACGCTCAGAGAGGGAGGCTGATCTCGCTCGGGCTGCCGCTTTATGATACAGTGACTGATCTATGGCGCCAGGAGAAGTTTTTTGTGTATAGCGCACTATCCTCTGCAAGACGCAGGCTCTATGTGTCTTTTCCGAAGAGTACAGCCACCGGCGATCTCATTCAGCCGTCGTCGATCGTTTCGGAGATACTGAGGATATTTCCTGCCGAAAAAATCATTGAAACAGATGATGTTCCGGACATCATGAGGATCTCAAACGACCGTACCGCATTTGAGAGTTATGCAAGAAATCACAGACGGGGCGGGGCGCTGCCAAAGGCGCTGCAGAGGTATCTTGACGAAAGCGGAGAGTTTTCCGACAGACTCAAGGTGATCGGCAGAAGCGTTAAAAACATAGACGAGTGTATCTCAGACCGCGGGACTACTGCCGCTGTCTTTGGAACTGACAAGCGGTTTTCACCCTCTCAGATCGAGAGGTACTATCAGTGCAGGTTCAATTATTTCTGCAATTACGGGCTGCATCTTCGTGATAGGCGAAAGGCAGGGCTTGATCCGCTGATATACGGAAATCTTATGCATTATATTCTTGAATATATCGTGCAGGCATATATAGCAAGAAATTATCGGGCGTTTACGGACGAAGAGCTGAAGGCGCTGGTAGAGGCGGCAGCCGACAAATTCATAAAAGAAGAGCTTGGCGGCGATTATGATAAAACGAAAAAATTCATGTTTCTTTACAAGCGCTCGGAAAGCCGTGCGCTGAAGGTCGCGGCACATCTGATGGACGAGCTGCGTCAGTCGAAGTTCAAGCCGATGGCCACCGAACTTGAGATCGGCGCTGAGAGCGGACCGGAAGCATTGATCCTGACAGACAAAAACGGGAGCAGTATCACCGTTAACGGCAAGATCGATAGAGTTGATATAATGGAAAGCGAAAGCGGAGCGTGGGTGCGCGTTATCGACTACAAGACGGGTACGAAGGAGTTTCGTCTGAACGATGTTCTGAACGGGCTTAATATGCAGATGCTGATATATCTTATGACGGTGGCAAAAAACGGAGGTATGCTTTCGCAGGTTCGGCTTGATCCCGCCGCGGTGCTGTATATGAAGTCTGATATCGGCAGGGACAGCGTGGAGAAGGAAGGCGGCGAGAGCCGTGAAAGCCTCGAAAAAAAAGCTGAAAAAAAGTCGGACGGCACGCTTGCATTGGAGGGACTTTGCGTTGATGACAGCGAGGTCACTCAGGGGATGAATACCGTGAAGGGACGAAAATTCGTCAAAGCGGATCAGGTTACGGTGAAGCAGCTATCGATGATATTTGATATTGTTGAAGAGAAGCTTCGCAGTATGAGCGAGGGCCTTGACAGCGGCGAGATACCTGCGTATCCCGCAAAGGTCGAAGGCGAACGGAAAATGATGTGCACTTGGTGTGAATTTGCCGATATTTGCCGCAGAGAGCGAACCGACGGAATGAATATTATCGCAAAAATGGACACAAAAGAGGCAGCCAAGGAGCTGGAGAAAGCAAAGAAAGAGGAGGGCGAGAGCAATGGGTGATGGCAGCAGGAGCGTTGAGTGGACAGCTCCTCAGCGAGATGCGATCAATTCGAGAGGCGGGCCGCTGCTTGTTTCGGCAGCGGCAGGATCGGGCAAAACGGCGGTCTTGTCCCAAAGAGTTATCGATATAATAACCGACCCCAACGGCAGTACCGGTATCGACAGATTCCTGATCGTTACATTTACAAATCTTGCCGCAGAAGAAATGAAGCAGCGGATCAACAAAAAGCTTTCGGAGCTATTGAGGAATGATCCGTTCAACGAAAAGCTTCTTCATCAGCAGCTTTTGCTCAGCAAAGCGAACATCAGCACGATCGACAGCTTCTGCGGTTCGCTCGTCAGGGAGTATTTCTATGCGCTCGACATTCCGAGCGATTTCCGTATTGCCGATGAGCAGGAGCGTGAGATCCTTAGAAATGCCGCAATAGAGTCTGTTTTTGAACGCAGATACGACAGCGGCAGCGAGGAATTTTTGGCGCTTATCGACGTAATGTCGGGATCGCATGACGATACCCGTCTGAAAGAGATCGTTCTAAGACTGTTTGACTTTTTGTCAGCGCAGCCGTTCCCCGAGGAGTGGATCAAAAAAACGCTGAAAAATTATGACGGTTCGCTCCCTTTGACAGAAACGATATGGGGAAAAACGCTTGTAAAGCAGGTATGTGAGTCGGCTCAAAGTATTGCCGCAATGGCGAAAGAGGCTGAGCGGATCGCAGCCGCCGAGCCAGGTCTTGATAAGCTTTATACGCTTGTTTCGTACGAGGCGCAGGCGTTTGAAGCGCTGTGCGAAACGCTCCGAAACGGCACATGGGACGAGGCTCGGCAGGCGGTCGAAGAAATTGCTTTCGGGAGATTTCCGACTGTAAAAAAGATCGGCGGAGCCGCACTGAGCATCGAGCAGACAGGCGTTCAGACGAAGGTGAAGGAGCTGAGAGATAAATATAAGGATTCCTTCAAAAAGCGGCTGGAGCCGTATCTGAAATTTTCGGAAGCGGAATTTTCGCGGGAGATACAGCTTGTCAGACCGGTCAGCGAAACGATCCTGCGGCTTGAGCGTGAGTTTTCCGAAGAGTACCGCAAACTCAAGCTGGAGCGGGGCGCAGCAGATTATTCCGATCTGGAGCATCTTGCGCTGTCGCTTCTTGCCAAAAGCGAAAACGGGCAGGTCGTATTTACGGAGCTTGCCGCAGAGATCGCAGGCAGGTTCGATTATGTTATGGTCGATGAATATCAGGACGTAAATATGCTTCAGGAAACGATCTTCAACGCAGTCAGCGGCAACGACAAAACGCTGTTTGCGGTGGGCGATGTCAAGCAGAGCATCTATGGTTTCCGTCAGGCGATGCCGGAAATATTTATCGCGAGAAAATCTATCAGCTCACCATATGACAGCGAGCTTCAGAATTACCCCGCAAAGGTTATACTTGACGCAAATTTCAGAAGCCGCAAATGCGTGACAGACAGTGTCAATTGTGTATTCGGCAGGCTGATGTCGCATGAAGTCGGCGGTATCGACTACACCGACGAGGAGGCGCTTGTCCCCAGGGCGGATTATCCCCATGAGGGTGAAGCTCCCGCAGAATTCCACCTTATCGGCACTGACTCAAAAAGTGAGGATAACGCAGCCGCGGAGGCGAGGTATATCGGCGGGCTTATCAATAATATCGTAGGTCATGAAAATGTGTATGATAACGGGCAGATGCGCCCCGCTGAATTCGGCGACATCTGCATCATTATGCGCAGTATCAACTCCAGAAATTCCGATATGTCTCCGGGACTTATATATGCGAAGGAACTGATGAAGCAGCACATTCCCGTTATGATAAATGAAAGTGACAGCTTTTTCGCGCAGGCGGAGATCCGGCTTGTTTTGTCATTCTTGCGTGTGATAGAAAATCCTGCGAGAGATATTCCGCTTGCGGCGATCCTGATGAGCCCGATATTCGGCTTTACGGCTGACGATATTGCAAGGCTGAGGAGCAGCTCGAGAAAAGGTCTGTACGAACTGATCCTCGGGATAAGCGATACCGACGAGAGGGCAGCGTATTTCTGCACTATGTTCGATAAGCTGCGTTTATGCAGCGGCAGCATGACGTCATACCGACTTATCAGCCGTATTTATGAGGAAACACTCCTGCCCGAGATCGTTCTTTCCGACAGTGACGGCGAGTACCGGCAAAAAAACCTACTGCTTCTTCTTGATTATGCGAAGGCGTTCGAGTCATCGGGATACAAGGGTATGAGCGGATTTGTGCAGTTTATCGACAAGCTTTCGAGCGGCGGCAGCGACCTGAAAGCGGCGGGGCGCTCGGACGCATCTGCCGATAATTCCGTTAAGATCATGACCGTTCATAAGTCAAAGGGACTTGAGTATCCGATCTGTATTGCTGCGGGTCTTGGCAAGGCGTTCAATACTATGTTTACGCGTGAAAATGTTGTATTTCACAGCAAAATGGGTGTTGGCACATATGTTTTTGAGGAGGGCGCCGCATACAAATATAAAGGGCTGACACGCAGCGCAGTGGAGCTTGAGATGAAAAACGATATGATCTCGGAGGAGCTTCGTCTGCTTTATGTTGCAATGACAAGGGCGAAGGAGCGTCTGATCCTGACTGCGGCAGCAGAGGATTGCGAGAAGGCGGTTGCGGCTGCGGCGAAGAAATTTGAGCCGCTCGGCAGCAGGGCTGCTCCGTATTCGGTAAGGAACGGAAGAAGCTTCTGCGAAGAACTGCTGTTCTGCTTGTTTATGAGCCGTGACGGCGCAGAACTCAGGATGATAGGCGGACTTGACGACAGCGTTATCGACGAGAACGACAGCTGCCGCTGGAAAATCGTGATATGTGATGCAGAAGATAACGACAGTCCAACTATCATCGCAGCCGATGAAGACGGAAACGAAGAGGTGCTTTTGCAGGATGAGGTGATCGACGGCGCTGGTGAAGCCGAGATCGAAAAATGCTTTGTGGAGATCGAGGAACGGCTTTCGAGAAGGTATAAATATGCAAAGGAGTGTTCGATCCCGATGAAAGCGGCTGCGTCGGCGGTCGCCGAGAAGGAGAGCGGTGTGATCTACAGCGCAGACGCGCACCCTGCGTTTCTCGACAGCGAGGGGCTTAGCTCTGCGCAGAAGGGAACAGCGATGCATGAATTTGTGCAGCGGTGCGATTTTATTGCGGCGAGGAATTCTATTGATGACGAGAAACGGCGGCTCGTGAAGGCGGGCTATTTGACCGAACGTCAGGCGGACGCCATTAATAATGAAAAGGCGGAGACGTTTCTGAGGTCGGAGCTTGCGCAGGAGATCTGCTCTTCAAAGCACGCCGAGAGAGAGTACAGATTCATTGTTGAAGTGCCCGCGGGGCTGACCGACGCAACGCTGCAGCCGCCACACAGCGAAACGAAGATCATACTTCAGGGAGCGATCGACTGCCTGTATGAAATCGACGAGGGGATCGTGATCGTGGACTATAAGACTGATCGTGCAAAAGATCCCGGAGAGCTGAGCGAAAAGTACTCGGCACAGCTGCGGCTGTATAAGTATGCGGCGGAGAAAATATTCGAGAAGCCGGTAGTCCGGTGCGTATTATGGTCATTTTCACTGGGCTGCACAATTGAAGTGTAAAAACTTTACATTGTGTAAACTGCAATTCAAATATTACAGTAAAACAAAACTATCTCAAAGATCATTACATCTCCGAAAAATTTTGTTTAATACGGCGTGTTTTGCGGGGTCTATTTCCTGATTTTAGGAAAATTTTTTAGTTTTCGTTAAGTAATTGTGAATTTTTTTAAAATTACCTATTGATTTTTTGCGATACATGAGTTATAATGTAATCACTGATATTTGTCCTATTATTTTTGTAAATCAATCTACAGGAGGAAAAAGTTATGAATAAGAAGTTTATCAGTGTTATTCTTGCATCTCTTCTTATGGTTTCTACAGCTGCTGTTGCTGCATCGGCTGAAGAAGTTACAGAAGAAGCTGCCGGCGCTGCAGTTGCGGTTGAAACATCAGGCGAGGCAACAGGTAAAATCAGATTTGATGCAAGCAGCTGGAATTCAAAGAAAATTCTTTTCTACATTTGGGACGATACATCCGGCTTGAAGGCTTCTAAGGAAGGCTGGGTCAGCGAGGATACTTGGGGTTCAAAGAACAAGATCGCCGGCGAGAAGGTTGAAGGCGAAGAGGGTATTTTCGAATCCTACGAATTCACCATCGAGGAAGGCCACGATGTGTATGTAATCTTCCACGATCCTGCAACAGCACAGACATTTGACTGCGTACTTACACCTGACGCACTCGGCGATACAGCTGAGCTTACAGGCGAGATCCTTGAGAACCCTGTTGACTCCGAGCAGAGAGCAATGGCAGTTAGATTCAAGAATTCCGGTCTTACATCTAAGCTTTGCATTACTTCTTCCGGTAAGGTTCAGGGTGAGACGATCACTCCCAATATGGACGTTGCATACGAAGTTGCAAAGTTCATCTTCAAGTATCAGGGCACAAAGGAGAAGATCTCCAATGCAGATGTAGTTACACAGGAGACAGTTGATGCTGCTCTGAACGCTTTCGGTACAAATGGTGCAGATGTATTCGCTAAGTATACTGCTATCAAGGGCAGCGGTACAGAACTCGAGAGTGAGAACGGCGGCTACACAGACGATAAGGAAGCTGAGGCTAAGAAGCTTCTCGGCATCAAGGACGAAGAGAAGAAGGACGACGAGAATAAGGATAACAACTCTTCCAACAACAGTTCTTCCAACAGCTCCTCTAACGGTACTTCCAGCACTTCTTCAACAGGCGGCAGCACCACTAACAACAGAACAACAACTACTACCACAACAGGTACAACAACTACTACTGCTTCGACAGCAGACGCTGAAGCAGCAGCAGCTACAGGCGACACAACAGGAACAGCAGCATTTGCAGCTATCTTCCTTGGCGCAGCAGCAGTTATGTTCGCAGCTCGCAAGAAGACTGAGGACTAATTAATAATTTACGATCATCATTTGTATGATTGATTTGCAGGTTTCCTCTAAACTATGTTTTGAGGAAACCTGCGATTTATGAAAATACAGAATATGCGGGCGTGGTGAAATTGGCAGACACGCAAGATTTAGGTTCTTGTGCCGAACGGTGTGCAGGTTCAAGTCCTGTCGCCCGCACTGATCGTTTGCTCTTTGCGGATATTTACAGCGCAAGGAGCTTTTTGCTTTTGTACTGAATACTGCAAAGACTGTAGACTGCATTTTCCGCAGGTATAATAATGAGAAAAATTGAAATTTATCTCAAAAATACTTGAAATATGTACACTAAGTGTGCTACAATAGAAATTGGTAACAAATATTTAATATGTGGCTGCTCAAACGCAATGACACTGTGCGCTGCGGGGGTATGCTTCATATTTGAAGGAGGAATAGCAATGAATAGAATCATTAAAAGGTCGGCTGCCATTGTGCTGACTGCTGTGTTGGCGTTTGGCTCTGCGCCGGCTGCTGCCGGATCGTTTTTGCCGGGAATGTCGATATCTGCTTCTGCGGTAGAAACTACGTCAATTACCGTTAATTCATGGGACGCTCTCGCAGAAGCCGTAAATAACCTTCCACAAGGCAGCATCTTGAATGCAACGGCATCAGCCGATCTTACTGCAAACGTAGGTTCTTCTGCGATCGTTGTACAGCTTGGCAGGTGTGTGAAGCTAAACCTTAACGGACACACTCTCAACAGAAACCTTTCCGAACCAACGCTGGACGGTTATGCGATCAGGGTCGAGAAAGGCGGCGAGTTGGAGGTAACCGGCGGTACGATCACCGGCGCCAATAACATGTTTGTTGAGGAAGATAGACCTGTTTCTGCGGATTCTGAGGTAACAATACCTACACAGATCAGCGGCAACGGCGGCGCAATTTACTGTATGAGCGGCGGCTGCGTTGTGCTCAAATCGGTTACTGTAAAAGGCAATAAGGCCTATAACGGCGCTGGTCTTTGGATGGATTCCCGAGGGCTGAACGACAAAGACAATATGCTTAATAGCGAAAAGATGCAGCTTTCCATAAAGAATTCTACTTTTTCGAATAACACTGCCGAGAATATGGGCGGCGGTATATGTATGAACAGAGTTGATCAGTCAAATACCGATTACTATTCGATCGATGGCTCTACATTTACTGGCAATACAGCCAAAATGGGCGGTGGATTAGGCTTAGACAATGCGCAGGCTCTTAAATTAGAGAACTCTTCAGTGAAGAATAATACTGCTGAGTTTGGCGGCGGTGTTTATGCATTAAAGGGGTACGCGCTGTCTGTTCTGGATACTGCTGTCTCCGGCAATAAAGCAGATAATGGCGGCGGTATTTACGCAGAAACAAGCGCCCAGGTCAAGGTTCAAAATGGGTCAAGTGTAACTAATAATACTGCTGTAAACGGCGGCGGTATTTATCTTAAATCGGCGAGCGCCAACATGGGTGACGAAAAAACTATCATTTATAATCAGAGTTCTGTTGACGGCAGAGCAGATATCACTAACAACTCCGCAGACGAAAAAGGCGGCGGAGTATACGTAGACGAAAGCGGCACATTCTCTGCAAGATACGGCAGCATCGCATACAACACTGTTTCGCAAAACGGTAAGGGTGCAGGTATTTATAATGTAGGAACTGTTTTGTTTGACAACGACTCGGAGTCCTCTGAAGCTGCTCAAAGGTACAAGCCGCTTACTGTTATCAACAATTCTGTCACCGCTGAGAAAGATGGACTAACGCTTAATCTTCCGAGCAATCTGTGTGTTGCTAAAAACGGACAGATAACGAACTCGACGCAGCTTCACCAATATCAAAATGACCAGAAGTATATGGTTGCGATCGGTATCTCGGTTGATGATGTTACTTTTGACGGAGATTATGAGGGTGCTCCTACAGCAACTATATTCAGCTATAACACTCAGGGTAATGGCGATAATGGAACAGTGTTCTTTACCGATGATGAAGCTTATATGATTCAGGACGACTTTATTGGTAACATTTTTGAAGTATTTGACGGCTCTTTGAACGGTGATTTTTACGACAGCTGTTCTT
>CACZCM010000073.1 GCA_902779615.1 uncultured Ruminococcus sp. | reverse complement strand
AAAAATATAAGGCCTTCATGAGCGAGATCATTGAGTTCGGCGCAGTTCGGTTCAATGAGAATTTTGAAGTGGTCGATACTTTCTCAATGCTCGTTGCGCCGCAGGTCGCAAAGAAGCTGACCGGCAAGGTCCGGGAGCTTACAAATATAAGCAACGAAGAGCTTGTAAAGGGCGGAACGGCGTATACTCATGCTCTGAGTAAATTTAAAAAATATCTGGGAAACGATATACTTATGACATGGGGTACTTGTGATATCCTGGCGCTGATGGAAAATACCAAATACTACGAGAAGAACGACCGCATCGATTTTATCAGCAGATATTGCGATCTGCAGGTGTACTGCGCCGATATGCTTGGCGTTTACAATGCAGGCAAGCAGCTTGGACTTGCGCCTGCCGCAGAGCTTATCGGAATTGATCCTGCTGATTATGTTGCGCACCGTGCCTTGCAGGACAGTATGCTTTCAATGATTATCTTCAAAAATCTCTACTATCCGGATAAATTCCCGAAATACCTTGAAACGGCGGAACAGCTTCATTATCGTTTGACGTTTAAGTCATATTTTATAACAGATATTGATAACCCGCTTGTAAACAAGAGTGAGTTTGAGATGGTATGCGGCACCTGCGGCAGCAAGCTGCGTTTGTTGGAGGATTGGACGGCGAGAAGCAAGGGGTTTACTGCCGTGCTTTACTGCGATAAATGCGGTAAGAAAATGCTGGGTAAAGTGAAGTTTAAGATCAACTATAATGGTATGTCTATCAAAAAGAAGCTTACGCCGATCGAAGATGAAAAAGACGAGAAGGAGGGAGAAAGCGAGAGTGCGGTATAAAAACATAATATGGGATTACAACGGCACTATCGTAGATGATGCGCCTCTTTCCGTGGAGGCAGAAAATATCGTTATGCGCTCCTATGGTCTTCCTGAGATCACGCTGGATTTTTATCGGCAGGAATGCGTGATGCCGATAGAGATCTTCTATCGAAAGGTCTACAACATGGATAACCTCGACTTTGACGAAATTGCCGAGAGATTCATGGAGAATTACGACCGGCTCATGCATAAAGCTGCGGTTTTTCCTGATATCGCAGATATAATAAAGGCTTTTCATGAGATGGGGTTAAAGCAGGGAGTTATTTCGGGCTTTGAAACAGCCCATCTTAAAACGGGGCTGAAGTCGTTTGGACTTGACGGGTATTTTGATTTTTTGTCGGGTGCGGACGATAATCGCTGCGGTGATAAAAGCGAAAGAGCGGCGGCTGTGGCGCAGAGATACGGTTTGGAGCCGAATGATACACTGTTTATCGGCGATATGTATCACGACTACGAAACTGCACAAAAGATCGGAGCGGACTGTATTCTTATTGCGAGAGGTCATCAGGGGGCACAGCCGCTGAGAAGCTCGGGTAACGTTACTGTTCTTGATGATGCAGCTCCGCTTATGGATATAGTTGTTAACAGCTGATCGTAATATCATGGTAAAAACAGCGGGAGCAGATCACCGCTGTTTTTTATGATTCATATTCCCGCAGGTTTACGTGTATATTTATATGAGTTGAAAACCTTTTTGAAGGGAGCACATATAATGAAAAACGTAGACTGTTTTGTGGCTGCAAAGAAAACTGATATTTATATTATCAAAAAACGATCTGCTGTGCTTTTGACGGCGTTTCCATTATCTATGTCATTGATAGGGTGCAGTATCCCGTCGGAGCTTGTTCCGGAGATATCCGAAGAACGCATTATTCGCAGCGATCAAGATGAAATCTGTCTTTCTGATTGGGAGTTCTCCGAGGGCGGCGTACAGGCGGCGCTCCGCTTTGAGGGCGACAAAGCAAACCTTTCGCTAACGTCGGGCGATATTTCCGATGAAATATGCGGGCTTGCGGTAATTGATAATGGAACATTTATTATTTTCGACAATAATGACAAGTATATGTTCGATTATAAGCTTACCGGAGATAAGCTTACTCTTGGGTATGAGGGTGAAGAAGCGGAATTTTTTAGAAATTAATGCATAATTCTTAAAAAATTTTTCAAAAACCCCTTTATTTTATTAAAAAGATATGGTATAATGCATTTAGAAAAGAATAGATTATTCTTTTTAGATGTGATATGCAGTGTATATTTTTGAAAATGGAGGTTTGTTATGTTTTATGAAGTTCATAACCGTCCGCTTCCGGTGCTTATTTGCAAGCTGGATCAGGGCGAAAGCGTTCAGTGCCAGAAGGGCGCAATGTCATGGATGACTCCGTCGATTTCTATGCAGACAGGTCTTGGCAGCGGCAAAGGCGGCGTTTTGGGTAAGATGGCTAAGAGTATCTTTACGGGAGAGTCGATTTTCCGCAATACCTATACTGCTACAAGCGGTCCCGGTGAGATCGCATTTGCATCGTCGTTCCCGGGAGATATTATTTCGTTTGATATCGGTAAGACAAAGCTTATAGCTCAGAAATCCGCGTACTTTGCGTCTACTCCCGGCGTAGAGATGGAGGTCGCATTTACGGGCACCAAGAAGGTCGGCGGTATCTTCGGCGGTGAGGGCTTGATAATGCAGCGCTTTACGGGCAACGGAACGGTTTTCCTCGAGATAGACGGCTGTGTTTATACTTATGAGCTCGGCGCAGGCGAGTCAATGCTTATTGATACGGGCTATTTGGCTGCAATGGAAGAAACCGTTACTATGGACGTTGAGGCTATCAAGGGCGTTGGCAACATTCTCGCAGGCGGCGAAGGTCTGTTCAACACAAAGGTCACAGGTCCCGGTAAGATCTGGCTGCAGACGATGCCTACGATTGCTCTTGCCGGCGCGATTAGACCGTATATTCCAACGAGCAATTAATTTTTTACAACAAATACATCTCTGTGTGTAACAATATAAAAAAAGCTGTTCCCGATTACGGTAGGGAACAGCTTTTTTTGCCCGAATACGATTTTGTTTCTGACAGATCGTTTATGCAGTCGGAATGCAATAAATAAGCCAAACCGCCTCGACTGCATTAAGCTGCTAATGCAAAATAATTTTATGCATACAATAAGCTTGTTCTGTCGTTAACAAAAAGCGGGAATATTGTGACTGTGAATCACTTCATCGAGGACTCGTAGCTTTCGATCATACGTTTTACCATCTGACCGCCTACGGAACCTGCCTGACGGGAAGTAAGCTCGCCGTTGTAGCCTTCCTTAAGATCAACGCCTACCTCGTTGGCGCACTCCATCTTAAAACGATCCATTGCCTCTCTTGCTTCGGGCACGTTAAGCTTGTTGTTATTCTTAGATGACATTTTACTTTCTCCTTTTTGTTAGGCGTATTGATACGCTCATATGATATGGCGGCTGTGCCGATCAAGTCTGTTCGGGCATCCCCAAATACAGTCTATAAGACACTTTACCGACTTTTTTTGCACCGCTTCTTCATCGGTGCAATTTTATTATATGTCGAAAGGTGAAGTTTAAACTAAGAAAAAAATGGAATCATTTTGCTTGTTTTTTTCGAGAAATGACAAAATGAAGTATAGATATTATCAAGGCCGCGCCGCACAAACCGCCGCTGAAATCTATCAGAACATCTGTTACCAGAGGACTCCGTTCGGGCGAAAAATATTGAAGTGTTTCGTCTAATGTGGGTATTGCAAGCAAAATAAACAAAAGCGTAAATACATTTTTTCTGAATTGTTCCGAGTATTCAGAAACAGTCCATGCAGTGAAAAAACCGAATACCCCAAATTCGGTAAAATGCGCAAGCTTGCGCAAAATATATTCTGTAAGACCGAACGGCAGCTGCATTCGTTCGAAAAAGCCCAGCAGCAGAGCAAGCATTCTTCCGCTTTCTTCGGCGGAGTTGCTGCCCGACATACACGACTGCATAAATATAAACAGCACTGACAGCAGTGAAGCAGTCAGCAGTAATCTTTTTTTCATTTTCAACATAATCTCCTTACAGCAAAAGCAGTGTTATGATCTATACACCAAAATAATCATAAAAGTAAATTTAGGTATTGTCAAGAGTTTTTTTTTCATATATAATTAAATAGCGCATTTGATTATTTCGGCGCAGCGCAAGCCAATGGCGCAGCCTGAAAAAAGAAAGCATATCATAAATTCGGCAAAAAACAAAATAAAATGAGGAGGAATGAAAATTGGATCATCTTGTGGAAACGCTTGTAAACGCGCTTGGAGGGATCCCCTCCGAACTGATAATATTTATTATTTCGCTTTTCCCGATCCTTGAGCTTAGAGGCGGACTGATCGCTGCGTCTATTCTGGGAGTGAATATCTGGAGAGCGATCCCGATATGTATTGTGGGAAATATTCTGCCAATACCGTTTATACTGCTTTTTATCGAGAAAATATTTGAATGGCTGAAAAATACCCGATTCGTAAAAATGATAAATAAGCTTGAAGAGAAGGCTGAGAAGGGCGCTCAGCAGATCATGAAGCACAAAAAGCTGGGGCTTTTGCTGTTTGTGGGTATCCCTCTTCCGGGCACAGGTGCCTGGACAGGGTCGCTGGTGGCAGCGCTTTTTCACTTTAAGCTGAAGGATGCGAGCCTGTCGATCCTGGGCGGGATCGTTCTTGCTACGATTATCATGTGTATTGTATCATACGGTATTCCGTATTTGGTAGGCTTGGCAATATGAGCGCAGAGGGAATCTAAGGCAGCGGTTTATATTTCGCATTCAGTGGGGTGATCCCTCGCTGAATTCACACGTATGCGGAATGGTTTTGATTATTGAAAGCATAGCTTTTAAGCCGAAATCAGGTTTAGGTAGATGAAATGAATATAGAAACATATAAATATGACGTAGTCATCTTGGGCGGAGGCGCAGCGGGTCTGGCGGCGGCAGCGGCTCTCGGATACGGGTCTCGGAAGAAGCTGAAGGCTGCGATCATCGAGAAAGAACCGAAGCTTGGAAAAAAGCTGCTCGCAACAGGTAACGGGCGGTGCAACCTGACGAACGTAAATATATCGTCAGAACTTTATAACGCCGATTCCCGGCAATTCATAAATGATATGCTGAAGGTCGTGTCGGCAGAGAAGCTGACGGAGATCTTCAGATCAATGGGACTTCTGTGCCGTGCTGACAGTGAGGGCAGGGTGTACCCATACTCAAACCGTGCTTCGTCGGTTCTCGGCGTTTTGACATTGTGGATACAAAAAAACGGCATCGATGTTTTTTGCGGCACGGCAGCGGACGGAGTGGCTGCGCTTGGCGGAGGATACAAGATCAAATGCGGCGACAAGCAGTTTATTGCAAAAAAGCTTATTATGTCAACAGGCGGCGCAGTTCAGCCCGCATTAGGCTCTGACGGTTCGTCATATAAATTTGCCGATATGCTGGGACTAAAATGCACTAAGGTATTTCCTTCGCTTGCCCCAGTAAAGGTCAATGACAAGGAACTGAAACTGCTGAAGGGTGTTCGTGCCAAGGCGCTTGTAAAGCTTGAGGCTGACGGCAGGATCGAAGGCAGTGAATACGGTGAGGTACAGTTTAACGAGAATAATATATCGGGTATTTGCGTATTTCAGCTTTCACGCATGGTGAATGAGTATTTTTCCCTCAAAACTGTCTGCGGAAAACGCTGCGCCGGGATCGGCTTGTATATCGATCTTGCCCCCGAATATACTCGGGAGCAAATATATGAGCAGATGCAGATACGTTCCGAACTTTTTCCGAAGGCGTCGGTGTTGGAGCTGGCATCCGGAATAGTGCACGAACGGATATGTGAATATATCATAAAAAAGTGCGGCATAGATCCGCGGGCTAAGCTTTCGGAAATATCAAAGCGAGAGAAGACCAAAGCGGCGGCAATGATAAAATCACTGGAATTTACGCCTTCCGAACGATCCGATGAGACGGCAGCGCAGGTTACGGCAGGCGGGATCTCTATCGGCGAAGTCGATAAGGTGTTTATGTCAAAGAAACACAACGGGCTTTATGTCGTCGGGGAGGCGCTTAATGCAGACGGAAAATGCGGAGGCTGCAATCTGCATTTTGCTTTTGCCTCGGGATTTATCAGCGGAAGAAATGCAGCATCTGCTTTCGGACCGAACAGTGCCCGCCATTCCCCGCATCAGAAGTGAAGAGCGGTGTATATGCCCATTTTTTCTCAATAGGTCTTTACATTTTTCTTGTTTCATATTATAATAGTAAACAGATGAATTAAGCTCAATGCCGAGCGTATGGATCTAAGCAGAGACTGCTCTGCACAGAGCCAATGTGTAAAATTAAGACCTCCGCTGTCATGATGGCAGGTCACTTATGTAAATCGGAAATGGAGTTATGATATGGTTCAGTTTGAAGAATTGAAGCTTGCCGTTTTAGAGCTGGAGCCTGAGATCAAGGATCTTGAGGACGCTCTCGGTCTGAAAGCGTGCAAATCGGAAATAGAACAGCTTGAATATAAGGCTGCAGAGCCGGGTTTCTGGGACGATACGGAAAACTCTCAAAAGGTTCTGCAAAGAACAGGCTTGTTGAAAAACAAAGTCGAAAACTACGATAATCTTGTCGGCGCTTACGAGGATACACTGGCTCTTATCGAGCTTGGCAACGAGGAAGAGGATCTTTCGCTTCTCGATGAAGCGAAGGAGGAGTACGAAAAGGTAAAGGCGGAGCTTGAGGCTCAGCGCCTTTCAACTCTTCTGACGGGCGAGTACGACAAAAACAACGCTATCCTGACTTTTCATGCGGGAAGCGGCGGCACGGAGGCTCAGGATTGGGCCGAAATGCTTTACAGAATGTATGGAAGATGGGCGGAACGCCATAATTTTAAGGTTAAAGCTGTCGACTATCTTGACGGAGATGTTGCAGGATTAAAGAGCGCGGTGCTGCTTGTTGAGGGTGAGAATGCTTACGGATATCTCAAGAGCGAAGCAGGAGTTCATCGGCTCGTGCGTATCTCTCCGTTTGACAGCTCGGGCAGACGTCAGACTTCGTTTGCGTCACTTGAGGTAATGCCCGAGATACAGAAGGACACGAGCATTGTTATTCCCGATGAGGATATCGAAATGCAGGTGTACCGTTCGAGCGGCGCCGGCGGTCAGAAGGTCAACAAAACGTCATCGGCAGTTCGTCTTACTCACAAGCCTACCGGAATTGTCGTTGCGTCACAGATAGAGCGAAATCAATTTCAGAACAGAGAGATAGCTATGCAGATGCTTATCTCAAAGCTAGTCGAGATAAAGGAAAAGGAGCACCTTGAGAAAATAGAAGATATCAAGGGAGTACAGAAGGAGATCACTTGGGGAAGTCAGATCCGTTCGTATGTCTTTATGCCTTATACACTGGTCAAGGATCATCGAACAAAGTTTGAGACAGCAAATGTGTCTGCGGTTATGGACGGCGATCTTGACGGATTTATCAATGCTTATCTGAAGGCGGAAAACCAGGAAACGCTCGAAAGCGGAGAGTAAAGCCTGTATAAGCTTAAGAGTGGAGGTGTGCCATGTGAAATGTCCGTATTGTTCATTTGAAGAAAGCAAGGTCGTTGATTCCCGTTCATCCGATGACTGCGAGCGGATCAGACGCAGAAGGGAATGCGCCGGCTGCGGAAAGCGTTTTACTACATATGAGGCGGTGGAGCTTGTTCCCATCATAGTCGTAAAGCGCGACAATTCAAGGGAACCGTTCGACAAAAACAAGCTTCTGGCGGGGCTTTTGAAGGCCTGCGAAAAACGCCCGGTGTCGCTTGATACAATGGAAAAAATAGTAGGAGACATCGAAACGAAGCTTCAGTATTCCGTTGAGCGCGAGGTCACATCTCAGTGGATCGGAGAGCTTGCTATGGACGCTCTGCGGGGAGTTGACGAGGTCGCATACGTTCGTTTTGCATCGGTATATCGACAGTTTAAAGATATCAATACCTTTATAGAGGAACTGAATAAAATAATGTCGGAAAAGTAATTAAAGGCAGGGCTTTTGTGCTCTGCCTTTATTTTGTATTCAAAAAATTATTAAAAAACCTCTTTACAAATCAAAAAATTTATTATATAATACTGAAAAGAGTAATAATTATTAATTTTCGTGGCAGTATTAATTGCCGGAGGGAATTATGAGAACTCAAAATTATTCAAGGAAAAGGCAGGCTATCTATGAGCTTCTGATGTCTACCGACACCCACCCGGCTGCCGATTGGATCTACAATACGCTCAAGCCGAAATATCCCGATCTGAGTCTGGGAACGGTGTACCGAAATCTCAAGGTGCTCGAGGAGAATCATATGGTGAGATCGGTCGCTGTTGTCAACGGCTGCGAGAGGTACGATGCGAGAATGTCGCAGCATTCACATTTTGTATGCAGGCGCTGCGGAAAAGTAGAAGATATGTTTCACAAAGAAGATATGTCCGAGCTGCTTAGGTGTGTGACTATTGCAAAGGATCATGACGTTGAATCATACAATCTGATTTTTTACGGACATTGCAGCGAATGTCTTTCGGCTGAATAAGTTCATAACAGAATGGCTGCCTTTCAGCAGTTATTATTTCTAAAGAGAGTGTGATGACTCTCGAAACAAAAGCCGCTTCGGCGGCAAAATTGGAGGTTTTTTTATGGCAAAATTTGTATGTACAGTATGCGGTTACGTTTATGAGGGCGACAAAGCACCCGAGGTCTGTCCCATCTGTAAGGCGCCTGCCGACAAGTTCAATGAGGTGAAGGCTGAAATGTCTTATGCGACCGTTCATCTTATAGGCGAGGGCGCAAAGGGCAAGGTAGAGGACGATATTTACACCGATCTTGTAAGCAACTTCAACGGCGAGTGCAGCGAGGTCGGAATGTATCTTGCAATGTCAAGAGCTGCCGACAGAGAAGGTTACCCCGAGATCGCAGAAGCTTTTAAGCGTTATGCTTTTGAAGAGGCGGAACACGCATCAAAATTTGCGGAGCTTCTCGGCGAGGTAGTTTCCGATTCAACAGAGAAGAATCTTCGCATGAGAGTTGATGCGGAGGCAGGCGCGTGCGCAGGCAAATTTGAGCTTGCAAAGCTGGCAAAGGCGCGCGGCTATGATGCGATCCATGATACTGTTCATGAAATGGCAAAGGACGAGGCGCGTCACGGCGCAGGCTTCGCAGGTCTTCTGAAGAGATATTTCGGCGACAAATAATCTAATGACTATTAATCCCTGCAAACAGTTTTTCCGTTTGCAGGGATTTTTTGAGCGTTGTGAGTACGATTTGCATAATAAACTGAAAATATACATAAAAGCGCTTGATTTGAGTGGATAAATGTTGTATAATAAATTAAGATATTACCATAAGAGATTGAGTGGATAAAATATATTTACGAAAGGAAGATCAGTTTGAACAACAAAATGTCAAAACGATTTGCAGTTCTGTTTATGGCTCTTGTCATGGCTTCCTACAGCTTGCCGGGAATCGCAGCATCAGCCGATACGGATATTGACGATAACTCGGATTATGAGTTTGTGATTCATTCCGAGGAAACAGAAGACGCTCCGAAAAGCACGCTCGTAAACACATCGACAATAGACACATATGAGGTCGAGCCGGGAGGAGTTATTACCATTAATGCCTCGGCTGAAGGCGGAACGGGTATCTACGATTTTCTGTGCAGCTGCACAGGAGCGAACGGTGAAGAGGTATTTGTGGAGCCTGTAAATGATGATCTCAGTGTTTTTGAGGTCGCTCCCGAGGAAACAGGCGATTATACCATATTTGTCACTGCGCAGGACAGCGGGGGTGATTACTCTACCATTACGTTCAACATTTCGGTAACGATGCCGAATTTTGCGCTCACTAACATTTCGACTGTTGACAAGAGTTCTATTTATTGTGGCGAGAGCGTGACTGTCAATGCCGCAGCGTTCGGCGGAAGCGGTGACTATAGCTACAGCTACTACTTCAAGAAGAGTGACAGCGACGGCTGGATAACAAAAATGAAGGATACGGCAGAAAGCTGTGTAACCATTAAGCCGACTGCCATCACCGACTATGATATCAGAGTCGTTATCCGCGATTCAAACGGCGACAAAGACGAGAAGATATTCCGCATTAAGGTAAGCGATACAGCAGAGCTTGAGAATCATTCTACCATAAGCGCCGAAAGCATTCCGCTCGGCGGGACCGTTACCGTAAATGCAGCGGCACAGGGCGGCAGCGGAACATATACATATACATATTCCTACAAGAAAAGCAGCGAGAACAATTGGGTCCGCAAGGGCGATACTAATACCTCTTTGGCACAGATGGATATTACCCCGACCGAGGCTGTGGACTATGATATTCGTGTTGTTGTTAAAGATAGTCTTGGTAAGATCAGCGATAAGGTGTTTACTGTTTCCGTAAACCAAATGCAGAACGTTTCGTGGGTCGACAGAGAAGCTATTACCTACGGTGAATCGGCTACTGTCCACGCGGCGGTACAGGGCGGTTCGGGCAGCTGCACATACACCTACTACTTCAAGAAGCATTCTTCAAGCGAATGGGTCCGCAAGGGCGATACCAATACGCCAGAAGATACTATGACAATAACCCCCGGCGCTCCCGAGGATTATGATGTGCGTGTTGCTGCAAAAGACGAAAACGGAATGATAGCTGCAAAGGTGTTCCAAATCACGGTGAACGAAGCCCCCGAGCTTATCAACAATGCGTCAGTCGAGTCGGAGAACGTGGTTCTCGGTGATAAGATCAAGGTAACGGCGGGCGCAGAAGGCGGAACGGGCAGCTACAAGTACGTTACGTATTTCAGACATGAAAGCGCACAAAGCTGGACAACAAAGGGAACAGATACGACAAGCGAGATCAAGCCCTCAAAGACCGGCGTATAGACCGGCGTATATTACATCAAGGTAAAAGTTACCGACAAGATGGGAACGATCAGCGAGAAGATCATACCCGTAAATGTAGACACCGTTCGCAATGTATCAACAGTGGAATCGGAAGAGATCACATACGGCGGTTCGATCGTGATAAATGCTGCAGGCGAAGGCGGCAAGCCGGGCTACACATACACCTATTTCTTCAAGAAGCACACGTCAAGCGACTGGGTGCGCAAGGGAGAGCTTAATGTAACGGACGCAACGATGACGATCACACCGAGCGTGCCCGTGGATTATGACGTAAGAGTTCTTGTGAAGGACGCAAACGGAAATCTCGACGAGAAGATATTCAATATCACGGTGAATGAAGCTCCCGAGCTTATCAACAATGCGTCAGTCGAGTCGGAGAACGTGGTTCTCGGCGATAAGAT
>CACZCM010000072.1 GCA_902779615.1 uncultured Ruminococcus sp. | reverse complement strand
TGTTGCCGTAACGTTCGACAGAATCGGGTCGAATACGTCTGTGATAACAGCGCCGATCTCGGCTGCGGTATTGCCCGTGTTCTGGATCACGAACGTGTAGGTAACGGTACCGTTTTCGACTACAGGTACGGGTGAGATCGATTTCATGATCGACAGCTCCGGTTCACGGCTGACGTTTACTGTCGAACTGGCGCTGACCGAAGTAAAGCTGCTGGTCAGCTCTGCTGTGTTGGTAATCATGCCGCCTTGCTGCAGAGGGGAGAATTCGTTGGTTGCCGCTTCATACAGAAAAGTGGCTGTTCCTCCTGCCGGAACGGTGAAGTTAGTGATCGAGATACCGTTTTGGGTCGCCGTTACGGTTGGCGCAGGCTGGGGAACGCTGTTTCTGAAATAGCGAACCGTTCCGTCAATGTAATCGAGCGGCTGCAGCGTAAGATTTCCTGCGTTGTAGGAGCCGAGATCGTCGGTGAGCGTCAGTCCGCTGAGATCGGTCGTGCCTGAATTTATAATATTCACGGCGTAGGTTATTGTGTCGTTTGCAGTGTAGGTGTCATTTACGGCAGTCTTATTGACCGAGAGCACATCTTGAATTTCACCAACTGCGAGGTTCGACATGGTTACCACATTGTTGTAGGTAAGCTGCGCACGATTTGTGAATTGTGCCATAATATCTTCCTTTCATGATTATTTTGTATTTCTGCGTCACTGTTTACGCGCGACGCTTCAAGGGGCCTCCCTTATATAATATATGCTGATATTATGAAAAAGGATAATTTGAATTTTGGTTTGATCTGATTTGGTCGGGATCATGATGGTATCTTTAATCTAGTGGGATATGCTGCGAACAATTATGGAGGAGTGAAGCCAAAAATGAATTTTTCGCTTGACGGCAGATTGTCCGTCTGCGCTGCGCTTGTACGCAGCGGTACAAAGCTTGCCGATGTCGGAACGGATCATGCATATCTGCCGATATGGCTAGCACTTAACGGCAGGATCGCCTCTGCCGTGGCGTCTGATATAAGACAAAAGCCGCTTGACTCGGGATTGGAGAATATTCGGAAATACGGCTGCGAAAATATAATTTCCGTTCGGCTTTGCAGCGGCCTTGATGACATACACTCCGAAGAAGCAGATGATATTGTGATGGCCGGTATGGGCGGAGAGCTTATCGCAAAGCTGATCGATAATGCGCCTTGGATAAAATCAAATGATAAGCGGCTGATTCTCCAGCCGATGACAAAAGCGCATATTTTGAGAGAATACTTATTTGAAAACGGTTTTGATATTATCAGCGAAACGCCCTGTACCGCATCGGGGAAATACTATACGGTTATTTGCAGCGAATATACGGGCAAAAGGAAATCATATACATTGTCTGATATTTATATCGGCGGTCTGAAAAGTAACGCGGAATATGTTGACCGTTATATGTCGGGGATCCTTTCCAAACTGAAAAAGCAGCGCAATGGAATTTTGCATAATGATGGCAACTCAGCGGAGATCGATAAAGTGATCGAACAAATAAAAGAAACATTTGGAGTTTGAGAAAATGACAACAGTGAATGATATATATAAGTATATAGATACTTTTGCGCCGTTCGACACCGCCGAGGAATGGGATAATGTGGGAATTCTGGTCGGTGACGGAAACAGCAGCGTGCATCGGGCACTTTTGGCGCTGGATATAACGAACGAAGTGCTTGAGGAGGCAGAGCGGCTTTCGGCGCAGCTGGTTATAAGCCACCACCCTATCATTTTTCGTCCAATAAAGCGGCTCACTGCTCTAAGTCCCGTCTACAAAGCGGCTTCTCTCGGTATTTCTTGTCTGTGCGCTCACACAAATCTTGACAAGTCCGAAAGTCACGGTGTAAACACGGCTCTTGCTGCAGCGGCAGAGCTTTCGAATTTCAGAAAAAATGATGACGGAGAGATACTTTTTCTGGGCGAAACCGATAAAGCGGTCAGCGCGATGGAGCTTGCGCTGCGGCTAAAGAATAATCTTAACGCGGACGGGCTTGTTTATACAGATGTATGCAGCAATATATGTCGTGTAGGACTGTGTTCGGGCGGCGGTGGCAGTGAGGTATATGCCGCTGTGAAAGCGGGCTGCAATGCCTTCATTACCGGTGAGATCAAACACCACGAGCTTCTGTTTGCTAACGAATCAAATATGAGCGTGTTTGTATTAGGTCATTTTGTAAGTGAAGATGTTGTAATAGAGCCGCTGAGGAAGCTTCTCGAATCCGAATTCCCCGAAACGGAATTCTTTAAATCGGCAGTGTTTAATGATGGGACAAAGTATATTTGATAAAACGGAAAGCTTTTCATTGAATATTAAAAGCTCTGCTTTCAGCAAGCAGACACAAGGCTGTACTTTAGAGGCGGGGACATCTTCTCAGTGGTTATAAATTAATGAACTTTTATCAAAAACCTTGATTTTTCACAAATTTTACTTGCAAAACACTAAAAAATATGTTAAAATAATAGCAACATCAAAACGAAAGGATGTGCTTTTATGAGCAAGAATTATGTTATCGCAGTCAGCAGACAGTACGGAAGCGGCGGACACGAGATCGGACGCAAGCTTGCGGATAAGCTTGGGATCAAGTTCTATGACAAGGAACTGCTCTCGAAGATCGCAAAAGACAGCGGTATGTCGAAAACCCTTGTCGAGTATTACGATGAGATGCCTTCAAGAAGCCTGTTGTTTTCGCTTGCGATGGATGCGTATCCGATGTCGTTTACCGAAATGCCTATTAATCAGAAGGTATTTCAGGCGCAGGTCAAGAGCATAAAAAAGATCGCAGCCGAGGGTCCGTGCGTAATTATCGGCAGGTGCGCCGACAGTATACTTGGTGAAGATGACAACGTGATCTCGGTGTTTATCCACGCCGATATGGACGCAAAGATCGCAAGAGTTAAGGAACGTGACGGATTATCGGAGGATAAAGCGAGGGAGCGCATCACGAAGACAGACAAAAAGCGTGCGTCCTTCTACAATTTTTACTCCCTCGATAAACGTTGGGGCGAGGTAGATTCCCATGACATTACCATCAACAGCGGTAAGCTCGGGATCGAGGGCAGTGTTGAACTGCTTTATAACTATCTGAAGATCAGAGGCTATGGCAAGTAATTATTATTTGGTATTGCCGAAAAGGAGAATTGCGGATGAAGGCTGTAGAAATATTTACAGACGGTGCGTGCAGTGGGAATCCCGGACCGGGCGGCTGGGGCGCTGTTTTGCGCTACGGAACAGCGGAAAAGGAGATAAGCGGCGGCGAAGCTCATACAACGAATAACCGCATGGAGATGACTGCCGTTATTGAGGCTTTGAAATGCCTGAAGGAGCCGTGCAGCGTAAGTTTGTGTACCGATTCGCAGTACGTTTGCAATTCAATAAACAAGGGTTGGGTGAAAAACTGGCAGGCTCAGAATTGGGTGCGAAAGGGCGAGCCGGTGCCCAATACAGATTTGTGGAAAGAGCTGCTTGCGCTGCTTTCCCGCCACAGCGTGGAGTTTAAGTGGGTCAGAGGCCATAACGGTCACCCCGAGAACGAGCGCTGCGACAGGCTTGCAGTTGCGGCTGCCGAAAGATTCAAGAAATGAAGCTGCGAATAATGGCAGTATTGGCTGCGGTGTTGTTTGCCGCAGCCTTTTTGATTTTTGCACCCGAAAGCAAAGCTTTGTCACGAAGTACTGTCAGTGACTGCGGAGAGATAGACGCAGTGTATTATGATGAAAACGGCAGCTTCTATATTCTTGGCAAGATCAATAACAGATATATCGTCACAGAGATCGATGAAAATTGCAGCGTGTCACACAGTGAAGTGGAAATTGATGCGGAAAGTTCGCCGTATGCGTATTTTGACGGTGTATTTTACTTTTTCACAAACGGCGCAGACGTTTCAAATGGGTCGCCGCTGCCTTTTGTTACCGTAACGTCATTTGAATGCGATAGCGGCACGATCTTAAAGAGAACGATCAACAACGCCGAGCCGGTTCAGCGAGGTACGTATGCATTTGACGGTAGATGTTTTTATTTGCCCGAGCCTGCATTTGTAAAAATTTATAATTCCAAGTACAGATTTGAAGAGCGCATTTCGCTTGATGATTGGTGTAAATGTATCGAGTCTGCCCACGGCGGCAGCGCAGTGTATTGCGTTTGCAGTAACAGCGTGGTGATGATAACGGACAGGTATGTCGAGCGGATAAATATTGCTGCTGAACGGATATACCCGTTTGGCGATAAGTTTTCCGACGATAATTCGATTGTGTATACAATGAACGGCGAAACGATCTTGTATGACGGATTCGATCCGTCGCACGGTGTAGGGGAGATAGGCGGCTGGCTTATCGGAGTGAAAAACGGCAGTATCGCTGCGGTGAACGGCGATCGTGAGCTGCTGTTATCAGATGTAAGCCAAGATGTTTTTATAAGCGGTAGCGGCAGATGCATTTGTGTTTCTCAAAACGGAAATGATGCGGAGCTCGCCGTTATTACGCAGGCTGATATTATTGCTGCGCTCAGCGCCAAAACGTCCGATCCTTCAGACGACGGTAATGCGCGGGAAAATTACAGTGATGCGTATAGTATAAATACCTCAGATCACACGGTTCGCGGTATCGAACCGGGCACAACGGTCGTTTCTATAAAAAACAATACTGGCGGAACCGTTATTGATATGAGCGGATCAGCAGCTAAAGGCATTGCTTCAACGGGAATGCGGCTTGCATTGAATAACGATTATTACAATATTATTATAGATGGCGATGTTAACGGTACGGGAACGGTCAATAGCGCCGATCTCGACAGAATATGCGATCATATCTGCGGTGAGAAAATGCTTGATGGTGTATATCTTCAAGCTGCCGATGTGAATGATGATGGGATCGTAGATCTTAAGGACGCAGATACAATTAAACTTATGGTCAATTGAAGGTGGTGCAATGATGTTGAAGAATAAATTCCCTAAAATGAAAATGTTCGAGGAGGCAGGAACGCAAAGTAATGGATATAACTTCATTATAGAAATATTTAGGTATATCATTGTTTTTATTGTTGCAGAACTGTTGGCATCTATACCAAGCGTCATATTCTTTTCGCAGAAAATTTTAAGTGACCCCGCAGTGTATGAAATGATAAAAAAGTATAACTCCGGAGATATTTCGTATGACGAATATATAGCAAGTTTTACCGAGTTGATAAATTCGGGCGGCGGTATGCTCGTATCATTATTTGCAACGGCAATCTCTGCGATAACGATTTTTTGCTATTGCAGATTGATCGAAAAACGTAAGCTTTCTACGATGGGTTTTCGGAAAAATAAGTTTGTTGTGGAATACCTGATCGGTCTGCTGATCGGCGGTGGATTGCTTGCTGCGTCGGTTGGAGTCTGCGCAGCTGTGGGAGCAGCTTCGGTAACTGCTGCGCCGAGCGTAAATATTGGAATTATAGCGCTGTTTTTCGCAGGATTTGTAATACAGGGAATGAACGAAGAGGTAATGATGCGCGGCGCGTTGATGGTATCTCTTTCAAGGCGAACTCCTATTGCATGGGCGGCAGTCATTTCGTCTGTCGGGTTTGGGCTCATGCATTTAGGCAATCCCGGAGTAACAGTATTGGCTGTTGTGAATATCAGTCTGTTCGGATTGCTGGAGGCCATCTATATAATAAAAAGAGGAAATATTTGGGGAGCTTGTGCTATTCACTCCATGTGGAATTTTGCGCAGGGTAATATCTTCGGGATCAGCGTCAGCGGCACGGGAAAATCGGAGAGCTTATTTGTAACCGGTTTTATGTCAGACAAGGCGCTGATAAACGGCGGCGATTTCGGCGTCGAGGGCGGTCTTGCCGTAACGGTTATTGTATCGATAGCAATTGTTGTTCTCATTTTTACAAAACCGAATGAATATGAGATCGCTGAAAACACGATATCCGCAGACGGAATTACCGCGGAAGATCTTCCCACAGATGAGAGCATGACAGATCAGTAATAAACGGCGGGCGAGTTTTTTTTGTAAAAAGCGCCCGCTTTTTTTATAGGACAATATACCGAAAATGTCGGATTGTATATATTACAATTTTGATAATAAATCTGAAAAACTTCAGATAATTTTCACAAATAAACACAAAATATTCACTTGACATTACAGCTCTTTCCATTTATAATAATAATGACGGGATTGTGCATTTTTTCATAATTATAGGCTCTTTCTTTAACTATTTATGGTTCAATGATCTAACATCAATTACTTCTTGGTGAAAACTTACGTCTAACATGTCTATTATTTGTGGAAAATGCCGATCAAAATTATTAAACTATCTTATTATTCCGTAAATGATAAGGTAGAAATTCAAAAATAGGAGGAATTGACATGACCTTAAAACGGACGATGTGTGCACTTCTTGCCGCATCTATGATGACTTCGGGCTTTATCGCAACAACGACTTCCGCATCTGCCGCAACGGTTGACAACGAGTCCGGTGCGTCTGCGCCCGCCGAAACGTCATCAGCAATCACGCTTCCGATGGTTCCGTACGAGTCGGGTGCGACAGCTCCGACAGAATCATCGGCAAATCCCTACAACCTTGCGTCGTCTCCCGCAGACGGCAACATTCTCCACTGCTTGAACTGGAAGCTCAGCGACATCAAAGCTGAGATCCCGAACATTGCAAAAGCAGGATTTACATCTGTACAGACCTCGCCTCTGCAGGCTCACGACGGCAGTGATCACTGGTATTGGCTGTATCAGCCGATCAACTTCTGGCCCGGCAACGAGCTTGGCTCCGAGGACGATCTGAAGGCACTTTGCGCCGAGGCAGAGAATTACGGTGTAAAGGTTATTGTGGATATCGTTGCTAACCACTTTGCAGGCAACCACAGCAATATTCCCGATGAACTCAAGGGCAGTGAATATTATCACAATTCGGGTTACGGCACAAGTCAGGGTCAGACAGGCGTTGACTGGGGTAACCGCTGGCAGGTAACGCACTGCGATATCGGTATGCCCGACCTTAATTCTGAGCATTCTCTTGTTCAGCAGTATGTCAGAAATTATGTAAACCGTTTGGAGCAGGACGGCGTTGACGGTGTTCGCTGGGACGCTGCAAAGCACATCGGTCTTCCTTCTGAGAATTGTAATTTCTGGCCGTCGGTACTGTCTTCGACAATGTACAACTACGGTGAGATCCTCGACAGTCCGGGCGGCGATGGCGCAACTGTAATGAAGGAATACACCGACTACATGAGCGTAACAGATAACCAGTACAGCAATAATACTCGTAACGCATTCCAGGGCGGCAACGTCATGGATGGGTACGGTCAGTGGACTGCACAGGGCGTTCCTGCTACCGGTATTGTATACTGGGCTGAAAGCCATGACACATTCTTTAACAAAATGGAATCTCAGTCGGCAAACACATACATCATCAATAAGGCATATGCAGCTATCGGAAGCCGCTACGGCTCTCAGGCTCTCTATATGTCACGTCCCACAGGTGCATGGCACCACGACCAGGCAGGCTACGGCGAGAAGGGTGATACATCTGCTGCATTCTCCAAAGAAGTAACAGCTGTAAATAACTTCCGCAACGCAATGGGCTCAAAGAAAGACTATTATCTCAAGTCTAACGGCTGCGCAGTTATCACTCGTCAGGGCGGCGGCGCAGTTATAGTAAAAGGCGACGGCAACGGTCAGGTAACCGTTGAAAACGGCGGCGGATACGCTAAGACAGGTTCTTATAAGGACGCTATATCCGGCAATACATTTACCGTTACGTCTACCAGCATTTCCGGTACGATCGGTGACACGGGTATTGCGGTTATCTATGATGCTTCCGATATCCCGGCTCCCGATCCTTCAGGCAGCGTTTCGGCTACTCCGACAAGCGGAACAACTTTCTCGGATACACTGACAGTTACACTTAAAGCATCGGATGTTACAAACGCTAAGTACACAACTTCCGAGGGCGCAACAGGCACATTCACAAACGGTCAGACGATCGTTGTAGGCGCATCGACAGCAGCAGGCAGCACAGTTACAGTTAGCCTCTCCGGCACAAAGACTGACGGTTCTACAGCAACTGCTTCCTACACCTACACAAAGACAGCTCCCAAGACTTATCCGACTCTCAGCGGAGCAGGCTTTGTATTCGATAACTCTACAAAGAACTGGTCGACAGTTAATGCTTATGTTTATGATGAGAGCGGCAGCTCCGTTGTAAATAACGCTTCATGGCCTGGTCTGGCAATGACAAATTGCGGCAACGGCTACTGGAAGTACGATCTTGATTCGAAGTTCTCCGGCAGCAACATCAGAGTTATTTTCAATAATGGCAGCGAGCAGATCCCTGCTTCTCAGCAGCCCGGATTCCAGATGTCTTCAAGTGACAAAAAGGTTTATGAGAATGATTCGTGGAATGATCTTCCCGCAACATCGAACCTTAAGGTTTCACTTGCAGCATCGGCAACGAGCGTAACAGCCGGTACGGCAGTTACACTTACGGCAACCGCAACGGGTGCATCGGGTAATGTTACTTATTCGTACAAAGCAGGCTCCACGGCTATCAGCGGCAACGGCAGCTCTGTGACATGGACTCCAACAACAGCAGGCACATACACGATCACAGTTACAGCAACGGATTCATCTTCATCGGCAACTGCTACTAAGTCGATCACCGTTACCGCTCCTGTGACAACAGATCCTACAGTAACGGTTGATAAGGCTTCCGGCACATCGTTTACAAGTGAGACGATGGACATTAAGCTCACACTTGCTAACGCAACATCGGGTACATACTCGGTAGATAACGGCCCGACAAAGTCGTTCACAGGCAGCAAGACTGTAACTATCGGCGAAGGCAAGATCGGTGACTCAACTGTTACAGTTAAGACTACAGCAACAAATTCAAGCGGTACAACTAAGACTTATACATTCACGTACGAGAAGAAGTATACAGTTAAAACTTCAACATCCGCAAGCGCACAGGTAACGGCTGCCACAAGCGGCGGCGCATCTTCCTGCTCGAAATATTCAACCAACCCGAACGGTCAGGTGGGTAAGCAGAAGACTATCACAAGCGCAAGCGACTTTACAGAGGACATGATCGTTGCTCAGGGTATCGCTAACGATGACCCCGCAACATTCAGAGGTCCTCACGAAGCACCGAGATTTGACCAGTATGCACTCTATGCAGCATGGGATAACACAAATCTCTATGTTGGTATCCAGTACACCAACGTGTGCGATGTCGTTGCAACAGATCAGGACGCAGTTCAGGGCGGCAGAGCTAAGCCTAACGGCGCAGACGCTGACATTCCTCAGATGCTCCTCTTCGATACAAAGACAGGCAACTACACAGACGGTTCTACAAACAGCGCATCACAGTCCACAGTTTGGAACACTCAGGTTACATTTGATACAAGCACAACAAAGGTTGATAAGATCCTTATGTATTCGCCTAAGGAAGGCATCAACAACTACTCCGTATTCCCCGTAACAAACGGCAAGATCGATTATGTTAATGCTGTATCTCCCGGATATCAGGTTGCACTCCCCGGCGCATCGATCACTTGGGAAGACGGCTTCTTCGGCAGCCACATCTATGGTATCAGCGGCAACGGTTACACAGGCTACAAGCCCTCCGATATCACCGATTCCGCAAACTGGACTGACTTTATTAACCACAGAAAAGATCTTGATACATTCTGCATTATCACTCTTCCGCTGAGCTATCTCGGAGTTACGGCTTCCGACATCAGCTCAAACGGCATCGGCCTTATGGCAGTAGCAACGTACGGCGAAAGCGGTATTGGCTGCCTGCCTCACGACACTTGCATGCTCGATAACGCTATGGAGGCTTACTCAAAGGACGACTCCACATCGGGCGAAAAAGACGACGCTGACAAGATCTCCGTTGCGCTTGCATCTGTAGGCGCACAGGGCGATTTTCCGATTCCTACTCCGACAACTCCTCTCCAGGTAAACTTCGGTACAGACAGATCGGCTCCGCAGCTTTCGACAACAGCGCTCACACTCAAGGGTATCGGCTACGGCGGAACAGCTCCTTATAAGTATCAGTTCTCCGTTGACGGCAATGTAGTGAAGGCTTCCAACACAACAGATACTTACTCTTGGACTCCGGGTTCGGTAGGCTCACACACGATCAAGTGCGTAATCACCGATTCCACAGGCGCAACAGCAACAGTAAGCAAGACATTCACAGCAGAAGGTTCTACAACTTCACTTACCAACACATCGACAGTTTCAAGCTCGATCACACTCGGAAATACAATTAACATCACCGGTAAGGCAACAGGCGGTACAGCACCGTACAAGTACAGCTACTACTACAAGCAGGCATCGCAGGATACTTGGTCAACAAAGCTTGCAAACACAACAACAACTTCCACAACGGTAAAGCCCGGCACAGCTACAACTTATAACATTAAGGTTAAGGTAACAGACGCATCAGGCGCAACCGCTGAGAAGACATACAACTGTGTTGTTAATCCGAGCAGCACGACACTCACAAACACATCGACAGTTTCAAGCTCGATCACACTTGGCAACACGATCAACATCACCGGTAAAGCAACAGGCGGTACAACACCGTACAAGTTCAGCTATTACTACAAGCAGGCTTCGCAGACCGCATGGTCAACAAAGCTTGAGAACACAACAACAACTTCCACAACAGTTAAGCCCGGCACTGCTACAACCTACAACATTAAGGTAAAGGTAACAGATGCAGCAGGCAAGACAGCAGAGAAGACATACAATTGCGTAGTTAACAGTGCAACTCTTACGAACAGCTCTACATGCTCCTCGTCGATCTACCTTGGTCAG
>CACZCM010000071.1 GCA_902779615.1 uncultured Ruminococcus sp. | reverse complement strand
ATGGTCAAGCAGTGCAAGCACCTACGCTGCTTGGGGAATGACAGGCACTCTCGATACGGAAACGCTGACGGTCGATTACAGCGATTGTCAGAAAACTGCAATTGAGCTTGACAGCGAGGGTCTGATCGTAACCGAGGACAGAGAGTATACTAACGGAAAGGGACGTATCATCTTCAATGATGGCGGTACGATCACTTGGGAGGACGACGAGGAGAACATTGCCGACGGAATGATCTTCAAGTTTGACCCCAACGCAGATGAGAACTATGACCCCGACAGTACTTCAAGCAACTCCGCGTATCTTGATAAGAGCGAGGCAATTGCCAATGTTAAAGAGCTAGCCGGTTCGGGTGCACAGATTATAGACGCTTATCAAGGCTATACTCCGGAGGGTTATGAGGCATGGGTCGTCACGGTCGCTCCCGTATCGGCATCTGAGGACGCCGAAAATGTTATATATTATTCCAACAGATTCTTCTGCTATCCTGCTGTTAGCAATGATTCGGAGTATGACGATCAGAACAATGATGCATATCTGAGCAGAGAAGAAGCGATAGCCAATGTTAAGCAGCAGGCAGGCTCGGGCGCACAGATCATCGATGCTTATAAGGGCTATACACCTGACGGAGATGAAGCGTGGGTTATCACAGTCGCTCCCGTGTCGGCATTTGAGGACGCAGAAAATGTCACATATTACTGCAACAGATTCTTCTGCTATGCCGAGTAAGCTTGTATTGGAAGTATACAGAAAGGACTGTCGATAATAATGAAAAAGAACATCTGCAAATTCATTT
Organism: uncultured Ruminococcus sp.; assembly: GCA_902779615.1. GTDB lineage: Bacteria > Bacillota > Clostridia > Oscillospirales > Acutalibacteraceae > RUG592. The sequence goes on along the minus strand of CACZCM010000071.1, from coordinate 10,120 downwards.
GTATCATTATTGCGATCACGGTGATCGCAGGCTCGCTTCCTGTAGCTGCGTCTGCCGATAAAGCAGATATCATTAAAGGAACATTTACTTATATGCCGTCATTTGTAGAAAGCTCCGCGGAGGAGGAGTTTTATTACAGTGATGAATATTTCAACGTTCCCTCAACCGAGCAAAATCAGCATTTGCTCACAATGTCGCTTGCGCTGGCGTTTGCTTCAATGGAAATCGAGGGCTCATCGTATATCAAGAAGCTGTATAACGATATCGGCTTTTCGGATATACAGGTATTCGATATGGATACAACTCCGACAAGAGAAACGATCGGTACTGCGATCGCTCATAAGAGGATCGGAGACAGCGAGCTTGTTGCCGTATCTGTTCGCGGCAATAAGTATGGCGCGGAGTGGGCAGCGAATCTTACGGCGGGCGAGTCCGGCAATATAGCGGGATTTGATACACCCGCACAAACGGTCATTGATCGATTGAAGGAGTACATCTCGGCTAACAAGCTGACTAATGTCAAGCTTTGGATCGCAGGCTATTCGAGGGCAGGCAGCGTTGCCGACCTTGCAGGTGTATATGTCAACGAGAATTTAAGCGAATTCAACACTACCCTTGACAATGTTTTCGTTTACACCTTTGAAGCGCCCCGCTGCAGCGTAAGTGATAAGGTTTACGACAACATTTATTGTGTAAAGAACAAAAACGACGTTATAACATATGTCTATCCCGAATCGTGGGGGCTTTATACAAACGGCAAGGTCATTTCCATCGGCGATGATAAAACAATCACCACCTATAAGATCGATATCGGAGGCTCTCCCATGACAGTCCCAATCGGAGAAGCAAAGGTCGATGAATTCCTTTCAAAATTCATGAGCTTCATTTCGGAGGATCTGACTCGGAAGGATTTTTCAGGCGACTGTGATGACACTGTTGCAGGGCTCTTAGAGCTTTATTTCAGCAAGTCATCTCAAGAATGGGAGCCTACATTCAATTATCTTAAAAATGATTTTGTGAACGATTTGAAGGCAAATGATAAAATACAGTATATTATTACAGGCGAACTGATGGGCGGCGTTTTCCGTCACAACAGTGACAAAATGTACAGACAGTTCACAGACGAGCTTCTGATCGTTATTGACGAGGTGACAACGGCGGAGAAGATGAATCTCTCCGACGAGGAATTTGAGATGTTCAAGCAAGCTCTTTATCCCATACTGAGAGCGGTGGGCCCCGTATTTGTAAAGGATTTCTATTACAAAGAGGGTGTCGATTACAGCAAAGTATTGCCCGCAAATTACAATGACCCCGACTACGATCCGCAGACCTCCGAGGAAAGGGTGCTCACATACGCTCAGCTGAAGGAGCAGGAGGCGAAGGACGAATCGGAGCGTGAAACTCCGACTGACGCCGAACAGGGCGAGAATGACAGCTGGAATAGAGGGTATTCCGACGGCTACAATGACGGCTTTGCAGGAAAAGAGCCTGTTACAGAAGCGCCGCTGCCCGAAGATGCGGAGCAGCGCTCTCAAGAGTATCTCGACGCATACGCGGAAGGATATTTAACAGCATATTCGTATGGCTATGAAAACGGCGTCAATGATCGTAATGCGCCACAGGTGGATGAGGAAGCGGAAGAGTACAATACCAAGGGATTGCTTGACGGTGACAACGCAGCATTAGCCGATGCGAGAAAGGACGCATTTGTCGAGCACTACAAAGAAAGCTTTAACGATACTCCCGACACCCCCGACACTGCCGACGTGCCTGCAGACATGGTGCAGTATTACTTTGAGGGTTACAAGAGAAGCTATAACGAAGCATACGACGGCTATTACGAAGGTAGTCTGGAGTTTTACAAGGAGCTTACGCTCTATCATGTCGGAACCTTCGCCTTAAATACGAAGGATATCCTTTCGGAGCATTACCCGCAGACGAGCTGGGCGTATCTGACAGCGCTTGATCCCTATTATACAGAAGCTTCCGAACCTATCACACCCTCTAAGCCGTCGGGCATAATGGGTGACATAAATAACGACGGCGTTATAGATTCAAACGACGCTCTGCTGATACTCAGACAAAGCGTACAAGCAGAAGATCTCGGCAAGGATCAGATCTTTCTTGCGGATGTTGATAAGGACGGAAATGTAACCTCCTCCGACGCTCTTCTTGTTCTGAGATACAGCGTACAGCTTTCTTCAAACGATATTGTCGGTACAGCATTTACCGAAACAGAAAAAACTCCGAGTGGATGCTTCCTATAATTCATAAAAGTGATGGTCGCTTCTACAACTAAGAAGATTTGAACAATGCGTATAACAAGTATATTGACGGCTACATCGGTCATGATTGATAATACAGTTTAGAGAAAGTGAGTTTATAAAATGGTAAAAAAATATTATTCAGATTACTCGGCGTCGTAATGGTTTTAGCGTCGGCCGGCTTTGCAATCTGGTCGTATGTTGATACGAGAGATTATATCACTACCACCGGTTCTGTAACAGCAGTCGAATTTGATCCGACCGTCGCTCCGGAGGATGAGGGCGTCACGAAGGATTACAAAGTAACGCTTGAATACACTGTTGACGGCACAAAGTATGAGACAGAAATCTACGCGGCGGAAAACGATTACCATGTAGGCAATCAGGAGGAGGTCGGCTACGATACCGAAAACCCGAACAATACGGCAGTCGGAAGAATGAGCCTGCCTGTTCTGATCGCACTTGTCGCTGTTGCTGTGGTAATCGGTCTTGTCCTGATATTCAAGGCGTGACGCACAGATTGGATATGGGCAGCGCAGAGTGTGCTTTTTGTATAGTAAGATCAATACAGAAAAAGGAGATAATTACAAATGAAAAATGCTTTGAAAAGATGCGCCTCGATCACATTGGCAATTCTGCTCGCAGTCTGCGGTCTGCCCTCATCTGTTGCGGGTACGCTTGCCGATATGTGCGGTGCGGCAATCACGGCGAGCGCAGATGGTACTCTGTTGGGCGAGGGCACAGATACAAGTCCTTACCAGATCACAAGTGTCGATGATTGGAATGAATTCGCCGATAGTGTTGCGGCAGGCATTGATTATTCGGGAAAATATTTTGAGCTGACTAACGATATAACCGTTACCACAATGGTGGGGGTAAATGACCATTCCACCGAAGTAACAGAATCGAAGCCCTTCGCCGGTATTTTTGACGGTTACGGTCATGTTCTGACGGTTGATATCAACAGCACATCAACTCACGGAGCAGCGCCGTTCAGCTGCGTGAAAAACGCGGAAATAAAGAATCTTATCGTTGAAGGCTCTGTCAACGGCGGCATACATTCCGCGGGTCTTGTAGGTATTCTCGACAGTTCTGCCGGCAATTCGGTCAAGGTCGAGAATGTTGTCGTAAATACCGCCGTAACAGATTCATCCGATGTCGGATATGTCGGCGGTATCGTCGGTCACGCCCGTACCGCAACGGTCACACTCAACAACTGCGCCTTCGGCGGAACGCTGTCAGCTTCTAACTGTGCAGGCGGTCTGATAGGCTGGGGCGACGGCGGCGCTAACGGCTATACTCTGCATATAACAAATTGCTCGTTTACGGGTGCTCTTAGCGAGCCGAGTCCCGTTTATTTCCAGCCTATCGGATTAGCAAGTACGTTAAATACGGCTGCCTACATAACTTATTTTTATACAAACAATATATACAATACTTATAACTCGTTTCAAGCAGACATAAACTATTATAGATATAATTATTATAACTATAATTCCGATTCCAGACATGATATCGACATAAAAGCGCCAACTGCAAAAACCGATCTGCATTACAGCGAATCTGCACAAGAACTTATTAATGTTGGTTCAACGGATAAGGGAAAAATGGAATACAGTATTGATGACAGAGAAACATATTCCGAAAGTATACCGACCGCAACAGATGTGGGAAAATATACTGTATGGTACAAGATCACGGCAGAGGGTAAAGATAATAATCAGGTTACTATAGCGGAGGATCATGTCGATGTAACTATCGATAATAAAACGGAACCCGAATACACCGTTCCCACAGGACTGTCGGCAAACTATGGACAGTCCCTTGCGGATGTTGCTCTGCCCACTGCGGATAACGGCACATGGTCCTGGACGGACAGCTCGCAGAGTATCGGAGACGCAGGGGCTGATACGGATTTGACCTTTACAGCAATCTTTACTCCCACCGATACCGAGACCTATTATATTGTCAAAGATATAAATGTGACCGTTAGTGTTCCTCGCTCAACTCACACGATCACATGGAAGAACGGCGATTCTGTTCTTGAAACAGATGAGAATGTCGAGTACGGTGCAACTCCCGAATATAACGGAGCTGTACCAACCAAAGCGGAAGATTATAATTACACCTATTCATTTTCGGGCTGGAATCCCGCTGTAACTACCGTGAAGGGTGACACGACCTATACAGCGTCATTCGCTTCGGCTTCCAAGCAGCCTTATTACAGTGATATTGCTGTTTTCTGCCCCTGTGCGTACAACGGACTTGATCTGGGATACAATCAAGCACTTGTTGCGGAAAAAGGCTATACGATCGCTGTCAATGATCTGAATGCACATACAAGCGATCCGGATATTACTCTTGGATACAAGACAACAACCAACCGTAATGAAGCGATCAAAGATATTGTTTTGCGTGTAAGTTCAAGTAACGATTCTCCGGAAAGCCTTACTTATGGCGGCAGAACGTATTACCGTTGTGATTATTATTCTGAATATACCGATACAAATGGCGGATTGCATAATAATACGCATTTTGCAGAAATTTACGGAGACATTGACTGCGGAACAGGCGGTAAGTATGTACATTTGTATTATACGAAGGATATTACGGCTGACAATCATGATGCGATCATTGCTATTAATGGCAGCGATAACTCAACCGGCGGCGTAGTCAACACAAACGGCGAAGTGCAGTCTGTTGAAACAAGCGCTAATAGCTTGGGAAATTATTATCTGCATACAGAGCTTGCAGACCCAAGCGTCAACTATATTGACACAAACGGCGATACACAGTCCGCACACGCCGAGTCTGTAACAGCTTTGACTACTACATTGTTAGGCGGGTGGTACGCGGTAACGGAGAATATCGTAAACAATAACCGCCTGATCTGCACAGGCAATGTTAATCTTATTCTCTGCGACGGCGCGACATTGACAGCCCATAAGGGTATTACGGTTGAGGGCGATAACAGCCTGACGATATGGCAGCAAACAAACGGAACGGGCGCCCTGACGATAGATAACTGTGATTCCGGCTTCGCGGGCATCGGCAGCGGTTCATCTCAAACCGCCGGCACCATAACTGTCAACGGCGGCGTTATCAATACGCACGGCGGCTCAAATGCGGCAGGTATCGGCGGAGGCTCTCAGTCTAACGCTTCCGTGATCACAATAAACGACGGAATTGTTAACGCAAACGGCGGCGTTGGTATCGGCTCGGGCACGGGAAGTGACTCCGCAAGCGGAGGAAACATCACGATAAACGGCGGTAATATCCGCGCTGTCGGCTATGAAAACGGCATCGGTTCCGAGGAACAAAACGATTCTGCTTTCGGAGACTGCAATGTCACACTGAATTGGACAGAGCGTACACGGGAGAATACTTCCGTCTATGCATCCTCGTACTTTGCTAACATTAACCTCGGCAATGCCTTTTACGATAAAGCAACAACTAATGATTACGCAGCGGGCAACTATGTTACCCGTTACGGTAGTTATTCGTTTGCCACCAGTGAATTTAACGGAAAAACGCTTATCCCGAACGTGAACGGCTGGTCCGTTTTGCAGCAGCAGATAAATGACGCGCAGAGAGGCGATACTATCAGGCTCGGCGGATATAATTATACCGCTGCAGCCAATGACACGCCATTGACTATCCCTGCGGGAAAAACGATCACCATAGACCTCAACGGCTACACGATCAACCGCAATCTTGACGCGGCAGCGGAAAACGGCAACGCAATCACCAACAACGGTACACTTACATTAACAGGCGGGGGCAAGATAACAAGAGCAAATAACAATTCAAGCGGCGGAGCGATCTTGAATAACGGCACACTTACAATAGAAAACGCCGAGCTAAGCGGAAACTCAGCGGAACGAGGCGGCGGTGTATTTAACAGCTCCAACGCCACCTTGACCATGAACGGCGGCAGCATTAAGAATAATACCGCCACAAATGGCAGCGGCGGCGGTATCTCCAATCTCGAAACTGTAACAATAAATAACGGTACCATCTCGAACAACACTGCAAGCAGTAACGGCGGTGGTATCAATAATGACGGAATATTGAACCTCAATGGAGGAACTATCAGCAACAACACTTGTACAGGCAATGGTGCGGGTATATACAACACCAGTAGTGGCAGTATGCGTATATCGGGATTGCCGGTTGTTGCCGATAACAAAACATCATCAAATATTCCTTCTAATACTCAATTACCCGGCACTCTGTCCTACAATAAGATAACTGTTACCGATACGCTTTCCCCAACCGCGAGGATAGGTGTTACCGAAAGCTCAATCACGTTGTCTATAAACACGCCGTTTACAAATGGGCTTAACGGCAAAGGCAGTGTTCAGAACTTTTTCAGCGACAGCAGCGACTATCTTATCCGTGCCAATGGTGACGGCGAGGCTTATCTGACAGCCAAGCACTCTATAACCGTTACCAAAGCCGGCAGCGGCAGCGGCACGGCAAGCGCCTCGGCGACCGTTGCGGCAGAAGGCGACGAAATAACGATAACGGCATCACCCGACAACAGTCAATGCTATCTGAGCGAAATAAAGGTCGATTGCACAGATGTTTCGGGTTATCCGAAAACTCTTGATAATGATAACCCAACCTTTACTATGCCGGACGGCAATGTGACCGTTACAGTGACCTTCGTACAGTATCCCGTTACATATAAAGACCTTAACGGAGCCGTTAAGTCTGTAAGTGATTTTACGGCAGTAAAATCAAACACAACAACCATGAGCACCGGCTGGTACGCCGTAACAGACAGCGTAAATAATTCTAACCGTATCACTGTAAACGGCAATGTCAATCTTATTCTCTGCGACGGTGCGACACTGACAGCCAATAGGGGAATTACCGTTGAGGGCAATAACTCTCTGACTATCTGGGAACAGACCAACGGAACGGGCAGGCTTACTATAGATCTGTCCAAAAACGCTGACGCTTTTCAGAACGCAGGTATCGGTGGTACGTACAATAATGCATGCGGCAGCGTCACAATTAACGGTGGTATTCTTAATGTTATAGGCGTACAGGGCGCGGGTATAGGAAGCGGATACTATGCCGGTTCTAACAGTGGCTCTATCACAATAAACGGCGGTTCTGTTATGGCTTCTGCCAAGATTAGTGCGGGTGATGAAGAAGGCTCTGCCGGTATAGGAGGCGGCATGAGGAGCTCCAGCGGCAGCATAACTATCAACGGCGGTACTGTTACGGCAACCGGCGGAAAATACGGCTCGGGTATCGGCAGCGGCGGCGTTGGCAAGGATAGCAGCGACTCGTTCTATAATGTCAATTCAATAACTATTACAGGCGGAACAATAACCGCCACAGGCAAAAACGGCGGCGCCGGAATAGGCTGCGGCAAGAAAGGACGCAGCGGATCAATAACAATAACGGGCGGCGTTATAAACGCTTACGCTGACACGGGAGCCTTCGGAATAGGCGCCGGCGCAAGCAGCACCGGCGGCACCATGAACATAGCTCTCGGTTATACCGATGATACTAAGGGAGCTATGTCTGTCACCTCATCGGGCTACAAGGGTACGGTTACATTTAATAACGCTTTCAGCGACAACGGCGGAAATATTTACAGTGCAGCTGCCGTGGCAGACGACACTTTCAAGAGCGCAACAACAACGCTCATTCCTTACGACGGCGTTGGTGCACACCTTGAGGGCTACAGCCTTATCCTCGGTGACGATATCGGCGTGAATTTCTATATGACTCTTGATAATAGCATTGCGCAAAGTGAAACTGCGTATATGCGCTTTACTCTCCCGAATGGCGACACAAAGAATGTTTATGTCAAAGCAAAGGACGGCGTTGAGAGAGAGACTGCCACAACGGCGAGCGAGAACAGTGAGTACTATGTATTCAAGTGCGAGGTTGCGGCAAAAGAAATGACAGATACTATTACAGCACAGATGTACAGTGATGAAAACGAACCTATCGGAAAGACCTATGCCTATACCGTAAAGGATTACGCCGACTATATCATAGCTCACTCGAATACTTACGGAAAAAATGCTGGAGAGATTGTTAAGGCAATGCTCTATTACGGAGCCTGTGCTCAGCGCCTGTTTGGGTATAATACCGATTCTCCAGCCGACGCAGACCTTGGAGCCTATTCCGTTTCGGATGTCTCCTCCACAGTAAGCGGAAAGAGAAATAATATATCTAATCAGACTATCGGCAGCGGAGATGATGCGGTAACACTTCATTATGTCGGCTCATCGCTCGTGCTCAGAAGCAAGACCGTCTACAAGCTGTACTTTACAATCGATAAACAGGTAACAGATGAAACTATCAACGGTTTGCCGACTCTTATCAAGCAAGATGTCACTCAAAAGATCTACAGTCCATTTAAACAAAAATATGCCGGCAGAGACTATGTTTGCTACGAGATAACCGATATTCTGCCGCAGGATATCAGCAAGAATATCAGCCTTAAATTTGATAATGACGGGTCTGCTTTTACGGTTAACATCGGAGAATATGCAAACCTGGCTATGCAGCAGGGTACGGATAATGAACAGGCTCTTATAAATGCACTTTACAACTACAGTGCAAAAGCTAATGATTATGTAGGAGGCATCACATCATGAACTTGAAAAAAAGAAAGATTATTTGGTGCCGGTGATGACGATAAAGCTCATTGACTTTGCTGATATTTTAACCGCATCAAACGGCACAGGCGTTCCTGATGAAACAACACCGTATTTCCCGACATCGGGAGATGCAAATCAGCAGGATATTGGCGATCAGCATAGTGAATATTAAGGCAAAACCGCACGGAATTTGCAATGAAAACGCGTTGAAGAAGCAACGGGAAATGGAAAAAAATCTGATGAAAAGTATATCACGAAAGCTCTGTGTTTCTGTATTAGTGATTACCCTGCTGCCAATGTGCTTTAGCGGCTGTGAGCAAACGAACACGAACGAGATAGTACAATCGGCCGCGCCTGTAAGCGATCAAAGCTATTCGGATGCAAAGATCAGCTATCTCGGTCCCGAGGGTACATATACGCAGGAGGCGTGTCAGAATTTCTTTGACAATGACGGCACTTATGTTCCATACACAACAGTGCCCGAGGCTGTTGAAGCTCTGACGAGCGGCGAAAGCGATTATGCGGTGATCCCGCAGGAAAACACCATCGGCGGAGCCGTGACAGACTATGTAGATACTCTTATAAGTACCGAAAGCGTTTCTGTAGTCGGAGAGATTGAGCTGCCGATAAGTCAGAATTTGCTCGTACTTCCGGGAACGGAGCTTTCCGTCATAAAGACGGTCTATTCGCATAAGCAGGGCATAGCTCAGGGCAAGGAGTGGCTCTCGAAGAATCTTCCCGACGCGGAAGTCATCGAGGTATCAAGCACGGCAGAGGGCGCGAAAATGGTGTCCGAGGGTAATGATAAGTCGTGTGCCGCCATCGCCTCGGCAGGTTGCGCCGACGTGTACAGCCTTGAAATAATGGAAAGAAACATTCAGAACAACGACAAAAACAAAACTCGTTTCTATGTTCTTTCGACAAATGAGCCGAAACAGGAAAGCTCAGACCGCCTTGCGTTTGTAATTTCGGGCAAGGCCGCCGATCTGCCGAAACTTATGTCACAGTTGAACGATAAGGGCATAACGCTTGTTACCATTCACGACCGTCCGCTGAAAACAGAGCTTGGAGAGTATTATTATATTCTGGAATGCACTAACTGCACTTATGAAGATTACAAGTCTGTCATAAGAAAGCAACAGCCAAGAGAAAAGGATTTTCTTCAGGCGTACACATATAGATATATGCTTCAAAATCATATTGATGAAATTAAATCCGATGAAG
>CACZCM010000070.1 GCA_902779615.1 uncultured Ruminococcus sp. | reverse complement strand
CCCTCTGCTTGTAAGGCAGATGCTCTCCCAGCTGAGCTAAGCTCCCATCTTTTGCCGTGCCGCTCTCTTCAAGCGACTATTATATAATACACTATTTGCCTCGATTTGTCAACCCCTTTTTTAAAATTTTTTAATTTCTTTTTGTGTTGACAGATTTTTGTATATATTATATAATAATTCTATCAAAAGCAATACCGTATCAGTCGTTAATGTTAACATCACTTGATATATCCCTGAGAGTTTTGCCACACATAAATACTTTGCACTGCGGCACTCTTCCTTGTACGGCTTATTTCTCAGGCTGACAGATCCGAACGTGAACGGTACAGTTTGTTTTTATTAAGAGGGGACATCATTATGAAAAAAATTGCTCAGCCTATACTTGAACTTTCTAACATTAGCCGCAGTGATAAAAAGTCCGAGGTAGAAAAACTAAATTTATCGATACCTGCCGGGGACTGCTTCGTAGTCCTTCACAGCTGCCCTGATAACATCTCTTTGATTACAGAGATCCTATCAGGACGAGTAGCACCTAAAAAAGGAAAGATTTTTTTCAAAGGAGAAGACGTCACCGGGCGAAGGAATATATTCGGCATAATAAAAAAAGACCCACAGCTGCCAAAATTCAAAACAACAGCGGAAAACGCCTCGGCGCCGCTTTTAAAAAGAGGGTTGCCGCGTTCGGTATCAAATGTGTTAGTGAAGAAAGAACTTGCCCTTGTGGGACTTGAAGACATAGCGGACTCACAGATCTCTAAGCTGCCTCTTCAGCAGGCGCTGCGCGCGCTGGTTTTTTCGGCGTATATGTGTTCGCACGAACTGATAGCCATAGATGAGCCGTTCTCTCAGCTTCCCGAGAAAGAACGTCAGGCGGAGCTTGCTTGGCTGAATGACTTTCGGAATAAGAATAAATCATCGCTCCTTATATTCACTGAAGATATTGAAACAGCGCTTATGCTCGGCGATTATGTGATGATGCTGGACAGCCACGCATCATCGGCAGGGATCGTTGCCATCATCGGCGAAAAAGACAAAGCCCGCAAAAGAATAACCGATGTACTGGAGCGCACTTAACACAGCTGTTATCGGATCATTTGCGGCCGACAGAATACCTCTGTTATTTCATTCGTCATTAAGGCTCTGCTTTCAACAAAGCGGAGATAAGCCGCAGGCGTGTGCGGTTATACAAATGTCCCCTCTTCGAATCGAAAAGGGGACGTTTTGTATTTTAAGGAAACAGCGATCAAATCGAACGCCAAAATCATGCCGTCGTATCTTAAGGCGAATTGGCTGAAAAATCCGCAGAATGTGATTTAATCAGCAGTTCCTTAATTATATATGATTATATATGATTATACAAGCTCTGCCTTTATGGCTGCGAGCAGCTCGTCATACGTTTCAAACGCAGGAAGTTCGGGGTTATCCGCTTTGATCGTGTCGGTGCTCTTAAACAGGAAGCCCGCCTTGCTCGCCTTGATCATTCCGAGGTCGTTGTAGCTGTCGCCGCTGGCGATAGTTTCGTATCCGATCGACTGAAGTGCCTTCACGGTGGTAAGCTTCGACTTTTCACAACGCATTCTGTAGCCTGTTATCTCGCCGTTATCTGCTACTTCAAGAGTGTTGCAGAAGATAGTCGGCATACCGAGTTTTTTCATGAGCGGGGCTGCGAACTGCGTAAAAGTATCGCTGATGATGATGACCTGCGACAATGTGCGAAGTTCGTCCAAAAACTCCTTAGCGCCGGGCATAGGATCGATCGTCGCGATAACGTCCTGGATCTCTTTAAGACCGAGTCCGTGTTCTTTTAAAATTGCGAGCCTGTAATTCATAAGCTTATCGTAATCCGGCTCGTCACGGGTGGTTTTTTTAAGCTCCGGGATACCTGCAGCTTCAGCGAATGCGATCCAGATCTCGGGCACAAGCACACCTTCAAGATCGAGGCAAGTGATATACATATTCATTTGTATCAGACCTTTCTGTATTTATTCTATGCCGATCATGCGTGATCGGTCAATATTATGCCAACGTCCGTATTAAACGGATCGTTCGCAGCTCAATCTTCGTTCCTGACGTCACCCATCAGATATACCATTACCGCCTTTTGTGCATGCAGTCTGTTTTCTGCTTCCTCAAAGATCTCATCGGCATGGTTCTCAAAAACCTTCGCAGTTATCTCCTCTTCGCGGTGGGCAGGCAGGCAGTGAAGAACCATCGCGTCTTCATTTGCATTTGCCATTACATCATCGTTTATCTGATAGCCTTCGAATGCTTCGGCACGCAGCTTTGCCTCCTGCTCCTGACCCATGGACGCCCACACGTCGGTTATCACAACGTCCGCATTTTTAGCAGCAGCGGCGGGATCCCTTAACACCTCGAACTTATCGCCGTATTCTACCGCAAAATCGAGGACTTCCTTTGCCGGCTCGTAGCCCTCGGGGCAGGCAACCGAGATCGACATACCTGTTTTTAGCGCTCCGACGATAAGAGAATTCATCATATTGTTTCCGTCACCGATAAAGCACATTTTAAGCCCTTCAAGCTTGCCTTTGTACTCACGAATCGTCATAAGATCAGCCAAGACCTGACAGGGGTGACAAAAATCGGTAAGTCCGTTAATAATCGGTATAGATCCCGTATTCGCAAGGGTTTCAACCTTATCCTGCTCAAACGTTCTAATCATGATACCATCGAGGTAGCGTGAGAGAACTCTTGCCGTATCCTCGATCGGTTCGCCTCTGCCGATCTGAGTTTTATCGCTTGACAGGAAAAGAGCGGTTCCGCCGAGCTGGAACATACCTACCTCAAAGCTAACTCTTGTGCGTGTGCTCGCCTTTTCGAATATCATACCGAGGCTTTTTCCGTCAAGGTATTTTTTTGAGATACCATGCTTCTGTTCATATTTCAGCTGATCAGCGAGGTTGAGGACGGTCATTATTTCCTCGCTCGACCAATCAAGCAGTTTCAATAAATGTTTCATTTTGTGGTTACTGTCCTTTCATTATATGTATGTAATCATTCTGTGGCAGATGCGCCTTAAATCGCTTCAAAGCATACATCAGATACAAATGTCGCCTTGGAGCAGCAATAGCATTTAAGCCACGGAAATCAATTTTTAAAACGGGAAGTTATATGCGCTCTTTTACTTAGTGGCATTTCTGCAAAATGCCACTCTTCTCAAAACAGTCCACTGAACTGTTTTGAGAATTTACCCCTAAAAGGGCAGACGCATACCTTTGTAATCCGCTCGCTTTTTTGAAAAAAGAGAAACAAAAGCTTTTGCTATTATTCTTTTAAAGAAAGTTGATTTCCGTGCATATATGCGCCTGTGATTTGCGCGCCTAATTTTTTTCAGTACTTAGACTATTCCTCGTTAATGCATTTTTCAAGGATATCAAGTCCCTCGTTGATCTCATCATAATCAATATTCAGCGGCGGCAGAAGTCTGACAAGATTCTTTGCCGTGAGGATCAGCAGTCCGTTCTCGGCGCACTTTCCAAGCACTTCGCCTGCGTTGTCGCGCTCGAGCACGATACCTATCATCATGCCCATTCCTCGAACTTCCTTAACGCCCTTCATCTCCTTGATCCGCTGACGCATATATTCGCCCTTGGCGCGAACCTCTGCGAGGAAATCTTCATTGCCCACGATCTCAAGTATCTTAAGCGCACCTGCGCAGGCTATCGGGTTGCCGCCGAATGTCGTGCCGTTTGTACCTGCCGTCAGAACGTCCTTCAGTTCTTCTGTACACATGCAAGCCGAAAGCGGAAGTCCGCCGCTGAGTGCCTTCGCAGATGTAACAACATCGGGCTGTATGCCAAAGTTTTCGTAGCAGTACAGCTTACCCGTTCTGCCGACTCCCGTCTGGATTTCGTCAACGATAAGAAGCAAGCCCTTCTCCTTGCAGTAAGCCGCAAGATCGGTGACAAATTTCTTGTCAAGCGGATTTACTCCGCCTTCGCCCTGGATAAGTTCGATCATTACAGCGCACGTATCAGCGGTGGTGCAGCTGCGAATGCTATCCATGTCGTTCGCCTTGGCAAAGCTGAAGCCCTCGGTAAACGGCGTAAAGTGCTTGTGGAATACGTCCTGACCGGTTGCCGCAAGAGTGGTGATAGTTCTGCCGTGGAACGAGTTTTCCAGCGTGATAATGTGAGTATGCTTCTCGCCGAACTTATCCGATCCGTACTTACGAGCGATCTTTATAGCGCATTCGTTAGCCTCAGCGCCGGAATTTGCGAAAAACACCCTGCTGAATCCCGTCTTCGCACAAAGCATTTCGGCAAGCGAGATCTGCGTTGTATTGTAATAAAGATTCGATGTGTGCTGTACGGTATAGATCTGCTTCTCTACCGCCTCTGCCCATCTGCCGTCGGCGTAGCCCAAAGCATTTACACCGATACCGGAAGTAAAATCAATATATTTCTTGTTGTCAATATCGAATCCGACCGCGCCGAATCCTCTCTCCAACACCACGGGTACACGCTTGTATACCTGCATCATGGTATTTTCTTCGGTCTGCTTCACAATATCGAACACTGTCATTCCCTCAAGGTCATCGGGATCTGCTGCGTCCTTTTCGCCGTTCTTTCTCTCCTCGGCGGCTTTTTGCTCCGCTTCGGCGTCAGCTGCATTCCTTACCTTTATTACTGCAAGGTATATTACCAGAATAATTATGCATACTGCAGTAATAAATGCTCCGTATGCCGTGCCCTGCGTATGGAAGTTAAATCTGATCGTGCTTTCTTGATTTGCGGGAACTTTGACGATCATAAGACCGTAATCAGCGATCTCGACATTAGTTTTCACTCCGTTGACCTCAGCCTTCCAGCCGGAATCGTAAGGAATGTTAAACAGCACATACTCTTCTTTATCACCTGTTGTGATAGTCGCTTCAAAGCCCTTCTTATCACGGGTAAATGACGTTATGCCCGAATTTATTCTGTCTTCGCAGCTTTTGATGAACTCTTCGCGGGTAAAGTCAAAGTCATCGGAGTGAACCTGTTCCATACCCGCCGCAGCGAACTCAAATAGATTGTCTATCGATTCGGTAATAAGTGTGTTTACAAGCACAAGATGTCTGTACTCTTCGGGAATTTTCTCAAAGTCAGTCGCTGTCATGAATCGGTCAAACGTCATACCGTGAGGCAAAGCATATTCGTTTTCATAAATATCATAATTATTACAAGATCCGTAATACTTCCAACCGGGATATCTCGGCTCGTCATTTGACTCCTTGAAACTCAGCAGCTCCTCGTCGGGGTTCATCATATATTTGACGGAGAAAAACGACCTCAAACCGTAAAATGCCTGCGACGGATTCGAAAGCGTACTGCGGTTGATACCCATGCCATAATAGAAATCGCCTATCGAGCTGTTAAGAGTACTGTGGAAATGACCGAATCCCGGTATGTTCCAGAAAATAGTAGCATTGTCAATTTCAGGATACAGCATTTTCTCATCCTCAACGCCGTTTTCCTCTAAAAGCTTTGCGTCGTTCTCGGTAATGGCAAACGCATTGATACCTTGGGGCAGCGAATCCTTATCCGCCACATACTGCGACCAGTTGAAATGTGTCTGAAAATCTGTGCGCCAATCCTGAAAATCTGTGATCCCTGATCCCGATATATCGGCGTTCAGCAAACCGTTTTTCCGAGGATTGATCGTTCTGTCGCCAATAACTGCGTTAGGCAGGAAGGTTGACGCGAATGTAGCGATTATTGACGCAGTTAATACCATCGACGCATATCGTCTTGTTTTTTCGGTATTCTTTCTGTAAAGGTATATAAACACACACAGAAGCGCAATATTCGCCATTCCTACGCCCGTAAGCTCCCAGAACTCTCTTGATGAATCGAAGATACCAAACACCGTAGTAGTTGTGGTATCCGTCTTTTGGATAACAGGGGTAAAACCTATGATAACCGTTGCGCCAAAAGTCAAAAGGAGATCTAGAGTGATCGCCTTTTTCCACTTTGTGGAGGGATCCTCAAGCGCCATGACCGTACCAAGCGCCATAACAAGAAGCAGCATGAACAGCCAGCGCATATAATTGTAGTTTGTAAACATCTGGAACGCGCTGTTAAGCACGGGAACGCAGAGGAAAACTATGCCTACGCCGTACATAGCACGTATCCACTTATTACGGTGCTTGTTTAGCATGACCGCAAACATTCCGGCAGCGCCGAACAGCGGCAGATATGCGGTGTTGGACGTCCACTTGTGAACGTAACCCGAAATGTACACCTCGGTTTCCGGTAATTCGGGGGGCATGATGAAAGTAAGTAAAACGTTTATGTACTCGTATCCTGTATTATAAGCCCAAAGACCCCAGCCTTCCATACCGGAACCCGAAAGGCGGGAATTTCCGACAACATGATATACGGTAGGCAAAAGTATTGCGGCGGCGATACCCGTACCGAGGATCGCTTCGATAAACAGGTAGAACGAGCGGCGGGCGTCCATTTTATAAGACCCGGTCGCCATTCTGACGATCCAGTATATGAGCAGGAACACCGCTGCGCCGAAGAACAAATAGTAATTGGTAACGGCGCACAGAGCGACCGTAACAGCAAACCAGCCCCGTTTGTCCTCGTGAACATACCTGTCAAGCGCCCAAAGTGTCAGAGGGAATATCGCGATAGTATCGATAAAATGGAACATCATATCGTACATAACTGCGCCCGAAAAGGCGTAAAGCATCGCGCCCAGAACGGCGTTATTTTTATTTTTTGCATATCTGCTTATGAACATATAGGCAGTCAGAGCAGAAACGCCATATTTCAAAATGGTCAGCGGTCCTATCAAATACGGCACGGCTGCAGCCGGGAACAGCGCCATCACCCAGAAAAACGGGCTGCCGAGGTTATAGAACGAATATGAACCGACAAACGACGATCCAAGATCGGTATACCAGTCCCAGCCGACATCTCCGCTGTGTATCGCTCTTATCATATGCTGATAAAACGGCACGACCTGCATATTAAAATCGCCGTAGAACAGGTACATACCCTTATTAATGATCATACTCGGCACAACAAATACCGCAGCGATCGCCATTCCCCAAAGAAAAGCTTTAAGCGCATAACGCTTCTTCTTTTTTGTTGGGGTAGTCAAGACGTTTTCTTTCATATAATACAACTCCTGTTATTTACTAACCCCGAATACTGCGGCAGCATTTACTCCGCAAAGATATTATTCGGTGTGCAGTTTTTGAGTCTTTTTGGAAGTCCCCGATCAAATCTATCGCCCGCAGCGCACAATCTGTTTTTCATGCAAATTAGCTGACAACAACAAGCAAGCGAAAGGGGCGCTTAGGGAATTTGATCCGTGTTTTCCTAGTTTTTGCAGGAAAACACATACACATCGTTCCGCTTCTCCCAGCCCATAGCTTTCCAAAAGCTTTGACCGAGTTCATTATTGGTGTAGCAGAATATATGAGTTTTTGCAATACCGGCATTGCCTATAGCTTCAAGACCTCGCCCTGCAAGCTTCATTCCGATCTGATGACGGCGATACTCGGGCAAAACAGCCATGTGGTGGATAAAGCCTCGTCTTCCGTCATGACCGCACAAAACGGTACCGACAATTTTTCCGTTTACAACGGCAACCTGCGACATACCGGGATTTCGATCAAGGTAAAACGCGATGTTATCCCTGCTGTCGGCTTCCGAAAGCGCGCGCTTTGTGGTGATCTGCCACATTGCAAAAATTTCATCGTAATCCTCAATAGTCATGGGTCTGATCTGTATTTCGTTTGTTGTCAATATCAACATTCCTCTCATTTAGGCAGGCGAGACCGACGGGCAAGCTCGCGCTTTGGTTCGGAATAGGACACAACTTCTATCCCGCGCAACGGCAAGGCGGGCAGTGCCCCATCTAATACAATGTTTCGCCTTGGGGCGGCGAGGGAGCTTTGATGCAAACCGTTGGTAAGGGACGCTTTCTGCCAAAGCGTCCCTCTTCCAAAACAATCCCCCGGATTGTTTTGGAATTCACCCTTGCAAAGGCCTGAATCATGCCTCCGGCGGGTGGGGTGCGGGTCTCCAGGGGAGACCTCTGCGAAGCAGAAGCGCCGACCGACGCGGCAGCGGAGACCTCCGTCCCTGCACCCTGCCCGCTTTTTGGAAAAAGCGGGGCAAAAACTTTGTGCTGTACTCTACCGAACTTTTATTTAATCAATAGAACATGGTTCCGATGCCTTCTGCGGTGAGCATTTCAATGAGTATCGAGTGAGGAATTCTGCCGTCAATTATGTAAGCCCTCGATACGCCTCGCCTTACCGCTTCAACACAGCAGTCGATCTTTGGGATCATTCCACCCGAAATAATGCCTTCTCTTTTCAGCATCGGAACTTCCGACACGTTTACACTGGGGATCAGCGTTGTTTCATCATCTTTATCACGCAGCAGCCCTCTGATATCCGTCATGAGTATCAGCTTGCATGCGTCAAGCTCCGCTGCGATACGTGACGCTGCTATGTCGGCGTTAATGTTGAATACATCGCCGCCTTTGCCGCCTGCGATCGTCGAAATTATCGGCACAAAGCCCGCATTTATCACGTCCTTGATAACCTTCGGATTCACCTCGGTGATCTCGCCGACAAAGCCGATGTCTTCGCTTGTGATAAGCTTTTCGGCTATCAGCATTTTGCCGTCAAGTCCGCATAATCCAACTGCGGGTGCACCCGCTTTTTGCAAATGCTGCACAAGGCTCTTGTTGACCTTTCCCGCAAGCACCATCTGTACTATATCTATCGTTTCCTGATCGGTCACACGCAGCCCGTTTACAAAGCGGCTCTCCTTGTTTACACGCTTGAGCATATCGGTTATCTCCGGTCCGCCGCCGTGTACAAGCACAACGTTTATCCCGACAAGCTTCAAAAGCGCAATATCGCTCATTACCGCTTCCTTCAGCTCTTCGTTTATCATGGCGTTGCCGCCGTATTTAACAACAACCGTTCTTCCGTAGTATTTCTGTATGTAGGGCAGCGCCTGCACAAGAACGTGCGCCTTCTCGGCGTTTGAAATATTCATTTTTGTTTCTCCTTCCCGCCGATCAGGTCCTGTAATCACCATTGATCTTCACATAATCATATGTCAAGTCGCAGCCATACGCCTCGGCGGTGCCGTTTCCGTCGTTAAGCTCCACCTCGATCGTTATCTCGTTTTCAAGCAGGACCTTCTTTGCAAGCTCCTCCGAGAATTCGACCCCTGCGCCGTTTTTGCAAACCTCAACTCTGCCGCCCTTCGATGAAAACGCAACGTCCACCTTATTGATATCAATGTCGCAGCCCGAGTAGCCGAGCGCGCACAGCACCCTGCCCCAGTTCGCGTCTGCACCAAACATCGCGGCTTTCACAAGACTTGAGCAAATAACCGCCTTCGCCGCGCCCTTCGCGTCCGACTTCGTCTTCGCGCCGTTAACGCTGCAAACGATCAGCTTTGTTGCGCCCTCGCCGTCTGCGGCAAGCATTCTCGCCATTTTTTTGAACAGCGCGGTCAGACCCTCGGTGAATGCGGCGTAATCGGCATTGCGGGTCGTTATCATATCGTTGCCCGCAATGCCGTTTGCCATGATCGTGAGCGTATCGTTTGTTGAAGTATCACCGTCAACGCTGACCATGTTGTAGCTGAC
Organism: uncultured Ruminococcus sp.; assembly: GCA_902779615.1. Lineage (GTDB taxonomy): Bacteria > Bacillota > Clostridia > Oscillospirales > Acutalibacteraceae > RUG592. The sequence goes on along the minus strand of CACZCM010000070.1, from coordinate 1,295 downwards.
ATCAACCGCCTCTTCGAGCGCCGATCTCAGCATTTCCGCTGAAATTGCAGCGTCCGTTGCGGCAAAGCTGAGCATTGTACCCATATTTATATGTATCATGCCGCTGCCCTTAGCAATTGCGCCGATTGTGATGACTTTATCGGAAAGTTCAACGCTGACTGCGGCTTGCTTTTTAACCGTATCGGTCGTCATGATCGCTTCTGCCGCATCGCTGCCGCCTTTTTCGCACATATTAGCTGCGATTTCGGGAACTGCCTTTTCAAACGGCTCGATCGGCAAAACCTGTCCGATCACACCCGTAGACGCAACGATAACATCTTCGGCTGCTATACCTAAATTTTCCGCCGCAAGCTTCGCCATTTGCTCGGCTTTTTCCATACCGTCCGCGTTGCAGGTGTTGGCGTTTCCTGAATTTGCGATAACAGCCTGAGCCGTACCGTTTTCGAGGTGCTTTTTCGTAAGCAGCACAGCCGAGCTTTTCACCAAATTTTGCGTAAACACGCCCGCCGCAGTGCACGGCACGTCACTTGCGATCATCATGATGTCGCGCTTTGTGGTGTTGCCTGGCTTCACGCCGCCTACAACGCCTGCTGCCTTGAAGCCCTTCGGCGTAGTAACGTTGCCGTTTTGGATAAATGTGTAACTCATTGTTATTCTCCTTTAGAAAGCAGGCGGAGTAATGTTAAGCCCCGTCGTTTCGTCAAGCCCGAAAATGATGTTCATATTCTGAATTGCCTGACCTGCCGCGCCCTTAACCATATTGTCTATCGCAGATGCAGCCACAAATGTGCCTGTACGCGTATCGACAAATATTGAAACATCGCAGTAATTTGAATATTTAATGTTATGTATATCAGCCGTCTTTCCGTCGGGCAAAAGTCTGACAAACGGCTCGTCCTTGTAATACTCCATCAGATTCGCCGTTTCCTCGTTCGTACTGTTATCCGTCACGAGAATCTCGACGTTCGGGTATGTCTGCGCAAGGGCGCTTTCCAGCGTTAACGCGAACATTTCCGGACGGTTGAAGGTGGGTATCATAACGGAAACAAGCGGCAGCGTATCGTTTTTGGCGTCTACCATGTCCTTACCCCATCAAAAGCGTCATGATTGCCTTCTGCGCGTGCAAACGGTTTTCCGCTTCGTCGAAAATCACGTCGGCGTTCGCCTCGAAGACCTCGTCAGTGATTTCCTCGCCGCGATAGGCGGGCAGACAATGCATGACGATCGCGCGGCGGTCGGCCTTTTTCAAGAGCGCTTTGTTCACCTGATACGGCGCGAAGATTTTCTTGCGCTCG
>CACZCM010000069.1 GCA_902779615.1 uncultured Ruminococcus sp. | reverse complement strand
GCTGCGGTCACAAAATTGTGCGCCACACCCCAGCGTTTCTGCTGCTCAACGATCCCCTCGATCCTCTTGATCTCATTCATCGTCTGCTCGTAGTGCGCACGTTCCTCACGAAGGATCTTCTCTTTTTTCTGCATAAACTCGGAGTATGCTCCCGTATACGTTCGTGATCTTCCATGTTCGATCTCGATCGTCTTATTTGTTACCTCGTCCAGAAAATATCGGTCATGAGATACCACGATCACGCTGCCCCGATAGTCCTTTATGAAGGATTCCAGCCAATTCACCGCAGAAATATCCAGGTGGTTTGTAGGCTCGTCAAGCAGCAGGATATCCGCTCCGTCAAGCAGCAGCTTGGCAAGCGCAAGCTTCGATCGCTGACCTCCGCTCAGCTCGCCCACAGAACGCCCAAATTCGGATTCGGAAAAGCCCAGTCCTAACAGAGCGGCTCTTGTTCTGCTCTGATAAGTCAGCCCGCCCCTGCGTTCAAAGTTCTCCCGCAGGTGCATTTCCTTCAGGATAAGCTCCTCAGAATGCTCGCCGTTTTCGAGGAGCTCAACAACGCCGGAAAGCTGTTTTTCGGTTTCTATCAGTTCATCAAACACGCTCAGCAGCTCCGAATACACGGTATTATCGGAATTGCTGCACGAATACTGCTCCATATACCCCAAGCGCAGGTCTTTCTCTTTCACGACGCCGCCGCCCGACTGCTCGAGCCGACCTGTCAAGACACGGAAAAGGGTAGTCTTACCGGTGCCGTTTGCGCCTATAAGTCCGACCTTATCGCCTCGTTCAAGGCGGAATGAAATATTATCAAACAGCGTTCTGTCCGCAAAGCTGACAGACAGGTTACTGACGGTTAAAATAGCCATATTGTTAAACATCCTTAATAATTGATCCCGCTGATGATTTTCGGCGGGCAGAAAATTTGCCTGCAATTTGCTCCCGCAGAGAGTATAATCCATTTGGCGATGTGATAAAAAGAGTGCCCGCCGCTGTTACCTGCGGCTCTCTCAAAGCTTTATGAATCGGGCAGCGCCGCCGCAGGATCTCTCATGGTCGGGCTTTTGTGTTGTTGGTACTTCTTACTTTTTGTACCGGTAACTCACACCTTTATTTCACCGCCGATAAAATATAGGCTGTCATTGCAAAGCAGATTATATGATAAATATTCAGCAAAAAATAGACCGTTGTCCCGGCAAGAACGATATTATTCGAGATCAGCCTCTGTCGGGAATCTGCGCTCTTTATCTTTGAAAAAGCAAACAATATCAACGCCAGCGGCATACACACCTTGACCAGAAAGCCGCTCGGCAGTCCTGCCACCACCTTGCTCATCAGCGGGTTTGCTTCTCTGAAAAGCCCTGTTCTCAACAATGCGAGCGTGCATATCCAATCGGATACATTCAGCAAAAACAACGCTGTCAGCCGCCGCTTTATCCCAATACCGGTATCGTCACAGAATATGGATAGTTTTTTCATTATATCACCCTGTAACATTGTTCCCGTTATATATGGGCATTATTCAGTCGGAAGTGGTTTTTGCTTTAAACTCGTCTTAGCTAATTACCACTGTTGTGCATATCAGGTTTGTTTCTTCGCTGAGTTTTTTGAACGGCAGCTTTGCAGCCGTTAGCTTTCGCATGATCTTATAGTAAACGACATTAATAATCGCCTAATGTAAACTCCGGGACACCTCTAAAATAACGTAGGTACGACTTAGACAAATCCGCGGTGATTAACCTTAGGGGGAGATTCTTAAGAGGGGGAGCGACAACCCAAGCTCCCATACCACTTTTGGCGCTCCCCCTCTTAAGCGCGCTTTTGCCTGCTTTTGCCGCGCAGCAAAAGCAGGTCGCCTCGCGGCGATAGAGCGGTTGGTAAAAGTTATAGACGAATCATCTGCATAACGGTAATTTGCCTATTTCTTTTATGTCTGAGTCAAGACCGCCGCCTAAATAGAATATTTCAAATGTCGTTCACTATAATTGCGAACATCGCTCACGCCGGATCTCGCATGGTCGCGCTTTCGGAATCGTTGCCGCATTATAAGAAGCGTTTTTTAATCGAAGCTCTATTGACAAAAAGTTTACTCATTCAAAAGCCGTGGTTTTTCTTGTGGCAACTGTTGACATCATTTTCACGTTTGTGTATAATGGTATTTGTATAATTGTGCAATATATTCGTATGATCTGCCATCACATCTCCCAAAACGGAGCGGCAGAAACGTGAAAGGAGTTATTATAATGTATCTTCCGGTATCTCTTCCGATAGACAGCCGCCTCGCTGAAATTGCACGTCTGACCGATGTCATTACCATTGTTTTGGTATCAATAGTAATCGTTACCAATATTGTCGCTATTATCCTGCTCATTATGATGCATAAGCAAACAAAGCGCCCCAAGAATCCCTCGGAGCGCTACAAGGCCTACAAAAACACGATCGCTACCGTTGTTTCGGTCGAGAAGGTCGCCTACTTCATTAAGCGATACGAAAAGCCCGATCCCGACTCCGATGACAAACCTAAAAAAGGCGCCGAACCGCTTCCCAACTCGGGCGGAAAAAGGAACGCAAGCGTCGTCGAAAAGTATTCGAGCGACGAGATCATATTTCGCTCCTCCGAAAAGGACGAGCAGATCCACGAAATCAAGAAATACAGATATAAGGTTCTCTATGAGTTTACTCCCGACGGCACCGAAAACCTCTATACGGGGGAATGCTATGTTTACAATTCCGAAACGCTCAAGCCGGGCGATATTATCGAAATAACATATAAGCCCGATGACCCGATGATAAACTTCACAGATTACAGTCTTCCCGCGGGTATTTCGGCAAACTAATTATTAATTAAAGGTCGTGAAAATATGAACAAAAAGCATTACGGCGTGATCGGTCACCCGATCGGTCACACACTCTCGCCGTTTATCCATACAAAGCTTATGAAGCTTGCCGGTATCGACGGAGATTACAGCGTTTTCGACATTACCCCCGAGGCGCTTGCGGAAGAATTTCGCACCACGCTCAGCCGTCTTGACGGCTTCAACGCCACTATCCCTCACAAGCAGGCTGTTATGCGCCTTGCGGACTCTCTTGACGAAACCGCGGCTCTTTACGGCTCCGTAAATACGATCGCATTTTCCACAAACGGCGGCGTCACCACCTCAAAGGGCTGCACCACGGACGGCATCGGCTTTATGAGGGCGATCGCGGACGCCGGCATCACCCTCGCGGGAACCGTTACGATCATCGGCTGCGGCGGCGTCGGCAGAGTTTTTGCGAATACCTGCGCAAAGGAAGGCTGCCGCCTTAATCTTCTTGAGTGCCAAAGCGGGATCGAAGGCGCAAGAGCGTTTGGAGAGTCACTTAATGAACGCTTCGGATCGGATACCGCAAAGGTTTTTGTTACCGACAAATTCTGCGGCGGATCCGACCTTCTTATCAATGCAACTCCGATCGGAATGTACCCGAAGTGCGATGCCTGCGCCGTGGGCGATGATGTGATCGCAGCCTCAAAGGCGGTCTTCGACGCAGTGTATAATCCGGCGGAAACACTAATCGTGAAGAAAGCGAGAAAGCTCGGCATACCTGCGCTGACGGGCATGACGATGCTCGTATATCAGGCAGCCGCTGCGCAGACCTTCTGGAACGGAGCGGAATTTGACAAAAATGACATAGCGCAAATTGCCGACGAATGCTTTGAGGAGCTTGCAAAAAAATGAAAAAAAACATAATACTCTGCGGCTTTATGGGCAGCGGAAAAAGCACTATCGGCAAGCTCACCGCCGAGAAGCTCGGAGCGAGATTTATCGATACCGACGCATATATAGAAAAACGAGAGGGAATGACCATTTCAAAGATCTTCGAAACACACGGCGAGGAGTATTTCAGAAAACTGGAGCACAATGTGTGCATAGAGCTTTCGGAGCTTTCAAAAACAGTCATTTCAACGGGCGGCGGAACGCTGCTGCGTGACGAAAACGTAAAAGCACTGAAAAAAAACGGCGTTGTCTTTCTGCTGAACATCTCGCCTTCGGTCGTGCTGACAAGATTAAAAAACGACACCACAAGACCGCTTTTGATGCGTGAAGACAAGAAAAAAGCGGTGACGGAGCTGCTTTCAAAACGACTTCCGCTGTACAACAGAGCTGCGGATTACATTCTGAATGGCGAGGAAGCCCCGAGAAAAATAACATTGAACATAATAAATACATACAACTCATTAAGCTGAGATTGCTTTAGACTTTTTATTTTAACGCTATGAATTATTTTATTTCAATAATATTACCGAATATTTATCTGATCCTGCTGTTTTCGCCCGCAATCTACGCTCTGTATCTTCGCCGACAGGATCGCCTGACTGATGAGGCGGTGTGCAGACTGATCCTCATCACGGGCGCCGTGCTGCGGATCATGTATACGACATACACCGACGGCTTTACTCGTCAGCATGACGTCGGCAGCTTTGAAGCAATGAACGACGGCCACTCGGGCTACATTCTGTATTTGATGAATAACCACCGACTCCCCGACTTCGACCCCAGAGATCACTGGCAGTTCTACCACCCGCCTCTCCACCACATAATTTCCGCGCTGACGCTGACGCTTATCTCAAAACTCGGGCTGAACATCGCAACAGTCGGCGTAAAGGTACTCCAGTTCATCTCGACCGCATGGTCGCTGCTTTTTTCTGTGTTTGCTTTTCTCGCTTTAAAGCGGCTCGGACTAAAGGGCAGCGCGCTGCGCCTCTCGGTGTGCGCCGCAGCCTTCCACCCCACTCTCATCATACTTTCTGGCAGCCTTAACAACGATATGCTCTCGGGTATGCTCGCAATGGCTGCGATCTTCTTTACGATACGCTGGGCGCAGACAAAAAAACTGCGGGATATTATATTGATCGCTTTGTCAATAGGTCTTGGAATGTTCACAAAGCTGACCGTCGGGCTGATCGCCCCCGCAGTTGCGGCAGTTTTTCTGATCGTACTCATTCGCAGTCCGAAAAAGCGGGCGGGTCTGATCGGGCAGTTTGCGCTGTTCGGCGCAGTATGCATTCCTCTCGGAATGTTTATGCCTGTGCGAAATTATATAAAATTTTCCGTTCCGCTGAACTTCGTTCCCGCCGTAGGTGAGGGATCCCAGCAACACATCAACGTTTCGCCCGTTTACCGTCTGTTCGACTTCTCGATCTATCAGATCGCCTCGCCGTTTACTCAGTGGACATGGAACGATGACCCCTACAACGAATTCAACCCGCTCATTGCGCTGTTGAAGAACGCAATGTTCGACGAAGAAACGTTCTTCTCCCGATCGATCACTCTCCAGTCGCTGTGTACGCTTTTGTTTTTCTCTGCGGCGGTTTGCGCGCTTTTTGCAGCCTGCGCAAACATTATGATCTGGCGCAAAAAAGAAACGCTGACGTTGGAATACAAGCTGCTGCTGACGCTCCTGTTTGCAGTGATATTCGGAAATTATATCATTTTCTGTTTGAATTATCCCGACGTTTGCACTGAAAACATGAGGTACTGCCTGCCGCTTATATTCACGGGGGCGGCATCGTTCGGGCTGTTCATTCAGCGTTACGAAGAAAGCAAAAACAGCGCAGCCGCTGCGGCTGTAAAAACAATAAAGCCGATCGCTGCCTGCGCTGCGGCGCTGTCTATATTTGTATATACTGCGCTGATGTATTATACATTATGGTAAGGTGAAGATCAATGAACATTGCAATAGTAGGTCTTGGAATAATCGGAGGTTCGCTTGCAAAGGCGTTCGTCAAATATACCGACAATCGCATAACTGCGATCAACAGAACACGCTCCACGCTCGAAAAGGCGCTCGCCGACGGCGCTATCCACGAGATCGGCACCGCCGACAGCCTTTTGTCGGCAGATATTGTGTATATGTGTACATATCCCGACCATATAGTTGAATTTGTAAAGGAAAATGCCGATAAATTCAAGAAGGGCTGCATAATAACTGACGTTTGCGGGATAAAAAGCGAGATCTGCGGCAGAATGAGTGAGATATGCGCCGAGAAAGGGCTGACCTTCTGCGGCTCCCACCCGATGGCAGGCAAGGAAAAATTCTCGTATGACGCCTCGGAAGCAGATCTTTTTCAGGGCGCAAGCTACATCATCGTGCCGTGTGAAGCGCCGCAGTCGGCTGTTGACACGCTGAGCGATCAGGCAAAGCTGCTGGGATTTTCAAATATCCGCATAACCACTCCTTCGGAACACGACCGCATGATCGCCTTCACCTCCCAGCTGCCCCATGTTCTTGCCTGCTCATACGTAAAAAGTCCCTGCTGCCCGAACCACAAGGGCTTTTCCGCGGGCAGCTACAGAGATGTATCGAGAGTCGCATCGATAAACGAGAATCTGTGGACCGACCTGTTTCTCGACAACAAAGAGCCGCTGTGCGAGGAGATATCTATTCTGATAGACAATCTTACCCGCTTCAGAGAGCTGATAGCAAACGATGACAGAGAACAGCTGCGGCTTCAGCTCAAAGAGGCTCGGCTGATAAAGGAAGCCTTGGGCGAATAACATATCGCCGTCACCAATGCGCCGAACGTGAGGTTCAACGAAATGATTTTTGCGCAGCTTTTTTCAAAAAGCTGCCGAGGGCGCGGGACGAGCCAATGTCATTAACTCAAGGTTCGATAGAGCACAGCATATAGTTTTCGCCAAGCCTTTTTCAAAAGGCTTGCGGTTTCCAAAGGCAGAGGTCTCCGCTGCCGCATCGGTCGGTGCTTCTGCTTTGCAGAGGTCTCCCCCGTCGGGGACGGCTCCCAGCCGGAGACCCGCGCCCCTTTTAGAGGTGAATTTCGAAAATAGTCCGGCGGACTGTTTTCGAAAGAGGGGCATTTTGGCAGAAAATGCCCCTAAGCTGCGGCTTGCATCAAGTTCAAATCGCCGCCCCAAGGCGACGCTAAAGTCTTGAGTTAATGACATTGCTCCGGGGGCGACTCTGCGTAGCAGAAGCACCGAACGAACCGGCAATCAAGACTCGTCGCCCTTGCAACCTGCCCGCTTTTTGAAAAAGCGGGGTTAAAACTATATGCTGTGCTCTATCAAGCTTTTTGTACGATTTTAGAAATCCGCTCATCTATAAATTACAAATAATATACAAGATGTGATATAATATGTCAAATGTTACGATAAAACCATCAAGTCTATCGGGCAAAGTGACCGTTCCGCCCTCAAAAAGCGACGTTCACCGCGCGTTGATCTGCGCTGCGCTCTCGACCGGCGTCAGCGTTATTTCGCCTGTGGCATTTTCGCAGGATATCCTTGCAACGCTAGACTGCATCGCCGCTCTCGGAGCCGACGTTGAGATAAAAGGCGACAGCGTTTCGATAGACCCGAAGAATATGTTCAAAAATAAAACTGCCGAACTCAACTGCCGAGAATCAGGCTCCACGGTTCGGTTTTTTATCCCGATCGCCGCGGCGGGCGGGGTATCGACAGTATTCAGCGGAAAAGGCAGACTCCCCATGCGCCCCCTCGACGTGTACTCCCGACTGTTGCCGCAGCACGGCGTTGAGTGCATCACCGCGGGCGGGCTTCCGTTCGAGATCGTCGGCAAACTGACTTCGGGGAAATTCGACCTTCCCGGCAACATAAGCTCGCAGTTCATCACGGGGCTGCTATTTGCGCTGCCGCTGCTTGAAGGCGACAGTGTGATCCACCTGACCTCGCCGCTTCAGTCGAAGGGCTACATTGATATGACGATCGCAGTTCAGGCGCGTTTCGGCGTAAAGATCACTCAGAAAAACGGCGATTACTATATCAGCGGCGGTCAAACCTACACTCCCTGCGCCTACGCCACCGAAGGCGATTGGTCGCAGGCTGCATTCTTCCTTGCTGCGGGAGCGCTGGGCGGCGATGTGAGCGTTCGAGGAGTTCGTTTCGATTCACGTCAGGGCGATAAGGAAATCGTTTCTCTGCTCGATCGTTTCGGAGCTAAAGTAACTATCAATGACTTCCACACAGAATGCTCCGAAGATAAGCTTCGCGGTATCGATATTGACGCTTCACAGATCCCCGATCTGGTTCCGATACTGTCGGTTGTCAGCGCATTCGCCGAAGGAACGACGAGGATATACAACGCCGAGCGTGTCCGCCTGAAAGAGAGCGACCGCCTTGAGGCGATGTACAGAGCGCTTTCCGCCTGCGGAGCAAATATTGTCCAAACAGAGGACGGACTTATTATCCATGGCGGCAGCCTACACGGCGGAATAGTAAACGGCTGCAACGACCACCGAATAGTAATGTCTATGGCGATAGCCGCGCTGCGTGCAGATGAGGAGATCATAATTAGTGATAAAGAAAGTATATCTAAATCATACGATACTTTCTTTGATGATTATACTATGCTTGGCGGCATTGCGGAGTAATGGGAGGATAGGATATGGGTTCTGTTTTTGGAAATAAAATCAAGCTTTCTGTTTTCGGAGAAAGCCACGGGAACGGTATCGGAGTAGTGATCGACGGGCTGCCTGCGGGCGAAGCTATTGATCTTGACGAGGTGTATCGTCAGATGCAGCGCCGCGCGCCCGGCGGCGACAAAACATCCACCCCGCGCAAGGAAGCCGACATTCCCGAGGTTTTATCAGGCTTACTGAACGGTACGACCACGGGAGCGCCGTTATGCGCAGTGATAAAAAACACAAACACACGGTCTGCTGACTACAGCAATCTTCTCGCCGCGCCGCGCCCCGGTCATTCCGATTATGCAGCGTTCGTGCGCTACGGCGGCTTCAACGATATTCGTGGCGGCGGACATTTTTCGGGAAGACTGACAGCGAATCTTGTGTTTGCGGGCGCCGTTTTCCGTCAGATACTCGAAAGACGTGGAGTATCGATCGCTGCTCATATTTATTCTATCGGGCATGTGAAGGATGAAGCATTAGATCCGACAGGGATCTCACCCGAGCTATGCAGCCGGCTCAACAGCGAGAAATTTGCGCTTGTTGACAGAAGCTGCGAGGACGCCATGCGAGGAGAAGTTGAAAACGCCCGCATAAATGGCGACAGCGTAGGCGGCGTTGTTGAATGTATTGTTCAGGGACTGCCCGCAGGTATCGGCGAGCCGATGTTCGGCGGAGTTGAAAACGTTATAGCTGCGGCTGTTTTCGGTGTTCCCGCCGTGAAGGGTATCGAGTTCGGCTCGGGCTTTGCGGGAACCGAGCTGCTCGGCTCTCAAAATAACGACGAATTCTATTATGACGACAGCGGAAACGTTCTAACACGCACAAACAACCACGGCGGCGCACTCGGCGGGATAACCAGCGGTATGCCGATCATTTTCCGTGCTGCCATCAAGCCTACTCCCTCGATCTCGAAGGAACAGCGCACGGTCGACCTTCAAAACCGCTGCGGAACAACGCTTTCGATCAAGGGACGTCACGACCCGTGCATCGTTCCCCGCGCTGTGTCGGTCATCGAATCTGCCGCGGCTGCAGCCGTGATAAATCTTATGTAAGAGGCGTAAATAATGGAATTAAAAGATATTCGAACAGAAATTGATATTATAGACAAACAAATAACCGAGCTGTTCAAAAAACGCATGGACTGCGCAGTTGCCGTAGCGGAGAACAAAAAGCAGACCGGCACGCCTATACTGAACGAAGCGAGAGAGGAGCAGGTTCTCGATCGTGTTGAAAAGCTCGGCGGCGAATACGGCAAGTACACCCGACTTCTCTACGCAAACATGATGGCGCTTTCGAGGGAGCTTCAGTACGAAATAATAAACGGCAACAGCGAGCTAAAAACCATAATCGAAAATGCCGAAAGCGACCTTGACAGCGATTCCGCTGCGCTGAATGTTGCTTGTCTTGGCGCTGCGGGTTCAAACTCACATATAGCGGCGCAGAAATTTTTCCCGAACGCAAATATCAGTCTGCAAAAGAACTTCGACAAGGTATTTGAGGCTGTGTCGGACGACCGCTGCGGCTACGGTGTACTGCCCGTTGAAAACAGCTCCGCAGGCTCGGTTTCGAGGGTGTACGATCTCATTTTGAAATACAGATACTATATTGTCGGCGAGATCGATCTTCCTATCGAACACTGCTTATGCTCGATCGTTCAGACCGATCTGTCGAATATCGAGCTTGTCGTATCTCATGAACAGGGGCTTGCGCAGTGCTCTCTGTTCATCAGCGAAAACGGTTTTTCAAAGAAAAAATGCGGCAGCACCTCCGAAGCCGCGCGCACCGTTGCCGAAGAAAAAAGGATAAACTGGGCGGCGATCTGCACAAAAGAGGCAGCGGACGAATTCGGGCTGAAGGTACTCGACAAGAACATTCAGAACAACGACAACAACTGCACACGCTTCATCGTGATCTCGAAGAAGCCGATCATAACCGAAAAAGCGGGCAAGGTTTCGCTGTGCTTCTCACTCAGCAACCGCCCCGGTTCGCTGTATACGGTTCTCAGCCGTTTTGCGTCGCACGGCTTTGACTTAACAAAGATCGAATCCCGTCCGATACCCGATTCGCAGTTTGAGTATATGTTCTATCTCGATTTTATAGGCAACGTTCGTGAAAACGAGAACAACCGCAGAATGCTTTGCGCGCTTTCGGAGGAATTGCCCGAGTTTTCGTTTTTGGGTAATTATTGATTTAGTGTCACAAATAAAAGTTTTTTGCGCAGCTTTTTCAAAAAGGGTCCTGGGCGAGCCAATGTCATTAACTAAAGACTTTAACGTCGCCTTGGGGCGGCGAGGGAAACTTGACTCAAACCGCAGCTTAGGGGCATTTTCTGCCAAAATGCCCCTCTTTCGAAAACAGTCCGCCGGACTATTTTCGAAATGCACCCCTAAAAGGGGCGCGGGTCTCCAGTGGAGACCACGGCGTCGCAGAAGCGCCGACCGAGCCGGCAGGCGAAACATGGAGTATGCCTTCGGCGACCAAAGGTGAGGGTCTCCGGGGGAGACCTCTGCAAAGCGGAAGCACCGACCGACGCGGCAGCGGAGACCTCTGCCTTTGGAAGACGCGGCAGCGGAGACCTCTGCCTTTGGAAACCGCAAGCCTTTTGAAAAAGGCTTGGCGAAAACTTTATGCTGTACTCTATCGAACTTTAAGTTAATGCCATTGGGCGAGCAGCCCCGCAAATATACGTAAATCAAACATTTTAAACAGGCGAAAAAGCTGCGCTTTTCCACTGTTTCGAAATGATGAAAAAGAGTGTTTTTTTATGAAGAATAATACGCTGTTAGTGTCACGGCTAACATCAAGCGTTAATATCATCAAGGCGCTGCTTGAGGAAAACTCATACGAGGTCGGCGCCGTTGTGAGCGATACGCAGAGCGCAAAGGATTTTGCGAACGATACCGTATTCGACACTGTTGTGATAAATTCGCCGATCGCCGATTCCGACGGCGTGGAGCTTGCCATATCTCTCAGCACCGATACCGTGTGCGGAGTTATAATATTGGCGGCAGCCGAAAAGGCTGCGTTCATCGGGCAAAAAGTATCTGACTATGGAGTCGTGGTAGTGCCGAAGCCCATCAATAAAATGCTGTTCAAACAGCTTTTGGGCGTTGTGCGTGCTGCGCAGAAGCGTTATGCGGGTATTTCCAAAGAAAACCTGCGGCTGCGCTCCAGTCTGGAGGAAACAAAGATCATAAACCGAGCGAAATTTCTACTTATGCAGCACCTCTCCCTCTCCGAGGAGCGCGCTCATAAATACATCGAAAAGCAGGCAATGGACATGAGATTGTCGAAGCTTGAGGTCGCAAAGCAGATCCTGAAAACTTACTCCGGACGCACGATCAATTAGAAAGAAGGATTTTCGTGAAAAAAAAGCTTTACAAGTATATTTCTTCCGACCATTCATCTCACCTTCTGGGAGGCTTTTTTCTGGCTATGGGAGTCGTTGGCTTCATCGCCGATATTATCGAAGAGGGCGTTGATGAAATGATCGGCCTGTTTACGTTAATGGCGCTTTCCGGCGGAGTCATTTTCTTCTTTGCGATGAAAAAATCCCGAGAAGAAAAGAGCGCACTCAATGAGCTGATCTCTGGCGAAGACGGAAGTACACTGATCTCCGACTTTCAAAACGGCACGAGATATTTTAAAGACAGTTTGATCCTCGGCGAGAAATTTATTATCGGCAAAGGCAGCACCGCCGTATTTCGCTACACCGATATCAGGAGAGCATACCAGACGATCGAGTCGAACGGGTTTTTTGAAGAAAAACGAGATATTACGGTTATCCTAGGCAGCGGTAAGATCTGCCATGTGGGTAAGATCCCCACAAGAGGCAGGGGGAATGAAGATGTCCACCGGATCTTCGAAATAATCGAAGAAAAGAATCCAAATGCTGCGTTCGGATTTAACGCTAAGTAATCAGCTTTTGAATGAGCAAAAAACTATAAATGACAGTTTTTTGCGTCGCCTTGGGGCGGCGAGCAGCCCCACAAAGCCGCTAAAGGAGGTCAACATGAACGATAACAAAACCGAAATCTCCAAAATCATTAAGTATGCAGCGCCAACCGCGATTCCGCTAATAATCGGTGTAATAAGCTCGGCTGTCTTCTTTGTTATAGCGTATCTCAGCGTAGGTATGATGTACCGTGTCGTCTGGTCATTGGGCGGCATTTTCTTGTTGGGATATTATATCGGTCACGAATGGATACTCCCCTACATTTATATGAGAAAAAAGATATCCGATATCGAAAAGACGCCTGACATTAATATATTGATAAACGATTTTCTCCACGCAGACAGAGCGTTTAACGGAAACATTGTTATGGGCAATAAATACATCATTGCAAAAGGCTTCGGCAGCATTTATTCTTATGATGAGATCAGTAGAATCTACCAGGTGGTGGAAACTCAGGCAGGAACTGTTTTGAGGCGTAATTTGTATTTTTATGATAATAATAATAAAAAGCGGATATTTTGCCGCTTTGATCGGGGTAAATATAACGATGAAGAGATGAATTCCGTTTATAATTATATTCTATCGAAAAACGGCAATATTAAATTTGGTGAATTGTAACCGCGAAGGAGTGAGAAAAATGAAAAAAAGGAAATTACTGCTGATCTTCAACCCCTCCTCGGGCAAGTCGGCTATACGTCAGGAGCTGTGGCGAGTTGTCGATATATTGGTGAAGGGCGGATATGACGTAACAGTCTACCCCACTCAGAAAAAACTCGACTGTCGGGATCAGGTCAAGGCGCGTTCTCATGAGTTTGACGTTATCTGTATATGCGGCGGCGACGGCACGCTCAGCGAGGCTATTCAGGGGCTTGAACAGCTGCCGCCCGACAAGCGCGCAGTGCTAGGCTATATTCCCTGCGGCTCAACAAACGATTTCGGTTCAAGTCTTGAGATCCCGTTTGAGATCCCTCTCGCCGCAGAAAGAGTTACCACGGGAAATCCGATCCCGTGCGACTGCGGACGATTTAACGGTCAGCCATACCTATATATTTCTGCATTCGGAATGTTCACCGATGTTTCCTACGAAACGCCTCAAAAAATGAAGAATCAGCTCGGCCATGCAGCATATATCATTGAAGCGGTCAAGCGGCTGAAAAACTATTCCTACTATCACATCAAGATCGAAAGCGACGAGATCGAGATCGAAGACGACTTTGTTCTGGGATTTGTATCAAACACGACCTCGATCGGCGGAATGAAAAATCGATTTGAATATGAGCCGCTGCTCAATGACGGACTGCTGGAGTGTGTTCTCATCAAGAATCCCGTTCAGCCCTCCGATTATCAATCTCTGCTGTCGGCGATCGTCACTCAGGATCTCGATTGCCCGAATATCGTAAAATTTACTACTCGCCGTGTGACCTTCACATCAAGCGAGGCGATCAAGTGGACAACCGACGGAGAAGACGGCGGAAGCCACACCGCTTCAACGATCGAGGTCATTCCCAACGCATACAGGATAATTGTATAACCACAGAGAGAATGCTTCTTGAAAGAAAAGCTTTAAACAAACCCGGACATTACGTTTGAAGGTAATGTCCGGGTTTGTTTTGATCCTTTAAAAGCTTTGAGATCATATCAGCATCAGCACCACTGCAAATAAATACGAAATATACATATTCCGATGAGCCGACAAATATGCGCAGCCGATAAAAAACGAAAGCGCAGTATAGAAAAGCGCCATCACCGGGCTGCCGCTCGTGATAAGATGTATCAGACCCCAAGTCAGCGCAAGCAGCATTCCGCCCCATGGAATATGGGTATTTTGTATCTTGACGACTCGCTCGCAGCCCTCCTGAAAAAAGGCGCCGGCCATCAGAAGCAAGACCGTTTCAAACAATCGATACACGTAAAGAAAAATGAACTGAAACCAGCCCTCTCGCCGAAAATCGACCGCCATCTGCCAGCCGCCGAGAAGCAGATACTTTACGCCGACCGATGACGACAGCAGCAAAAAGGCGATCACAACGCCCCGCATAGTCGGACGTTCATCCTTTTTTACTATATCGAAGCCATAGACGCGGACCGTTACATAAAACAGCAGCAGTCCCAATATTCCCCACAATACGCATACAACGATCCAGTGAGTAACGCTCTCGGTGATCGTAAATTCGAGGTAGCCTTTATTGAATATGAATGTTTCAAGCTCGATGAGTGCGTATTCCGCCAGCAGCCCCATAATACTGAACACACCCAGCATAAAAAACATAGCGGGAGTTAGTTTTTTTGCCGCCATATCATCCCCCCTCACTGTACGTCAAACAGTACATCAGCAGTCAAAATGTATGATAACGGAAAGTTCGCTTCTGCATTTGAAACGTTTCGCTGTACATAGTTTGTGCAGTCGCCGGCAACCCTCACCCGCAATGCCTTTACACACTGTCGGCAAGAGGAAGTCTGAACTCAAACTTCGTCCATTCACCCTCAACACTTTCAACCGTGATATCACCGCCGTGCTGACGAATGATCGAGCGCACAAGATAAAGCCCAAGCCCCATGCCATTTTTGTCGTGGCTTCTCGACTTGTCTGTCTTGTAGAATCTGTCGAATATAAAATCGATATGCTCCTCTGAAATGCCCTCGCCGGTATTGATGATCGCCGTGACCGCTTCGCTCCCTTCAGTGCGCATCTTCACAGTTATGTCGCCGCCCTCATTCGTAAACTTAGACGCGTTTTCAACCAAATTGTATACGACCTGATGGATCATGTCACGGTCGCCTTCAATGTATATCGGCTCCATCTCGTCAAGCCCTATTACATTGATGCTGCGCTGTTCAAGCTTCTGCTCAAATGTCAGAAACGTATTGAGAACAGTTGACGAAAGATCGAACCTTTGCTTCGCCATCTTCAGCGCTCCGCTGTCTATTCTAGAAAGCGCAAGCATCGACGTTACCAGCCTTGACAGCCGCTTGACCTCTCCCGTCACAATGCTGAGATAGTAGCTCTGCCGCTCCTGCGGGATCGTTCCGTCAAGTATACCGTCTATGAACCCCGCTATCGTGGTCATCGGCGTCTTTAGCTCGTGGGACACATTCGCCACAAAAGCCCGCCTTACTCCCTCGCTCGCCGCAAGAGAATCAGCCATGCTGTTGAACGATCTGGCAAGGTCGCCGATCTCATCGTTACTCTTTTCATCGACCCTGATAGAGAAATCTCCCTTTCCGAACGCCTTAGCCGCTTTTGCCATTTGTCCCAACGGCTTTGTCAGCTGATATGAGAACAGACCGACAACACAGAATATCAGAGCAAAAATAACAATACCTGCGGAACAGAATATTTTTATAATTGTAACAACGTACTCTTTATATTGATCTGCATTGCTTGTTACAAATACACAACCGATCGACTTCAGCCCGTTACTTCTGAGGATCTGAACCGGAACACCGACAACATAATATTTGCCGTCATAGATACCGCCGAAATCCGAAACCTCCTGAAGCTCGCCCCTCATCGCCTTCGTCATCAGCTCCTGCGGGATAACGGTATCGCTGTCGATCATGCTTGCATTTTCCGAACAAAAAGTAATATTGCCGTCTGGATCCGTCACGATGATGTCAGACTGCAATCCGCCGGTCAGCGTTCGCATGGTATCTCTGATGACGTCGTTGTACTGATCCTGAAAGATCGCCTTGTCGTTCTCCATGACTGTTTTATCGGTAATGGCAAGCGACACGGTGGTTGCGTAATTGTGGAGAGTGTCCCAGCGGTCGGACTCCCAATACTGCGTAACAAAATACACGATCATCACGCCCATCACCGTGAAGCCCAAAAACACGGCTAGCATACTCATCAGCAGATATTTTTGAAATATCGTTTGTCTTTTTTTCATACGCAAACCGAGCGCATTATTCAACGCCGCCCTTTACCTCAAATTTGTATCCTACGCCCCATACGGTTTTCAGCATCCACTTATCCGAGACGCCTTCGAGCTTCTCTCTGAGGCGCTTAATGTGAACGTCCACCGTTCTTGAATCACCGTAATAATCAAACCCCCATACCTCGTCGAGCAGCTGATCTCTCGTAAATACTCTGTTCGGGTTGCTTGCGAGGTGGTAGATCAACTCCATCTCTTTCGGAGGCGTATCGATCTGCTTGCCGTCAACCTTAAGCTCGTAATTTGTCAGATTGATCGAAAGCTTGTCCCACTTGACCTCCTTGACTCTTGCGTTTTCGGTCTTTCCCGTGCGGCGCATCACAGCGCGGATCCTCGCAACGACCTCCTTTGGCTCAAAAGGCTTTGTTATGTAGTCGTCTGCGCCAAGCTCCAAACCCAACACCTTATCGAAAACCTCGCCCTTCGCCGTCAGCATGATTATCGGACACTGCGACGTTTTGCGGATCTCCCTGCAAACAGCCCAGCCGTCCATGCCCGGCAGCATAACATCAAGCATCACAAAGTCGGGGTGCTCCTGCTCAAACAGGCGCAGCGCCTCGTTTCCATCGTTTGCGATCACGACCTGATAATCTTCTTTTTCAATATAAAGCCTTAGAATTTCGCAGATATTCGTATCATCATCAACAACAAGTATTTTTCCTGCGCTCATATTCATACCTCCTCGTTTTGATCCCACATCATACACATCATACACATTTTACACATTCAACATAATAACTAAACATCCGAACTGCTCGATCCCGGCGATCTATTATTATTACAACAAATTGGCAAATTCGAATTTTTTGTTACTATTCACAAACAGGTGATAACCCCTCCGCAACGTTTCGCTCTGCGCCTCCCCTAAAGGCGCGGCTTTTGTTAAAGCTGCGTACTTTACAGCCTCACATTCAGGGGAGATGCCGGCTTTGCCGACAGAGGTGTTAAACATACGATTATTTGTTTTCCGCATCAATAACGCTGCCAAGTCTGTGGGCCAGCGAAAAATTTGAATAACTCCCGTCAAAGGTAGCGTCCTTGACTACGGAAACAAACGGCGGAAGCCGAACCTGCTGATCCTCACTTTGAAGCTCGATCTCCAGAGTCGCAAGATTCTCGTCAAGCTCATACACATCAAGCTCAAACAACTGCCCATCGAACAGAAAACAGCGGCGGATCTTCTTGATGGGGCGAGTGTTTTCTTTTATGCTGCCCCTGAGTGCGTTATATTCACTCTCTGAGATCTCTCGCTCGGACTCAAATTTGCTTATACCGTTGATATTTTGTTTCACGGTATAATAATACTTACAAACATCATCAAACCTGCGGCGGCGAATACGAGCATTACCGCCGTTTATGTCCGTGATATAGATCTGCTCGATAAACGATTCCGAAAAGCCGTCCAAGCTGCGAATAATATCAAGCTCGGCGTCGGAAGGCGGAACAACGATATACTTTCGCTCGATCTCGACCTCTCGCCCATTTATAGTCGGCTTGTTGTGACTAACGATACTAACACCTCCGCAAGACCGGCGCTCATTCGTAGGAGCGCTGAAGCAGCACGACCCTGCCCAGAATACGAACATTCTCGCTCTCTCCGGTTAGAATGATCGGATCATAAGACGGGTTCTCGGGCTGCAGCCTAATATAATTATTTTCCTTAAAAAAGCGTTTTACTGTAGCTTCATCATCGATCAAAGCAACCACGATATCGCCGTTGTGGGCGCGTGACGTTTTGACAAAAACCACCGTATCTCCGTCATAGATCCCCGCATTTATCATGCTGTCGCCCTTAACACGAAGCCCGAACAGATCCCTGTCCCTTTTCAGCCCTTCATCAACGGTAATAAACCCCAGGTTCTCCTCAAATGCGAAGATCGGCTGACCTGCCGTAACGGTGCCTATGATAGGCACAGCAACGCTCCCCGGTGTACCGTCGATATTATTTATGAATATTGCGCGGGCACAGTCGGGACGGCGTGTAATATATCCGAACCGCTCCAGCGAATTCAAGTGATTATGCACGGTAGACGTAGACCGAAAACCGGTAGCATCGCATATCTCCCTGACTGTCGGCGCAATCCCGTCGTTTCTGTGCTCTACAAGAAAATCATAGACTTTCTGCTGACTCTTAGTTAGTTTTTTCATTTTCTCACCCCCTGCGGGCGGGCAGTGCCCGCTGACAAATTCCGGCGGCATGCTGCCGCTCCCATATTCTGGCAAACTCTCCGGTATTTCAAAATTAATCCCGCATTCGAACTCCGGTGAACTGCAAACTTCCGTGAAAGGCGGCATGCTGCCGCTCCCATATTCCGGCAAACTCTCCGGTAATTCAAGTTACTCCCGCGTTCGAACTCCGGTGACCGGTGAACTGCAAACTTCCGTGAAAGGCGGCATGCTGCCGCTCCCATATTCCGGCAAACTCTCCGGTATTTCAAAATTAATCCCGCATTCGAACTCCGGTGAACTGCAAACTTCCGTGAAAGGCGGCATGCTGCCGCTCCCATAT
>CACZCM010000068.1:11202-14295 GCA_902779615.1 uncultured Ruminococcus sp. | reverse complement strand
ATTTTGTATGATGCGTCATCCCGCAGGTTCATCAACTGAATGTTTTTTGTGTAGGTCAGCCCTGCCTGCATATTTTCGACAACGAAAAAATATTCTCCGTTTTCGCTTGCCGACTGTCCATTCTCGTCCAGCACTACAAGCTTTTCAGGCAATCCCTGCACACTTCCGGAGCTAAGCGGCACCGCATATGCAGTTACATTCATGCAAAAGATGAGCACTGCCGCAAAGACTACGAATATTAACTTGTCAACCCGTTTCATCACGCAGCAGCACTCCTTTTCAATCTATGTCAGCATGTATTTTTATTGGGATTATGGTCTTGCAGACCATGTTACATTGCTATCGCTTACAGTTGCTTCATATACTGCCCAATCCTGTGCATTAACCGCAGTTGTCTTAGCAGTATCATCCGTCACCTGTGCAGACTCAACTGTTACTTTGAGGTTATAATCCATATCGAGGAATGCGTCCTCTGTAACAGCACTGTTCAATGTAACTGTTTTAATGAAATCAGATGATGTTGCTGCTGCTTCAAGTATCTGATTGTAGTAGAATGCAGCTGACTTACCTAAACTATTGGCAACAGCTTCCGGAACGTGAGATGTCCATGTATCGCCTTCTGTTCCGATATTGTCAAGAGCAATATCAATGATGATCTCATCACCATCATCATTTGGTACTGCAGCATTAGCAACTGTAGGGTCATAATCAGGGTCATACTTCGCCGTCAAAGTTGTACCGCTGAGCAAATACGTGAACTGATCGTTGTTAATTGTTACAGTTTCTTTCTGTCTTGTCAAAGCATAAACCTGATAAATGCTACCATTTTCTACCCGTTTAATCTCAATGTCGTAGAACTTACCAGCAGCGCCATCAGTTCCCTCTACGAAATAGTAACCGTCATAAGTAACAGATGTTGTAGTGCCATTGCTGTCTGTCTGCGTTGTTGAACGTGCAAAAATGTAATAACCTGTTTCGGTCGGTGCGAAAGTATCGCTGTTTACATTTTGTGCATGATCAGTATCGGCAACCGTAACACCTGTTGAAGTTTTTTCCAGATTATCAATATTATAACCTGTGGTGTCAGGACTGTAAACAAGCTTACCGCCTGCCTGCTTCGATTTTCTGGCAGTACCTTCCAATTCTATTGCTTTAGTCAAATTAGAAGATTTAGCTGATGCTGCGCTTCTTGTCAAAACAAGATTTCCTGTAATGGTAGCCTTAACGAAAGCATCAACGTTACCCGTGTTAGTAACGCCAACTTCTTTCTTAACTGTCTGTCCGGGTGTCCAGTTTGAGGGCGGTGTAAAGTCCTCGACAGCTACTACATCGTAATTGCTCGATGCACTCAACTTGTTGACTACCTCATCCTTGCTTGTGAACCACGCAAACGTGGAGCTGCCAACGATAAGCGCAGCCATCAAGCAAGAGGTAACAAGAACGGCTCTGCGATTCTTTTTCTTCTTTGCCATATTCATTCTCCCTTCTAAAATTATTATCGCCAAAAGCGACACAGCGGATCAAGCGCGGTTTTCTGCGTCTGCATTCGGGAGGGCGCCGCTGTCTTCGTCCTCATCGTCATCCATGCCGACGTACATTCTTAAGAGTGAGCTGAACACGATCAGCATTACCGCTATAGCCGCAACAAAATACCACTTGAGCTGAACGAACCTGACTGCATAGCCAAGCTTCGGTATGCCAAGCTTTACCGTTCCGATCACTCGCTCCGATTCAATAAGGAAGCTGTCTTCGGAATCGTTGGCGTCACCCTTTGTGCGGAAACACATAACGCCCGTGCCTTCGTAGTCATCGTATTTTTCGGTAACTCGGTGAGTCAGATACGTGTCACCGTCTCGAGAGGGGTTGAATGTAATAACATCGCCAACCTCTATATCCTCGGGATCTGTTAGTTTAACAAATATCACATCACCTATGTTGTATTTAGGAGACATTGAATTAGTCAGTACCGTATAGTACCTGTAGCCGAAAATAGCTTTTGTCGGCGACGCATTAAAAGCAAAAAGAAACGCGCCAACCAGAATTGCTGCCGACAGCAAGTAAACAACTATATCTGCGACAACATCGAAGATCTTCTCCGATCGGGTCATTTCTTTTTCGTCTTGCTCTACTGCGCCGTTATTTTCATCACCCTTAATCTCAATCACGCTCCTTTGAAAAACTCTGCTGCCCTTGCCCCAATAAATTACGGCTGCAGGATCATATTTCCACAGCTGACCTTCATGCGGCAAAACACCTTGTCAACCGAATCAATTTTCTAAAACAATAGCAGCGTCAAACACCGGAGATCCGCCGAATATCGCCCTGTATGGCGTCAAGACGAAAACTATACAATCTCCCATGTTATGTCAATTTTACATCATTCTTCACAACTTGTCAAGAAAAAAATTAAAAAAACGATAAAAAGTATGACACTTTCACCAAATCTTTGTGTTTGTTTAATAAATATTCTGATTCGGAACTATAACATAACAAAAAAGTCCCGCTTAAAGCGGGACGGCGGGTATGCAGGTCTCGCCTTCCGTCGGGGACGGTTCCCAACCGGCTCGGTCGTCACACGCCTAGTCGAGATCTCCCTCGTCGGGGACTAGCGCACACTTTAGCATTTAGTCTTAACTATCGATTTCAAGATTTCTCGTTATTACAAATTTTTAACGTTTCCATCATCCCCCACCCCCCTTCTTACTCAAGGAAGAAGGGGGCTATAGGTGGCGGGCTGCGCCCGCCACCCCTCGGGGAGCACAGCTCCCCGAAGCCCTTGCGCGCTCTATCAAACCTTAAGTTGATAACGAGTTTTCATAAGTGTGTGCAAGTGCCCCCGTCGGAGACAGCTCCCAGCCGGAGACCCGCGCCCCGCGGGCAAGTTCCGTCGAACCTTATTCGTAACGCTAAACATCGCCGCCCGCTAAGTTATCGGGAGGAAGTAAAATTAATTGTGCGGCGAAGACTATCGTTAATAATAAAGTTTGACGGAACTTGGGAGCAGCAGCATGCCGCCCGCTAAGTTGTCGGGAGGAAGTAAAATTAATTGTGCGGCGAAGACTTCCGTTAATAATAAAGTTTGACGGAACTTGG
>CACZCM010000068.1:0-11150 GCA_902779615.1 uncultured Ruminococcus sp. | reverse complement strand
TTAATTGTGCGGCGAAGACTTCCGTTAATAATAAAGTTTGACGGAACTTGGGAGCGGCAGCATGCCGCCCGGTTGGTTTTTGGAAAAACAAACCAACCGGGCTCAGATTTTGGAGATATAGATCTATTTGGCAGAAATAACAATGTCAGCTTTATGCTGTATATAATATAGTGAAAAGTGTGTCGACGATCATTTTACGCTTTCAAAGGCTGCGTCGAGCGCGGCGATCAGATCGTCTGCTTTTTCGATACCGATCGACAGACGGATCGTATTCGGCTTTATGCCCTGATCGGCAAGCTCCTCCTCAGTCAGCTGTGAGTGAGTCGTGCTTGCGGGGTGGATAACGAGCGACTTCACGTCTGCAACGTTTGCAAGCAGCGAGAAAATAGCAAGGTTATCGATAAACTTCTGCGCCGTTTCTGCGCTGCCCTTGATCTCGAACGTGAAGATAGAGCCGCCGCCGTTGGGAAGATACTTGTTGTAAAGAGCGTGGCTCGGCTCGCTCGGCAGCGAGGGATGATGAACCGCCTCGACCTGCGGGTGTGCGTTGAGGTAGCTAACGATCTTGAGCGCATTTTCAACGTGACGCTCCACACGCAGCGAGAGCGTTTCCAGCCCCTGAAGGAACAGGAACGCGTGGAACGGAGAAAGCGTAGAGCCTGTATCACGCAGGAGTATCGCGCGTATATACGTCACAAACGCCGCTGCGCCTACCGCATCTGCAAAGGATATGCCGTGGTAGCTTGGGTTAGCTTCCGAGATCCATGGGTACTTGCCCGAGGACTTCCAGTCGAAATTACCGCTGTCAACGATCACGCCACCGATAGCAGTTCCGTGACCGCCGATAAACTTAGTTGCGGAATGCACAACGATATCTGCGCCGTACTCGATCGGGCGAACAAGATACGGAGTAGCGAAGGTCGAATCAACGACAAGCGGGATATTGTGGCTGTGCGCGATCTTTGCGACCTCTTCAATATCGATGAGATTTGAATTCGGGTTGCCTAGAGTTTCGATGAAGATCGCCTTGGTGTTGTCTTGAATAGCTGCTTCAAAGCTGCCCTCTGCGTCCGGATCAACAAATGTTGTGGTCACGCCTGCGGTCAGCGGAAGAGTATGCGCAAGGAGATTGTATGTGCCGCCGTAGATCGTCTTTGATGCAACGATGTGTTCGCCGCTTTTTGCCAGAGCAGTTATCGTATAATTGATAGCGGCAGCGCCCGAGGCTGTTGCAAGCGCGGCAACACCGCCCTCCAGAGAAGCGATCCTCTGCTCAAAAACGTCCTGTGTCGGATTGGTGATTCTGCCGTAGACATTTCCTGCGTCACGAAGGCTGAATCTGTCGGCGGCGTGCTGCGAGTTATGGAATACAAACGAGGTAGACGCATATATCGGAACTGCGCGGGCGTCGGTCACAGGGTCTGCCTGCTCCTGTCCGATGTGAAGCTGACGTGTTTCAAAGCCCCAGTTTTTGGGATCGCTGATATTATTAAGATTGCTCATGGTTATTACTCCTTTATTATTGTATTTCGGTTAAATGCGTATTATTTATGGTTATGTATTAAAAGCTCTGCTTTCAACAAGCAGACACAAGCTGTGGCCTGCGCGGGTATCACGATCTGTGTATCACATTCGGTCAATGCTCAGCCGAACACTGATCAGTATCTTTTTCATCTGCATTCTGCTGTCAACTCCTTTGAACTACTATGCCTATATTATACATAGGTTTTGGGTATTTGTCAAATACCCAAAAAGTATTGCTTGTTATAGATTTTATCTATAACTTTATATCGTGTATCGTCATTGCATCTATCATGGGCAGGACTGCTTTTGAATAAATCAATGATCTATTAACACATAATTCCAAAACGCCTGCATACGGCAAGCTGCCGCCCGCGAATCCAAGGGCAGAGTCTCGCCTGCCCGATCTAAAAAAATAGGGACAAAATCTTTTGAAAACATATTCGTTACTCATTCAAATGCCGTAAATTTTTTTCGAAAAAGGTTGAATTACATCTCACAAAAATGTATAATAGAATGGTATACGATATAATATTCGGAGGTTTATTATGGCACAGAATAAAAAAATGGTCGAGGCTATCACTTCCAGAGATGAAGACTTCGCCAAGTGGTACACCGATATTGTAAAAAAAGCCGAGCTTTGCGACTACAGCGGCGTTAAGGGCTGCATGATATTCCGCCCGTACGGTTACGCTATCTGGGAAAATATCCAGGCCGATCTTGACAGACGCTTCAAAGAAACGGGACACGAGAATGTTTATATGCCGATGCTCATTCCCGAAAGTCTGCTTCAAAAGGAAAAGGATCACGTTGAAGGCTTTGCTCCGGAGGTTGCATGGGTCACTCAGGGCGGCAGCGAAAAACTTACCGAAAGGCTTTGCGTTCGTCCGACCTCGGAGGTGCTTTTCTGCGAGCATTACAAAAACGTTATCAACTCATATCGCGATCTGCCTAAGCTTTACAATCAGTGGTGCTCGGTAATGCGCTGGGAGAAAACGACCCGCCCGTTCCTCAGAACATCGGAGTTCCTGTGGCAGGAGGGTCACACGATGCACGAAACTGCCGAGGAGGCACAGGAAGAAACGCTTCGTATGCTGAAGGTCTATGAGGACTTCTACAGAGAAACGCTCGCTATCCCCGCAGTTGTCGGAAAGAAAACTCCGAAGGAAACCTTCGCAGGCGCAGAAGCTACCTACACTATCGAGCCTATGATGCACAACGGCGTTGCGCTCCAGGGCGGCACATCGCATTACTTCGGCGACGGATTTGCCAAAGCATTTGGCATAACGTTCACGGGACGCGACAACACCCTGCAGTATCCTTATCAGACGTCGTGGGGCGTATCGACAAGAATGATCGGCGCTATCATCATGGTTCACGGCGACGACGACGGACTTGTCCTTCCGCCGAAGATCTCTCCGATACAGGTTGCAGTGATCCCCGTTGCGCAGCACAAGGAGGGCGTACTTGAAAAGGCAAACGAGCTTAAAGAGCGCCTCAAGAAACAGTACAGAGTAAAGCTTGACGACAGCGACAACAGCCCCGGCTGGAAGTTCAGCCAGTACGAGATGAAGGGCGTGCCGGTACGAGTAGAGATCGGGCCGAAGGACATCGAGAAAAATCAGTGCGTGATCGTTCGCAGAGATGACAGAACAAAGCAGTTTGTATCTCTTGACGATCTTGAGCAGGCAGTTGAAGACGCTTTGCAGGCTGTACACGACAATATGTATCAAAAAGCTCTGGAGAATATGAAGGAGAAGACGCATACTGCGGTAACGTTTGACGAATTCGTGACGATCGCAAAAGAAAAACAGGGCTTCATCAAGGCTATGTGGTGCGGCGATGTTGAGTGCGAAGACAAGATCAAGGACGTTACGGGAGGCGTGAAGTCAAGATGCATCCCCTTCAGGGAGGAACGCATTTCGGACGTATGCGTATGCTGCGGAAAACCCGCAAAGCATCAGGTTTTCTGGGGCAAGCAGTATTAATAGATTTGCTTCGGAGGTGTATAAAATATGCCGATAAATATTCCCGGCGAGCTGCCGGCTGCCAAGATACTCGAAGCGGAAAATGTTTTCGTCATGACTGATGAGCGCGCCAGATCACAGGATATTCGTCCGCTCAAGATCATTATACTGAATCTAATGCCAACAAAAATAGTGACCGAAACTCAGCTGCTCAGACTGCTGGGCAACAGTCCGCTTCAGGTCAATATTGAATTGCTTCAGATGGCATCGCACGTATCAAAAAATACTCCTCAGGATCATATGTCCGCTTTTTATAAATATTTTGACGAAATAAAGCATAATCATTATGACGGTATGATAATTACGGGCGCGCCTGTGGAGCTGCTTAGCTTCGATGAGGTCGACTACTGGGAAGAGCTTTGCGAGATAATGCGCTGGAGCAGGCGGAATGTTTACTCCACTCTGCATATATGCTGGGGCGCTCAGGCAGGTCTGTACTTCCACTATGGTATCCCAAAATACATTTTTGACGAGAAGCTGTCGGGCGTTTTCTCACACCGTGTGCTTAACGACCGCCACCCGCTGATGAGAGGCGTAGACGATGTATTCTATCTTCCTCATTCCCGCAACACCGGCGTAAAAACGACCGATGTTCAGCGGCACTCTCAACTTGAGATCCTGTCGCTGTCAGATGAAGCCGGCGTATCGATAGTTGCCAACAAAAACGGCAGACAGTTTTTCATACTCGGTCACCCCGAATATGATCGTGAAACGCTGGGAAGTGAATTTTTCAGAGATCTTGATAAAGGTATCGAACCGAAGATCCCGAAAAACTATTTCCCCGAAGACAACACAGACAAAACTCCTGTCATGCGCTGGAAGGCTCATGCCAATCTGCTGTTTATGAATTGGCTGAATTATTATGTATATCAGAATACTCCGTACGACATCTCATCTATAAAGGAGTAATATTATCCCCGACTAATATAAATCGTCATTAGTCGGGGATTTTCCCTATGCGGTTATATATTTTTTCTGATTGGAGTGACAATAAATGAAAATAACGTTAAAAGCGGCGGCTAAGCTTAATCTTACATTAGACGTAACGGCGAAAAGGCATGACGGTTATCATGAGTTAAGATCTATAATGCAGTCAGTGGGACTATTTGAAGAAGTGACGCTTGAAGAAAACAACTCCGGAGCGATCACGATCTCCTGCGATAAGGCGGGGGTCCCGTGTGACGAAAGCAATATTGCAGTCAAATGCGCCGATGCATATTTCAAAGCGGCAAAATCGGAATGCAGAGGACTTCACATCGATATTCACAAGAACATTCCAATGCAGGCGGGGCTTGCGGGAGGAAGCGCAGACGGCGCTGCGGTGCTTTTCGGGTTGAATGCAATGCACAAAGCCTTTACTCCCGAGCAGCTTCGGACGATAGGTGCATCTGTCGGCGCCGATATCCCGTTTTGTCTTTTGGGCGGTACTGCGCTGGCTGAGGGTATCGGTGAAAAACTCACCGTACTCGAAGACATACCCGACTGCGCATTTGTTATTGTAAAGCCGCAGATCGGCATCTCAACTGCGCAGGCATATAAAGCCGTTGACTCACACGGCATGAATATGAATCCGTCAACCGATATCATGCTAAAAAGCATGACTTCGCCCGCAGATATCGCCGCTAAACTGCACAACGACTTTGAAGCTGCTCTTTCGCTTGATGAGGTAAGGTCGGCCTGTTCTCATCTGCTTAAACAAAACGGCTGCTTGGGCGCGCAGATGACGGGCAGCGGCTCAGCTGTATTCGGCATATTTGACGATGAGGATAAAGCCCGCGCCGCAAAATCATCTTTGAAGACGATATATCCTTTTGCTATGGCAGTAAAGCCCTGCGACTCGGGCATCGAGATCATCAATGCTTCGGAATAACAAACCGCACATCTGTAATTATTTCGACAAACTCCGCATAATATATGGTGGAGGTGAATAAGATGTCGTGCAGGATCGCTCAGCTGAAGCATAAAGATGTCATAAACGAATCCAACGGAGCATTATTAGGCTGCGTTGATGATGTGGAGGTCAACATACATACCGCTTGTCTGACGGCTATTGTGATATACGGCAAACCAAAATATTTCGGTTTGTTCGGCAAACGCACCGATCTTGTGATCCCTTGGGGGAACATACGGCTGATCGGTGAGGATACGATACTTGTAAACTGTCCCAATGCGCCGCCGAGAAAAAAGCGCCGTCAGTTTGTTGTGTTATAAATGAAAAACCCCTCGTCCGTGATCTGAAATGACCCTTTTGTCAGACTTTTCTTTGGTATAATCTTATTATACCGTATTGTCCAACAAAAGGGCAGCATTTCACTCGGATAAGGGGATCTTTATTATTATACTAATCATCGATATCAAGCGACACATTTAGATTTCCGCTTTTTGTGTTTACAACATAATTGTACTCACCGTCGCCGCTTACGTAAGAATCCATACCGTTATTAACGTATGACTCCATAATGCCGCTTTTCGATCTGAAATCGACGGAATATCCGACATCATTACCGACTGTCAGTTTAACATCACCGTCAGCGGAAGATATCTTTGTATCGGGAGAATACGTATCGGTAAATCTAACTTCGCCGTGCGTACCGGTCACACTGATCTGCCGAGCCGTAATATTCTTCATAACGACTTCGCCGTTTGTGTTGATATCGATCGACTCGAGAGACTCGAGTATCGTTCGCGGAATGCGGATCTCCAGCTTCTTGTAGGCGTCGTCTATCGAAACCGAATCATCTCCCAAAAACATAATGTTGAATGTTTGATCCTGAAGCACATAGCTCAAGCGTTCATTTTCCTGAAGATATCGTGTCGCAGCCTCTTCAACGAAGTAATCGGCGCCGTTGTAGGCAATGATCTCGACTCTGCCGCCCTGCCAATCAACATTGATGGTATTTATCTCATTGGGCGGGTAGTACTCCCCCATCGCATAATACTGCGACATATCAGTCGGGTCTATGTACAAGAGATCATCGCTGAGTTCGGGTTCGGCGCTTTCTACCACAGCCGCCAGACTTCCGTTGAGAAAGATCAGCGAAGCGACCGCCACAAAAAACACGGCAAGACATATCGTTCTAAGCTTCATATCAGATTATGATCGTGCCTTCC
Organism: uncultured Ruminococcus sp.; assembly: GCA_902779615.1. Lineage (GTDB taxonomy): Bacteria > Bacillota > Clostridia > Oscillospirales > Acutalibacteraceae > RUG592. Next base: position 4,491 of record CACZCM010000068.1, on the reverse strand, counting down.
ACAACGCCGCTGATTGCTGCCGCATTCGACTCGTCCGTATCGATGTGCATAGCAGTTGCAAAATCAGCTCTTACCCTACATACTACATCGCCGAAAACAAGCTTTCTGCCAGTGCCCGCATCTATCTCCACGCTTACGATCTGCTTGTCCTTCAGACCGAACTTCTCGGCGTCCTCGGGAGTAAGATGAATGTGGCGCTTTGCTGCGATAACGCCGTTGTCGATCTCGACCTCGCCCTTCGGCCCTACAAGCTTACAGCCGGGAGTACCCGCAAGATCGCCGCTCTCTCTGATAGGCGGAGCAATGCCGATCTTTCTGGCATCTGTCAAAGCGACCTCGACCTGATCCGCGCTTCTGTACGGTCCGAGAATAGACATTGCCAGTTCGCCTCTCGGTCCCACTACAGTGACCTTCTCCACACAGACAAACTGACCCGGCTGAGAAAGATCCTTCTTCTTTGTAAGCTCTGCGTCCTCGCCAAACAGCTTAACAAATGTTTCTCTGGTCAAGTGGATATGACGCGCAGATGTTTCAACAATAACTATCATTTTTATCACCATTCCATATAAATTAGATTAGACCTGATGTGACGATCAAATAATATGCGGAAAAATCAAACCAATTCGCAGTATCCGACCGACTATTTGTCCTGTTTTTATTATACACCATATTTATAATTAATGCAACAGTGACTATAAAATTTTGCACCGCTTTTGAATCGGTTAAGACTTTCACGTCGCCTTGGGCGGCGATATAAACTTGGCTCAGCCGCAGCTTAGGGGCAATGCCCCTCTTTCTAAAACAATCCGCTTTAGCCCCGCGCCCTTGCTTGCCGAAGGCATAATGTATGGATAAGACTAAGCCCCCTCGCTGCCGCTTGCGCACACTTTTGCATTTAGCCTTCACTATCGACTTCGGTATTTCTCGTCATGACAGATTTTTGACGTCTCCATCATCCCCCAACCCCCTTCTTCCTCAAGGAAGAAGGGGGCTATGGACGGCGGGCTGCGCCCGCCGCCCCTCGGGGCGCTGCGCTCCCCGAAGCCCCTGCATGCTCTACCGAATCTTAAGTTTAGGACGATTTTTTATAAGTGTGCGCAAGCCCCCCTCGCCGCTCCAAGTCAGCTCGACAGATACGATCACATATTGTTTGCTCATTCAAACGCCGTGTAAAATCCCGCATGATTTAGTCATTTAGCCGGTTCGGTGTGAATCAACAAAAATTTTAAGTAAACTTTAAGTTGAGTTTAAGTAAAATTTAAGATGTTTGGATATAATTTAATCATAGACAAAAACAAAACGACCTTTAAGGAGGAACAGATCATGAAAACAAGAAAGCTATCGGCTATAATTATGGCAGCTCTTATCACGGCGGCGATGTTAACGGCTTGCAGCACAACGAATCAGTACTACGGCACATCTGCGGAAGAGGGCGCAAGCACAGTTCAGAACGTTACGGACGATACGGCTGAAAGCACCGCCGAGGAATCTTCGGCAGACGAAAGCTCCGAAGAGGCGGCAAGCTCCTCCGAGAAAGAAAAATCCGGCGCAGACAAGTCGGAGGATTCAAGTGACGGCGAGTACTTTACAAAACGAGATCTGTCGGGTGAATATGACGAAAGTGACGCTGTCGAGATCACCCTTAGCGATACGACCTTCAAGGCAAGCGGAGACGGCGTTTCCGTTGATAAAAACGTCCTCACTATCAGCAAGGAAGGCGTTTATATCCTGAGCGGAACGATAAAGGACGGCAGGATCGTTATTGCCGCAGGCGACAGCGACAAAGTACAGCTTGTTCTCAACAGCTGCTCGATAACAAGCTCCGATTATTCGGCGATCTTCGTTGAGAGCGCGGACAAGGTGTTTGTCACAACCGCTAAGGGCACTGAAAACACGATCACCGACGGCAAGACATACAGCTCCGCAGCAGAGGAAAGCGGCGCAGACGCAGCGATCTACTCGAAGAGCGACCTCGTGATAAACGGCAGCGGCACTCTGAACGTAACAGGAAATCTTAGTCATGCTGTCGTATCGAAGGATGATCTGAAAATAACGGGCGGCACGATCAGCGCAGAAGCTGCCGAAAGCGCAGTTTGCGGCAAGGACAGCGTTCGCATAGCCAATGCAGATATCACCATAAAGAGCGGCGCAGACGCCATTAAAGCAACTAACACCGAGGACACTGCCAAGGGCTATATCTACATTGAGAGCGGCACGATCAACGTTACTGCCGAGGGCGACGTTCTTTCTGCTGAGAGCGATATTATCATTGCGGGCGGCACGATCAGCGCGCAAGCAGGCGGCGGCAGTTCCAATTCGCAGAACACCCACGAGAATGATTTCATGATGAGCAGAAACAACGCTGCAGCGGCTTCTTCAACGTCCACAGAAGACGAATCAGACAGCACTAAGGGACTGAAGGCGGGCGGCAGCGTCACAATAAAAGACGGCACGATCGACCTCAACTGCGCAGACGATACCGTTCATGCAGGCGGCAGCGTTACAATAAGCGGCGGCAAGCTGACATTTGCCTCGGGCGATGACGGTATCCATTCGGACGACGCCGTAACAATAAGCGGCGGCACGGTAAGCATTACCGAAAGCTATGAAGGTATCGAAGGCAAGAACGTTACGATCTCGGGCGGAGAGGTCATTGTAACTGCGGAAGATGACGGAATGAATGCGACCGACGGCACGTCCGAAGGCGGAATGGGCGGCTTCGGCGGAATGGGCGGCATGATGCAGGATTCCGCAAGCAGCGATGTATTCCTCCTGATCTCGGGCGGCACGGTACACGTAAACGCCGACGGCGACGGACTTGATTCCAACGGTGTTCTGACGATCTCGGGCGGCACGATCTATGTTGACGGACCTACGAACTCGGGCAACGGCGCGCTCGACTCGGGCAGCGGAGCAGTTATCACAGGCGGCACAATTATCGCAGTGGGCAGCTCGGGAATGGCAGAATCATTCGGAACAAGCTCCACTCAAGGCTCGATACTTTATAATCTTGACGAAAGCCACCAGGCGGGCGAACAGATCACGCTTACCGATTCAAGCGGCAAGGAGCTTCTGACATACAAAGCCGCAAAGACATTCAATTCGGTTGTCATCAGCACCCCCGAGGTTACCGCAAGCGGCACTTACACCCTGACAGTCGGCAGCAAGCAGTACACGATCGAGATGTCAACCATTTCGTACTCAAACGGCGGCTCTATGATGGGCGGCGGCATGGATAACATGGGCGGCATGGGCGGCTTTGGCGGCTTTGGCAGACCGGATGAAAACAGCGGCGAACGCCCTGATTTCGGAAGCGCACAAGGCGGCTTCAGAGGCGGCAGAAGCAGCAGCACCGACGCATCGCAGAGTTTATAACCGCAGAGGTGGGTAAACCCCATTTGCACTAAGTTAAGTCCGATAGAACAAAAGCATAAAGTTTTCGCCAAGCCTTTTTCAAAAGGCTTGCGGTTTCCAAAGGAAGAGCCTTTGGTCGCCGAAGGCATGCGTATGCCCTTTCGGGGTGAATTTCGAAAATAGTCCGGCGGACTGTTTTCGAAAGAGGGGCATTTTGGCAGAAAATGCCCCTAACTAGCGGTTTGCAATAAAGCACCCTCGCCGCCCCAAGGCGACGCAGTTAACATTAAGTTAGTGCATATGGGATAACCCCCATCGAAAGCGCAAGTCTACAGCTTGCGCCTGTCTGTTAAAACCATAGTTTTCACAAACCAATAAATGCAGCAACACCAATACAAAACCGCGCTCAAGGACATATGAACGGTCTTTGAGTGCGGTTTATCTGTTTTCTGTCAAGGACATCTCAGCGCATATTCCATCGCCATATTAAGCACATAATCGGCGCATTTTTGCCGAATGGTATCACGGTCGCAGCAGCCGTCTTCATTAAAATTTCTTTTCTCCGAAACGACGTTTCCGTCAGCCGCCAATGCGATATAGACCGTTCCGACGGGATCTTTGTCCGTGCCGCCTGCAGGTCCCGCAACCCCCGTGGTGCTGACCGCAACGTCTGCGCCCGACAATCTCATTGCGCCTATCGCCATCTCTCGCGCGCATTCCTCGCTCAGCTCGGTGTATTCGTCTATGATCTCCTTCGGAACGCCGAGCACATTTGTTTTTATCCTGTTGGAATATGAACATACGCCCAGTTCAAATACGGCGCTTGCCCCCGGCACGTCTGTTATCATCTTTGCGATCAGTCCACCTGTACAGCTTTCAGCCGCAGTGATCGTCATATTCTTATTTTTGAATGCCTCTACCGTTTTTTCTGCTGTTGTCATTGTCATTCTCCCTATATGCTTTTACCTTTTATGTTGTTTTTGTTACGCGTTCAGAATCCTGCATATAACCGCAGAGGGGAATGTCCCCCGGGTCTCGCCTGCCGTCGGGGACGGCTCCCAGCCGGAGACCCGCACCCTCTATAGGCGGCGGGTTCCATCACGTTCAGTAGGGGTATAAATCCCCTACTGAACGCAC
>CACZCM010000067.1:425-11606 GCA_902779615.1 uncultured Ruminococcus sp. | reverse complement strand
ACTCCGAGCTTTCAAGGCAGGATAAGCGTGATATAATCAGCGTGCGCTATAATATGGAGTTCAAGGGCTATTCGAACTCCACGCCGTACCGCTTTGCGGAAAACATCAGCCGTGATATGATAGCGATAGTCCTCGAGAATTCGCAAGGCTTCCCGGGCGTCGAGTGCGCAAGCACGTTCATTCGCTACTATAACGACGGCGACCTTATGCCGCATATCATCGGAACTGTCGGCAGGATATCTCAGGAAGAGTACGACGACATGAAGGACAGGGGCTATACGATCGACGATATCATCGGCAAAAGCGGCATTGAGTCGGCGATGGAATCGTATCTCAGGGGCGTCGGCGGCGAGAAGCGCGTTACGAAAACGTCGGACGGCGCAATCGTCGACGAGGTCGAAACGGTCAAGGCTGTTCCCGGGAATACAGTCTACCTCACGATAGACAGCAACCTACAGGAAGCGACGAACAAGGCGCTTTCGAAGTACGTCACGGCGGCGGGGAAGGAGTTCTCCGACTGCATAGCGGGCGCCGCAGTAATGCTTGACGTCAATGATTTCTCTGTGCTCGCCTGCTCGACCTACCCGACGTTCGACCAACAGAAATACCTCACCGATGAGGAATACTACAGCAAGCTCATCTCCGACCCGACGCTCCCGCTTTTTGACAGGGCGCTGACGGGCAACTTCATCGTCGGCTCGACGTTCAAGCCGTGCGTTGCGGCGGCGGGGCTCGAGGAAGGCGTCATCAGTAAAACGTCGACGATCTACTGCAAGCAGTATTACGACTACTACAAAACGGACATCATCAAGTGTCTCGGCTTCCACTCCGACGAGACGGTCGAGAACGCCCTGCGTGACTCGTGCAACTGCTACTTTGCGGAGTGCGGCAGGCGGCTCGGGATAGAGACAATGGACTTTTACGCAGAGCGCTTCGGTCTCGGCGTCGCCACGGGCGTCGAGGTCTACGAGAGCAGAGGCATACTTGCGGGGCGTGACTCGGAGACGTGGTTCGAGGGCAACACGTGTCAGGCGGCTATCGGTCAGTCGGACAACGCCTTCACGCCGATACAGCTCGCAACGTACGCAGCGACGATAGCAAATGACGGCGTTAGGCTTCGCACGCACTTTGTCGACAAGATAACGGACTACACGAAGAAGGACATGATTCTCGACAATTCGGAAGCGCCCGAGGTCGTCGAGACGGCGGGCGTATCGACGGAGAACATAAGAATCGTTCAATCGGGAATGCGCAAGGTCGTGACAGGCGGCACAGCAAAGAGCGTTTTCGGCAAATACAGAGTAAACGTAGCGGCGAAGACGGGCACAGCCGAGAACATCGGCACAGACAACGTGACGTTTATCGCTTATGCACCGTATGAGAAGCCCGAGGTCGCAGTAGCGGTAGTAATCGAACACGGCGGCAACGGCAGCTACTCGATGAACACAGCGAAAGCAATGCTCGACGCATATTTCAACGCAAAGGACAAAGCAAAAGGCACAGCGTCAAAAGCAACATCATCAAAAGCAGCGACATCATCAGCGTCAGCGAGCAGCAAGGCGGAATAATTAAGGGCACCTCTAAAAACCTTCTGCCGCCCATCTGCACCGCATCTTCATCCGTCATATTGCCCAAAACTTCTTGACATACGTCAGTATGCAGGAGGGGTTTCTGTGCAGTATGACGGAAATATGCAAGCAGATTCGCAGCTTCGCCGTCAGGCGGTATTTGTGCGGTGTTGCCTAAGAAGTAATACCGCTAAAAATTCGGAAATATGGTTGTATAACGCCGAATTTTGTATTATACTATAAATATATGAAAGGATTGCCTTATGAGTAGATATTCTCACAGAGGTTATGAACACAGAACCGGAACATACGGACGCCGGCGAAAAAAAGCGTCGGGATTTCGTACAAATAATTCTTCCGGCAAAGCAGCCCGAGTTACAGCGGCAATTGCTGCGGCTGCGGCAGCTTTGGCGTTATTGTATCTGTTTGCAGACAATATATCTCCGTTTGTGAGATCTATAAAAAGCATCGAAACTCAGTCCGATGCCGGCAGATCCGATATCAGCTCCGAGAAATTCGATACTCCCGATACGCCGGATTCAGCTGAAACGGCAGATATTCCACAGAAAAATGCGGAGGGCAGCTTTGACAGCGTAAATAAAAAGATATTTATATCGAACGGCGCAGGCTATGCTTTGTTTAAAGGTATAGATACAACGGCAAAAAACTATGCAGCTGTGCTGAACAGCATATCGTCGTCCGTATCGTCCAAAATTACAGTGTGCGCCGCCGTTATTCCTACCAATACAGATATCGGACTTGACGGCGTCATTGAAGGATCACACTCGCAGATAGACAACCTTAATGTAATAAGATCGTCGCTTTCCGACCGAGTTGACCTTATCGGCGCTGCCGACGCGTTGATACAGCATAAAAACGAATATATTTATTACCGCACCGACAGCGCGCTGACCTCTTTGGGAGGCTACTATATTTACACCGCGGCTGCAGAGCCGCTTGGAATTGACGAGAAAAGCATGTACACTCTCAGCGAGCTTTCAAAGAAAAAAGGCAGCGTTTCTCCGTTCTATGGTGAATTCTCCGAGCTGACGACCGATAAGATCACACAGCCTTACGGCAACGGAGAGCTTTACAAAAACAGCGACACTGTTGAGTTTTATAAGCTTCCCGTTCATTATAATTGCTATAAGCGCAGTCTTGACGGCAGCTATTCGCTTGAGTTCGATCTTTTCAAGGATATATATGCCGCAGATGATCCGCTAGCCGTTTTCCCGGGATACGAAACGCCGTTTCTATATATAGAGAATACTCAAAAGAATACAGACAACAAATTGCTGATAATAAAGGATCACACTGCAGAGCCTGTCGTGGGCTATTTTGTTCCTCATTTCAAAGAGGTGCATATAGCCGATGTGTCGCTGCTTGACGGCAGTCTTGGATCGTATATAAATGAACAGGAAATAACGCACATTTTGATCATTAACGGTATAGAAAACGCAAACAATTCACTTTACTGCCAGAGATTGAGGGATTTATTTGACAACAGCATATCAAATTAACAGCTACAGAAATAACAATTACATAGGCGGCGACAGTATGCTGGGACGCAAGATCGAGGTAAAGGTAGTATCGGCTATACCGTATGCCGGTCTTTATAACGGCTACTATATGTCGGGCACAAGACGAAAAAATGTCTTCCTGCTTAGCAAAGAACGCCCGAGAGATCATGTGTACTGTACGGTTATCGCCATTGCTCAAGGACGAAATTCTACTCAGATGAAGCTTATTGTTGCGCCGGAGGGTCAGATCTACTATGAGCCGCTGATAAAAAAACGTCTTAGAAGACTGCGCAGCTTCAGAGTAGGCAAGCTCAGCTGCTTATACGAGAAGTCGTGCGGGGCGATAGTATTCTATCGCGCTGAAAAGGAGCTTGAAGTCCTCTTGGTGAAAAACCGCAACGGGCGCTACTGGTCGTTCCCGAAGGGGCACGTTGAACTCGGAGAGAACGAGCGCCAGACGGCGGTGCGTGAGATCAAGGAGGAAACAGACCTTGACGTTATCATTCAGCCCGGTTTCCGTGAAACAAGCGACTACTGCCCGTTTGGAAAGGTGCGCAAGCGTGTTGTGTTTTTCTTGGCGGAGGCGAAGAATCAGGACGTACACATTCAGGAAAGCGAGATAGATTATTTTATATGGGTACCTTTTTCAAAAGCGCGCAGTATGTGCAGCTATGATAACGATCTTCGTGTGATCGATAAAGCGGAGCGATACCTGGGAGGCGTGTAAATGGATAATAAAGAACGCGCCTTATTGGCAGTGAACGCGCTGAAAAACGCATATCCCGACGCCATATGCTCTCTCGTATACGAAAAACCGCACGAGCTGCTGATAGCAACAAGATTGTCGGCGCAGTGTACCGATGCAAGAGTAAATATAGTTACGCCTGCGCTTTTTGAACGCTACAAAACTCCCGACGAATTCGCAGCGGCAGACGTTGAGGAGGTCGAGGAGTATATTAAAAGCTGCGGGCTGTACAAAACCAAAGCCCGGGATATAGTGGGTATGTGTAAAATGATCTGCGATGAGTATGAAGGCAAGGTACCCGACACTATCGAGGAATTGACGAAACTTCCCGGAGTTGGCAGAAAAACGGCAAATCTTATATTGGGAGATGTGTTCGGAAAGCCTGCGGTAGTGGTCGATACTCACTGCATAAGAATTACGTCAAGGCTCGGTTTTCACGATATAAAAGATCCGGTAAAAATAGAAAAGATATTGAAAGAAGCTTTGCCGCCCGATGAATCAAACAATTTTTGCCATAGATTGGTTTTGCACGGCAGAGCGGTATGTACTGCGAGGAGTCCGAAATGCGGGGAATGCGTATTAAAGGAATGCTGCAGGAATTTCTCGTTGCTGTAACCGATGCATAAATACTTTTGGATATACATATAATGTAATGACTGTGATTAATAGCATTGCCTCCTTTTTGGTTACGTAATCAACAATTTGTATATACAAACGCGGTGTATTTTGTGCATGGTTAACAAAGATTACAAACTTTAACAAAAGTGGTTGCATTTTTGTAACTTTCTGTTATAATATATATAGTAAATTTTTACAGTGATGTAACTATTGAGTTAAACAGCTGACACATTTCGGGGTAAATAATAGTTGTTTTGAATATTAGGGGTTGTTTAATAATGTCAGATTTTGAAAGAGATGATCTTGAGATAACTCCCGAGCTGCTTGCAAACTTCGCAACGGACGAGCCGATAGAGGCGTTCGAATACGAGGAGAATGAGAAAAGCATTGAACAGATCAGGGAGGAGAGATTCCGCAGGCAGGAGCAGCGCAGACTGAACAAGAAGATGAGGAGACGTTCAGCCGTTAAGAATTATGTGATGCCTTTTGCGGCGCTTATATTGCTCGTGAGCACCGTTTTATATATGAATTCACTTCAGTTTGGTCTTGTTGTGTCCTACAACAACGAGCAGCTGGGTGTTGTTGAAAACGCCGCTGTCCTTGAAGAAGCCACAGGCATGATCGACAGCCGGATTATTAATAAAAGCCTTGATACACTTGAGGCAGAGCCGCAGTACAAAGTTGCTATTGTGAAGAACGGTTCGGCATTTAAAAATTCCTCCGAGCTTAGTCAAAAAATAATCTCAAAGGACACACATCTTGAGGACGAGGTGTGCGGGGTATTTGTTGACGATGAGTTCATCGGCGCAGCAGCAACCGAAGAAGAAGCGCTGGCGGTTCTTGATTCGCTGCTTGAAAGCAAAAAACGGGATGCAGCAAAGCTTGGAACGGTCAAATCTGTTGAATTCAACAGCAGTGTTGTTTCAGAGGTCGGACTTTATGCAAAAGACAGCGTTGTCGACAAATCGGTCTTGAAAGATCGTTTGATCAATAACGTAGACATCAGCTACAAGATCACGGTTTTGCAGGAGCAGAACGTGAAGATCAGATATAAAACAGAATACAAAGCGGACGCTTCAAAGCCCTCGGGTTACGAGAAGGTTACCGCAAAGGGTCAGATCGGCGAAGGTATCGCTACGAACGAAACTGTATATATAGATGATGAAAAAATTTCATCGGAGCATGTTAAAGTCGTAGCAACGAAGAAGCCTGTAAACGAGGTCATTACGGTAGCGGCAGACAGCGAACACCTGAAAGCCGACACCGATACAGACGCCGGTACGGATACGGCAAAGAAAGCCGACAGCGACGCGGAGAAGCCCGCAGAGAAGACGGACGCCGAGAAAAAGGCAAAGACCGAGAGCGGCGCCGAGAAGACAGACAGCAAAACAGACAATAAAGACAAGGACAATACCGATACAGACAAGTCAGACGACAAAGATCAGGAGCAGAGCTCGGAATTCATCATGCCGACAAGCGGATATATTACCGGTGAGTTCGGTTATGAAGGCGAGTCATTCCACAAGGGAATGGACATCGGAACGGGCGAGGGCACACCGATCGTGGCAGCTGCGTCAGGCGTTGTGACCGAAGCGGTCATTGACTACAGCAGCGAAGGACTTGGCTGTTATGTGACTATAGATCACGGCAACGGGTATCTGAGCACTTACGCCCAGTGCAGCGATATCTACGCCGAAGTGGGTCAGACAGTTGAACAGGGGCAGACGATAGCGGCTGTTGGTTCGACAGGCGACTCCACAGGACCTCACCTCCATTTCAGAATGATGTATGGCGGTGAATACGTTAACCCGGCTAACTACCTATATTAAGATAAATAACCCCAAAACAAAACAGGGAAGGGACACATCGAGAAATCGTGTGTCCTTTCCCTGTTTGCGGAATACTGACGTACTCATAGTAAACATAGAACGGAATGAACGATCTAAGATCAAAAGATCTCCTGATCGAGCGATTCGAAATATTCCGTAGAGAAAAACTCTGTGATGGTGATTCCAAGACCGTCACAGAGCTTTTTTATTGTGACGATCCCGACGTTCTTGACTCTTCCGTTAACTACATCGTTAACGGTGGATTGGGTTACAGCGGATATGGTGGAGAGTTTGTTGACGGTTAAATTTCGTTCCTTACAAAGATCAAGAATGCGTTTGGTTACGGCTTGTGAGATAGTCATATTGTTCACTTTCCTTTTCAATTGTGACGTGGATTTCTTTCAATATAACTATATCAAAAACTGTGTGAGAAAATTAACGAAAAACCGTTGACCTTTAATTGGGAAGCCAATATAATTAACGATATATCGTTAACAAAAAGAAAAAAACCTGCGTATATAGCAGATTACACATTTTTATAATTCATTTTTTAATTCAAGAACATAGTCGGCAGATACACTATAAAGATTACAAATGTCTATAAGCTTGTCGATCGGCAGACTGCGTTTTCCGCTCTCATAAAGCTGATATTGCTGTCTGGTTATTTTCAATATGCTTGCAACGTATTCCTGTTTATAGTCGTGGTCTTCTCTCAAATCACGAAGTCTTCGCAGATACATCGGAACATCTCCTTTTGATGCTGGCATTATAGAATTGCTCCTAATAAAATTTTACTATAATTATTAAAAAATCCTTGACAAGCATTTAAACGAATGCTAAAATATACTTAACAAGCATTCATATGAATGCAATTAGTATTATTAAGAGGTGTTAGTAAAATGAAGAAATTAAGACTGCCGATTCTGTCAATCGTTATGGCGATTATTATGAGTGTATCTATGACTGCTTTTGCTGAGGAGATCGCTGTTCAAGAATCGGGCGATGGAACATTCTATGTGTATGTAGCTGATGGGTTTATTTATGGTGTGACCACTTATGATGGTGGACTTGGTGAATACACAGTTATATGTGATTACATTGGTAATTTAGATAAGATAACTATTCCCAATTACATTCAAGGACATAAGGTAGATGGTCTTGGTTATATTTCAAATGTTGTTGATACTGCAAATACAGGTAGAGATTTTACAAAGCAATCTTTTGATGGAAATAGTAGAATTAAAGAGATAACAATTCCGGATGGTCTAGAGGGTGGTATTGGAGGTTTTAACAATTGTGAAAACCTAAGAAAAGTAACCATTTACGGTGATAGTTCAATAATTACAAACGGCTTTAATGATTGTCCTAATTTGGAGGAAGTAGTTTTTGCTTCCAACAATGCGGTTATTTACGGTGGCTTCTCAAATTGTCCCAAATTAAAAATATATGGTAATTCGGGTTCGTCCGCAAATACATTTGCTGATTCCAATGGTATTCCTTTTGCTGAAATAAGCACAATTTCACAGGATACTTCTGTAACGACTCCCACTGAACAGCCGCAAACGCAGGTGAATGATAAAAATACAAACGATGTGCCGAGCGCAAACGATAATACATACAATAATAACAATACTCCAATAAATAATGCAGCGAATAACAATGTAACATCTCCAAAAACCGGAAATCCTATTACACCGGTGGATACGCTTATTTTACTTGTAATAAGTTCGGCAGCTGCAGTTTGTTTCGGAAGGCTAAAGGAAAAAGAGTAATTTTGATACATATAACAGTTCCTTCTTGATAAATCAGCAAAAATCGTCTATACAGAACTTTTGTCTGTATAGACGTATTTTTGTGCTGCAAAATGCAGTACAACATGGTATAATAATTGTGAAAGAGGAGTTGTTATATGAAATATGAAACGGTAAGTGTCCGTATAGACAGCGAATTGAAAGAGCAAGCCGAGAGCGTTTTGAGGGAGTTGGGGATTTCTGTATCATCTGCGTTTACTATGTTTTACAAACAGGTGGTTCTAAAAAATGGCATTCCGTTCGATGTGACATTGGCCCAAAAACCGAAGGTTCTTGAAGACTATACGCATGAAGAGCTTGTTTTTGTTTGAAAAAAGCTCTCATCAGATCGAACGCGGCGAGGTATACCCTGCGGAAGAGGTTTTTGCTGAATTGATGAAGGGCTGGAGTAGTGGAAACATATAAAGTATTATTAACAGAAAAAGCAAGAAATAATCTTTTGAAACTGCAGCGGTATGTTGTTGAAATGCTAACGGAGGGATTCAAAAATAATTTGTGCATTTTTACTTTTTAGTCATTTTATAATAAAAAACAGAATAAGTATAACCGGGTATGCAATATTTCCTATTGCATACCCGTATTTTTAGCAAAAAAACATAAATTATTCAAAATTTCCTCAGTGCCCTTGATTATTGAGCGATCGTGTACTATAATAAAAATGTGTATACATATTGAAACGGAGGAAATTTCATGCAGCAAAAAGACGAATTGATCCTCATTCTCGATTTCTGCGGTCAGTATAATCAACTCATCGCAAGAAGAGTGCGTGAGTGCAGCGTGTATTGCGAAATAGTGCGCCACGATACCACCGCCGACGAGATAAAATCACGAGGCGCTAAGGGCGTTATTTTTACCGGCGGGCCTGCGAGCGTTTACGGCGATGATGCGCCGAAGTGTGACCCCGCTATCTTTGATCTCGGTATACCGGTTTTGGGTATTTGCTACGGTATGCAGATCATGACTCATACTTTGGGCGGCGAGGTGAAGCGCGCCGATAAGCGCGAGTACGGCGAGACCGATGTCGAGTTTGAAAGCTCTGTTTTGTTCGACGGTTTCGGCGATAAAAATGTTTGTCTGATGTCGCATACCGACTATGTCGGCGCGCTGCCGGAGGGCTTTCGTACTATCGCGAGAACGCCGTCTTGTCCGAACGCCGCTATCGAGAACAGCGAGAAAAATTTTTACGGAATACAGTTCCATGCGGAGGTTAACAATACCGTCAACGGAACTAAGATCATCGACAATTTCGTGAAAAAAATCTGCGGTTGCTCCGGCAGTTGGAAAATGTCGTCGTTTGTCACTGAAACAGTTAAGGCTCTTCGCGAGAAAATTGGCAGCGGAAAAGCTCTGTGCGCTCTTTCGGGCGGTGTTGATAGTTCCGTTGCGGCTGCGCTTATGAATGAGGCGATCGGCGAGAATTTGACATGTATTTTTGTCGATCACGGTCTGCTCAGGAAAAACGAGGGCGACGAAGTTGAAGAGGTGTTTGGCAAACGGTTTAAGTCGAAGTTTGTCAGAGTGGACGCCGAGGAGAGATTTTTGACAAAGCTTGCGGGCGTTGAAGACCCGGAACGTAAGCGCAAGATCATTGGCGAAGAGTTTATCAAAGTGTTCGAAGAAGAGGCGAAGAAGATCGGCGCGGTTGACTTCCTCGTGCAGGGAACGATTTATCCCGATGTTGTGGAAAGCGGCAAGGGTATAGGTGCGACCATCAAAAGTCACCACAATGTTGGCGGTCTGCCCGATCATGTCGATTTCAAGGAGATAGTCGAGCCGCTTAGAGATCTGTTTAAGGACGAAGTGCGCGCTGTGGGTAGGGAGCTTGGTATCCCCGATAAACTGGTCGATCGGCAGCCGTTCCCGGGACCCGGTCTTGCAATCAGAGTTATCGGCGATATTACGAAGGAAAAACTCGATATTCTCCGCGATGCTGACTACATTTTCCGCGAGGAAATGGAGCGCGACGGCATAAATAAATACGCAAATCAGTATTTTGCCGCACTCACAAATGTGAAAAGCGTCGGCGTTATGGGCGATTACCGCACATACGATTATATGATAGCACTGCGCAGCGTAACGACTGTGGATTTCATGACCGCCACGTTCACTCGCGTGCCTTATGAAACACTTGAGCGTGCTTCCTCAAGAATAGTGAACGAGGTAAAGCACGTTAATCGAGTTGTGTATGATATTACAAGTAAACCACCGGCTACGATTGAGTACGAATAGTAGCCAAAATCCCGAAAAGCGCATGGTTATGCGGCTTTTCGGGATTGATTTTTTGCTTTGGTGCACTTTTGGTGCACTTTTTTTAAAAAACGTTACGGACGAGGTGAAAAACGGGGGATTTTACGGATAAATCGTATAAGGCTTGTATGTATTCTGAAACTTTATCGTTTCCGATTATTTATGTCCGAAACTGCTTTTCTTACTCCCCACAATACTATTCCGATAATCGTCAGCAGATATATCACCTGTATAAGATCAGCAGCAGTGTAATTCGTTTCAGGGAAAGGATTGCTGTCGGGGTGATAGTACCACCACACACGGCAAAGCGTGAATGTCAGATATGACAGTGAAAACAGTGCAAGCACAATGCGCTGTAGCGTTTCTCGTCGTTCTTTTCGCAGTGTCTCAATGTAGTATTCAATATGAGCCTTTCCAAGATTAGACTTACAGTTATCCCGAAGTGCTTCGAGCCTTCGGGATTTTTTCTTTTTGCTGTCGCCAGATGACATTATATCGGCTATATTATTTGATATGGATTTCTTTTCATTAATTGTTTTTAAAATATCCATTTCACGCCCTCCTAATCAAGTTATCAACAATTATCGGAGCGAATGTGGAAAACAGCACGGCTGCGACCTTGAATATCATAAACCGCCTGTTGTTTCTCCGTATGCTTTTCGGAACAAATCGCAGCAGATCGCCCATGTTGAAAATGACGATCAGCGGCACGATGATATAGAACAGGAAAATTTCGATAAACCCCGATATCCCAAATTTATCGAGCGCCGCCACTGCGAAGAATATCATTGAGATGTACGAAAACGCAGCCGTAAGCTCCTTCCACAGCGTGTGAGTGCGGAA
>CACZCM010000067.1:0-410 GCA_902779615.1 uncultured Ruminococcus sp. | reverse complement strand
TCATGCGTCAGCGCTTTTTTCAGTACAGTGACATCGGCGTATCGGTGCGACGGGTCTTCGTTTGTCGCTTTTTCGATAATTGCCGTGATATAATGATCTCCGCTATAGTGTGCAAGCCCCGGTTCTTTACCGGTTAGAAGAGAACTCAGAATACAGCCGATCGAGTAAATATCGGAGCGGTTCGTGGCATTTGACGATATCGTTTCCGGCGCCTGATATCCGAGCGTGCCGACAACGGTAGTGTCGGGGATGTTTCGCATATCGACAGCCTTTGCACCGCCGAAATCGACTATCTTTATTTTTGGGATATCGCCCGTGCAGTCCGAGATCATTATGTTGTCGGGTTTTAGATCACGGTGAACGAAGCCTTGTTTGTGGAATTCTTCAAGCCCCTCGCAGATCTGAACGCA
>CACZCM010000066.1 GCA_902779615.1 uncultured Ruminococcus sp. | reverse complement strand
CCTGCCGAATACGGGCGGCGCTTCCCACGGAGACAGCTCGCTGTTCCAGTCGTGAATACGAAACGCCGCAAGAATAAACGGCTCTGTCGTGCGGCGCTCGATCTCTGCAACTTCGTTATCAAGCACTTCAAGGTCGTGCTCGTCAACGGGCTGTATCAGGAGATATTTTGGGGATCCGGAGGTGTAGATGCGGCATTGCTTTTGATGAATGGTGAGGGGGTGATCCATTTCCTATATTTTCCCTCCGCATATTTTGGAGATCGCCCTTGCTATCTCTGCAGCTTCTTCGGGCGTATTGTATTTTCCGAACGAGATCCTGATCGTTCCCTTTGCGTAATCTTCGGGAACGCCGATGGCTTTTATAACGTGTGACACCTGAGTATTAACCGAATCACACGCAGAACCGGTAGAAACACAGATACCCATCAGGTCAAGCCGATGAAGCAGCATTTCGCCGTCGGCATTTTTTATTGAAATACTGATATTTCCGGGAATACGATTTGATGAACCATTTCGGATATAATCGATTTGTGTATTATTCAATTCTGAAATGAATGCGTTTTCCGTTTCGGTTATTCTTTGCGTATTCGCAGCCATTGAATCGCAGTTTGCTTTCAATGCCGCTGCCATTGCGACAATGTACGCAACATTTTCCGTACCCGCTCTCATACCTCTTTCCTGCGCACCTCCGTCATGCAACGGTCGAAGCAATCCGTTTTTACTGTACAGAAAGCCTATCCCCTTAGGTCCGTTGAACTTATGTGCCGAAGCCGACAGCATATCAACACCGAGCTTTTTTACATCAACGGGAATATGCCCCACCGCCTGAACTGCGTCGGTGTGAAATAATGCACCCTTTTTATGTGCAATTGCTGCAAGCTCTTCAATAGGCTCTATCGTCCCGATCTCATTATTGGCAAGCATTACGGAAACGAGCGTGCTTTCACATGACACAGCAACATCACGAGGCCTGTTGAGTATTTCCGAAAGCAACTCCGACTCTACATATCCGTGATTATCCACAGGAACAACGATATGAATACAGCTATCATTTTTTGCGGCATTCAGAATCGCATGGTGTTCGATCGCCGATGTGATAACATAGCGAATATCACTTGCAGAAGTATAATTTTTGATCGCCCAATTATCGCTTTCCGTACCGCCCGATGTGAATAAAATCTCCTGCGGCTCCGCATTAATGCACTCGGCGATTATGCGGCGCGACTCCTTCAAGGCATGCCTGGCTTTTCGTGAAAAGCTGTACGGCTGCGAGGGGTTGGCGTAATTGTCTTTTAGGTATGGAAGCATTGCTTCAAATGCCGCGTCATCAAGGCGTGTTGTGGCAGCGTTGTCGGCGTAGATGTAATTATTCATTTTATACCCTCTATATCATGATAGCCACCCCTCCGATGATCACATCGAGAAGTGGCTATTTTGGTTTATGAAAAAAGCTTGCAGCCCGAGTCCTTGAATTCTTCTATTTTTATAAGCAGATCTTGTACATCACAGCAAAGCTCATCCGCAAGACAATCCAGGCACAAAAATTCTTTCAGATCGCTCTCAATGAGCTTTTTGTTTAAGGCGATCTCATTTTTTTCAAGCTCACTGTTGCAACACTTACACTTCGGCTGCATTTTCACGATACTTCTCCTTTATCCTTATATCGGGGATCACTGAACCGCCGAATTCGCCGTAATCGATTATTCCCAATTGAGATTTTATAACTCCTCTCATTTTCTTTGCGGGAATAAGGCAGTACTTTTCAAACTCGGAAACATTGACCTTTGCAGTCTCGGTGGCATTCGGGAACAATAGCTTCAGATATCCTGTGCAAATACGCTTGATAGCCTCGGTGTCTCTTGTGGCAGCATCTTTCGGAAGTTCAAGAAGTTCGTCTACAACCGACCGATATTTGATCTCGTCTCTGAGCTTATTCATGATTTCACCGAAGTATTCGGTATTCAGTGCCCACCCGATTGCTTTTAGACTTTCTTTCATCTTCGGGATATCCCAACCCTTTATAAATCCGTGAAAGCGGTCAAGCAGGGCGGATTCATGGAATATTTCGGGAAGATCCTCAAACATATTACAGTTCTCATTCATAAAGGCCGTATCAATATTGCCGAGCAAAATAAGCCCTGCCGAACCCACGCCGCGTGTATCGCCGACCCTGTATTCACCGCTTTCAAGATACCCTTTAAGCGCTCCCTGCATCTCCATAGGATCGGTAAATTTGATACTCTGTATTTCATCAAATGCTACATAATCATATTTTGAAACAAGACCCGGAGTTTTCTTGTTCATATCATAGAACATCTTCGCACGAGACATACTTCCGCCGCTGACAAGCCAACCATACTTACTTATCTGTGCAAACACATACGATTTTCCCGTTTCTTTCGGAGCAAGCTCGATAAGATTAAGCCGTTTCTCAACAAAAGGCAGCAATCTGCTAAGCATTGTCATTTTTTGAGTAAGACTTTCGTATCCCCTCGGATTATAGTCAATTGCACCGAGAAGTATATCTATCCACTCATCAATTGCAAATTCCTCTCTCGCTTCGATATAGTAATCAAGATCAATCGTATACGGACAAAACGGGGTAAAATCCACCAGGCGAAAAACATTGCGTTTTCCTGCGTCGTCAAGCTCGCATATTATCTCTACTATACCCCAAACCTCATTTGGAGAAATCAAATGATCTCTGTGATCTTCAATAACTCTCCAATCCACGATGGCCTCGCCCTTTTTCTTTGGAACTCCAAATTCGGGAAGTGTAAACAAAGCCGATCTTGAAGCTGTATCAAAATCAATTTTTATCTTCGTCAAAAAACGAACAGGCTGATTATTGTGAAGCAGATCAACAAGATAATCGTTCCATCGTTCTTTATTCGGAATAACGTTGCGAATGTATTCGGACACCTCGTCTTTGTTGATCTCTCCGCTTTCATCTGAAAATCTCATTACGAGCCAGTCACGCATAAACGCAGGCAGACTCAGCGCCGAAAAGAATTTGGAGTTCATGGGTGATTTGTACACAAGCATATCCCCAAAGTATTCTTTCAGTCTTATCTCATAATCCTCTTTGACCATACTCTCTTTTCACCTCCGTTCAAATATTGAATCCGCTGTTGCGCGATATAGGCTTTGCGATCTTAATATCAAACTGTATTTCTGTATTTCCAACATGAACCGAAGCATGAACAGCAGTTTCTTTAATGCTTGGTCTATACTCAAACAAATATACATCGCCGTCTGAAACGCACTTTGATTTTTTGCCGTTAACGGTCACATATACGTCATCTTCCGCTATAGGAGTCAATTTGAACCTAACCGTAACAGTTCCGGATTTTATATTTTTCTTTACAGTCGGAGTTAATACCTGTATCGTATACCCGATCTGTTTATCTGAAGCATGTGCATTTGTTTTCTTTCGGTCAATAACTATCACCGGAACAAGCCACTCCTCCAAGGATGCTCCTCCGTGCATTTCATACGTAGGAGTACCCTTTTGCGTAAATCTTGAATAGTCGGCGAATATCAGCTTATTATCATAATTAACGGCGGTAGGAAGACCCTCCTCCAATTCCGTCCCGATACAATAACGTCCATACTCACATATTTCACTGCCTTCGGGATCAATTTTGTTATCAAATTCCGTTTGCCTTGTGAGAACCGCGAGCCTGCTGCTTCCGTGATCCGACGTAAGGATCACTCTGTCTGTTTTATCGTCAAAAGACTTTTCTATTTTTTCCGAAAGTCCGTCAAAAAACGCCATTTCATGCATAAGACCCGTAATATGGTTGGGCATAATATGCTTGAAAGAATCCAGAAGTCCGCTGTTCTCAACAATGGTTCTGTTGATCAAAAAGTCACGATTAAACTCACTTGAAGATGGGAGTGCACAGTAACCGATATAAAAGGCAAATTCAAATCTATCATTTAACCTTGAAAGAATATTGATCAGAAGATTCAAATATTCGGCGCCCATACAATCAATAAAATATATCGCGCTATTCTCTTTATATGCTTCCGATATCAGCTCGTTTCTTGAACGCAGAGAGTATACATCCGCACCCTTTCCGCGAGCAATCAAGCATACGGTATCATAGAATCCTTTTGTAACGGTATTCGTAATCTTATGCCATTTGTACCACTTAAAATAACTCTCGATTTTCTCCGGCATCAGACCGGGGGATATCTTATTATTGTCAAGATAGTTGAACAATCCGGGATATATCGTTTTCAGCAGATCATATGTCGGCTCATAAAAACTGTCTTCCATACCTGCTGTAAGCTCAATTATCTTTTCCCGTTCCGACTCCGAGAGATCCGTCAGCGTTTTTAATGCAGGGAATTTTTTCAGATCATCAATCCGCTTGAAAAAAATCATGGGAGGTAAAAGTTTCATCTCCGAGATCAGTCGACGTCTTTCTTCATAATACGCTTGATAAACCGGCAATTCCAAGATCGGTATTATTTCACAATAAAGACATTCCTCAAAAGACTCAACAGAAGCGCTTGCATCAACACACTGCTTTAAATACCCCGTGCAGTTCTTTGTCTTGCTCCAAAGCCATAATACCCATTTTTTAAAGTCGTTTAGCAAACTCCACGAGCCAAACAAAGACTCGGAAAATCGATTTACGTTCAAGATCCCACAAAATGTCGTCTCCGGGGGTTTTTCGGGCAGGCAATAGCCTGCCAGCTCTTTCCATTCCTCCGCACTTCCAAGATCTTCTTTGACCTCGGCAGACAGCTTACATACTCTTTTTATGTAATCATACGGCGAGTTCAGAATTACAACATTATCTCTGAGAACAGCAGGATCTATAAATCCTGCGGCTCCTGTACGCAGGACGATCGGTCTATTTGGATTTTGTTCCCAATATTTCAGATACCTTTTAAGCCCTGTGATCTCGCCTTTGATAGCAGGTATGCCCATAGTATCATTCACTATTGTAAGAGAAAACTCATCCGATACGGCTGATGGATCCAAAAACAAAAATGCATCTTTTTTTCTCAGATCATTTTTGTGCGATATCTCTTCGAGCGCCTCTCTCATTCTGTATGTCAAAAAGTAGATCCTGAAGTTTTCCCGATAAAAATTGACATACTCTGCCGTCAAGATCCTGTTTATATTATCCTCTGTTTTATCCGGAAAGACTTTATGTGTCTCGGAAAGAGGCAGCACACATACATCATAGGAGCACTTTTTAAGCACTGTTATCATTCGTCTGAAATTCGGCATCAGATCTTCACCGTCGCAAAACTCAGACAAAAGCATATGATCCTGCGTTAACTCAAAAAGCGTCTTCTTCATTACTGCCCAATCGCTCAAAGTATCTACGTTGATAAACCTTACAGGAGACAGCGAAGCTCTTGCACGATCGAGCTTAATATGATCTATGAGCTTTTCCGTTGTATCAAAAACCATCATCCTTGATCACTTATCCTTTCAAAATACTGATCCCGAGCATAGTGTCCTCCTCGATCAGTTTTTCAAGGTAACGCTGCGCCTCCTCTGCTGACATTTTCCTTACTTTGGCGCGCACGGCATCACGATAGCGGCTTTTATAGGTGTTCGAGGCGAGACCCTTGACGGCTTCTCTGCAAGCACTTCTCTTAATATACCAGCTGTAAACATCGCCGCCCAAGGTTTTTGTGAGCGTTCTCCTCAATTCTTCCGCATCGTTCACCACATAAGCATACTCCTGACAGAACAGGTTTATAAAAGCCTTTTCGCAGCTTTCTTTGTCAGAAAGAACAGCAAGCCTTTCACCCTCAAGAAACTCAACTGCTTTTTTCATCCTGTCATCAGCGACACCCGAACGAGAGTTCAACGCCTCAAACAACGCCTGGATAAACTGTATATCGGCGTCACCTTCAAACAGACACATAACGGGAATACCGTTTATCCTCGACCAGTCATTCGGAGATTCGGTACCCGTGACCCCTTGCCACAAAGCAAACAGCTTGTTCTTGTTCTGATTTTTTCTGTAAGAAGAAAGCCTTCCTCTTAACGCAAGAATAAAATCATCCTTCGTTTTAAAGTATATGCCGATATCCGTATTATTGTAGAGGTGATCTGCTTCATCGGACTTGATATCCCGATCCACAAATTCCACGAGAGCCCTTGTAAAATAGGAGTATTGATCGTTAAAGAAATCAACAAATCGCTTCGACGTCTCGTTGATCACATCAATGAGAGAAGAATAATTAATTATTTCTTTGTTCATCAAAGCGTCAAATCCGTTTAAAACGGGCAGCAACTGAGGAAAATAATCTGCGATCATTCCCTTTGTCAGCTTAACAATGCCCATTTTTTCTTTCAACGCAGACCGTGTCCCGTTCATATCGGTCTGTTTGTCTGTCAGAACAGAATTAACAGCATCTATCAGCTTGAACTCCAAAGTAAGATTATTGATCTGACGATCTATATCGGAATGATCCCACAAATACGATGAATCCGGCGACATTCGGGAATTCAGCCTTGCAAGATATTCATTCCTCTGCAGTCCGAGACTGCCTGCGGCAACAATGAAATCCGGATCGAAAGATGCTATATAATCATCCATACCGGCACGCATATTTTCCTCATTCAGCAGTTCGTCAAATTTTGATTCGATCTCAGGATATCTCATGTATACTTCATAGATCTCTTCAGCTATAACGGTCTTGTCCCTGGCGCTGTCGGACTTGGGATCGATTATCTCGCACAGCAGCTCAACAAGGCGAAGCAAAGCGTCATAAAGAGGTTTACCATAGAGTTCTTCTTCGATATACACCTTCATCGTCCAGAGAGGATAATTGTTGTTTTTAAGATATATATTGATGCTTTTTACCACATCATCGATAGAATTTCTGTTATTCTTCTGTATTTTGAAGATCTCGCCTGTTTTTTGACAAAAAACCTCGTGTTCGGGCTTTTGCTTGACTACAAACACATTCTGCGCCCTTACGTTTTCCTTTATCGTACAAAGGATCAGATCGCTCAGATCCGTGTAGTTAAGAGGGACCGTATTCCCGTTGATGTCTCTCTTATAGTATCTGCTGTCTGCGTAGTCCTTCAGCAGATAACCCATTAGGAAAAGCGACCCCGTAGACGGCATCAGACCGAACGGCGGCTTTTTCAGGACCTCCCATACATCCCTTACAGAAAACATATTTCGAGTGCTAAAGCCTTTTTGTACGACCTCTTCCACAGCCCTTTTCATTTTGGAAACACAGGCATTGGGGTTGGTTTTCTCGTAATCCGAAACATTCCAAACCTGCTCTCTTGTAAGATAGGCTATAAGGAACTTCAAATAACTGTAGTTTGTCGGGATCGCCGCCTTGCCCATTGCTATCTGCGCAACAGCTTCCCTGTATCCGGATTCTGCAAACAGCTTCTCGTTTTCATGCATTGACTCCAGACCGCAGCCGTAAAAATCAAAATTGTATTCGTCGAGCTTTTTTTGCAGCTGAATATTTCCTGTCAGCGCGCTGTATTTATCGGCGCTTTTATAAACGCGTATCGGAGTACTCGTCAAGCGATTTTGCCACTCGTTGAACAGGCGCTCGGCCTCTTGGCTTGCAAGCTTTCTCTGACTCGATTGATTGGGGATCGCCTCAAAATACTTCTCCTTCGTTTTTGCTTTCAGATAGCTCTCGAACTTGCTCTCGGAAAACGGAAGATCGGAAAAGTCCACGATCACACATCTGTCTCCGATACGCCCGTAAATGTATTTAACGATGTCGGTGACCTTGCTTTGATCCGCTTCTGTTCTTACAAACAGATAAAACATCTGTATCCTGTTAGGCTCCGGAGCGGCCCTGTCTATGACCTGCCTGTAATTCAAAGCTGTAATGTTTTGAGTCACAAATCTGAACTTGCGGTAAGTTTTATTCTCAAACCTGCCGTTTTTTCCTCCGATGTCAAAATGCTCCTTTGACGTCATTTTTTCAAAGGTTATCTGTCGGCGGGTCTCTTCCATCAGCTTATCCATCCTGTCTCTGTCGACAGACACAGACGTTGTTACATACAGGGTATCTCCTCCTACATGATCCTCTATCGTATCGAGAATGCCTTTTCTCACAAAGAGATCGAGTATCTGCTTAACGCTTGCGCTGATCGGAGTGCCCGCAAAGCAAGCGGAAATGTTTTTTAACGTAGGCTTAAACAGCTGCGTAACACCCGTTCTGCTGCCGCTTCCGTTTTTTACCTGAAGAGCGTCCAAAAGAAGCATCGCTTTAAGCACCTTACGATGTTCATCGCTTTCGCAGGTACTCTCAAATGTATTGTAATGTGTTATCGCCGATATAAAGGAATCATCAAAATCGGGATTGGCCGAAGTGAAAAAATAATCCCACAATACGTCCACCGTAAGATAATTCCAACCGTTATACTCAAATCCGTATGTATTTATAAACCAATTAAAATTAGTCTGGATACCGTTTCCACTGTCGTAATCCCCACTCAGAAAGCGGAACATCGTTCTTTGGTCGGAGCTGAGATCCTTCGCTATAGTCTTCAGCAGATATGCCGCATAAGGGTGCATCGGGAGCAGTCTTTTCATATCCTCGGCCTTGACTGAAATGTCTTTCTCTCTGATATGCTTGACCGTACCTGTTTTTACGGGATCCCAAAGATCATGCTCAACATGGTAATCCCATTCCGATTCCATATCGGGTTTTACTCTGAAGGCCTGCCCCATAAGCACGAACGCCGTGCTCTCTCCCATTTCGATAGGACTTTGCTTGAAACGGGCGTCGAGCGTTTTTCGGGATACGGTGTCAGAGATAAGCTGGTTTGCGTCGCTGTGCGTGATCAGAAAGAAGTAAAACCCGATCCGCGAGGATGCCATGGCGATCTCTTGCAGTCCCGTAATTTTGTTCTGATTATTTCTGAAATACTCTGTAAACTCGTCCCAAATAAAAACGATAGCATATAATCCGTTGACTTTTCGTACATCCTCAAGCCAATTGATCATCTCCTTCGATGACACAGACCAATTATACGACTCCTCCTCGGCGACGTTAACTACTTCCTCAAGAAGCGAAAGCTGCTCGTCACCCTCAAGATACTCCAGATCCCTAACGACCTGATCGGAAGAAGCATATTCCGAGAATCTGCCCCTGTACTTTTCAAACGCAGCCTTAAAATTGAATGCCGAATTTGTATCCTTAAGAGTTTCAAGAACTTTATCAAGCAGGCTTTTTGTTCCCATATAGCTGCAGCCACGCTCTCTTATGGTATCCTTGACCGATTCCATGATAGCGCTGAACAGCTTGTTCTGGGAATTTATCTCAGAAGACGCGCTGCGGTGAACGACCAGGATATCTCCCTTTGATCGGACCCCCACAAGCCTTGTGTAAAGTGCCTGCATATTGTTGGAATCAAAATAGGGCTTTATATGGTCGAGATCGTCCTCTAAGATGTGCTTGATAGTAAACGACGCATAAGTTTTACCTGTACCGTATGAACCGCTCATCCATAAAGACTTGTTCTTCCCCTCGGAGCTTTTCTCAAGGGATTCCACAACCTCGGTCAGGATCTTTTTGAAGCTTTCATGCGGATAAAACGACTGCCATTTATCGGGGTAGACCTTATCGCTGCTGCTGCTGAATACGGGAATAAAATTCGGGTCTACCTTTATATAATCCTTATATAAACGTGCGGGCATTCTTTTACACCCCCTTACATGAGTTCAACAACATCTGCCGATGTCTTTTCTCTAAACAAACGAA
Organism: uncultured Ruminococcus sp.; assembly: GCA_902779615.1. Taxonomy (GTDB): domain Bacteria; phylum Bacillota; class Clostridia; order Oscillospirales; family Acutalibacteraceae; genus RUG592. Next base: position 7,261 of record CACZCM010000066.1, on the reverse strand, counting down.
TATTCTCCATGAAGCCTTTATTGAAGTCGACTGAAATAAAATCGGGGTGATCATGCTCCAAGCCCTGCAGTATCGGCTTCAGCTTCTCTCTGTCTATCCCAAACAAAAGCTGCGGGCTCAAGCCCTCCCTCTCGCTGAAATCCTCGGTAAGATCAGAAAGCGTAAAGCTGTACAGCGAATCACTGTGCTCCGCAAACATATAAAGCGAATACAGAATGACGACGGGGTCAGGCTCCTTCCACGAATGTCTTGTCAGAGAGACCACGGTACGCCCCTTCATCTCGCATTCACCCTGCCCGAGCGTGCTGCCGATCGGAGAATCCTTCATGGTGGCTTTGAGAGAAGTAAAGGCATTTTTTACTGTTGTTGCCGAATAATCCTCTCCTATCATGATCGTGAGGTCACTTGTAGTGTATTTTATATCCTGTTCGGTATTTCTCAGATACCAATTTACAATTGCTGAGTTATAAGCAATGTTTACGTAGATATATCCCCATAGCACATCGCTGTCTGTTCCCAACGAGATCAATTTGCCAATGTTAAAAACAGAAGCGTTTTTGTCTTCGATCAGCCCTGCTTCCTTGCCCCATCTTTCAAAGCTCTTTATCATTGGTTCTCCCATGATCTCGTTATTCCAAAACGCTGTCGTATCCGAAAAATACAGATCGACCCATTCTTTTTTCAATCCAAATCTGTTGTATCTGTCTATGCTTTTTGCTTTCATATTCGTATCACCTGTACTTATCAAAGATCTGGCAACTACACATCCTTTTTGTACGCTTAAGCATCTCTCACAGTGACGGCAATTTTCAATAATAATGTCATCGTCTGTAACAGTAAGCGCTCCGTTCGGACATTCCGCCATACATTCCTTACAATTCCTGCAGTAGGCTGCTTTTACCAACGCGTTTTTGAAAAGATACATAAATCGCGTTGATGATTTCGTTTTCACCGGTTCAACAAACGTTATTACCGTACTGTCGTTTTCGTATTTAACATTGAAATCAAACACAAGCTCCTTGTATTGAACAGAGTATGAATCATTCCCCGTCTTCACAATATCGCCCAATGCCCGCATCCATTTATCCCAAGGATAATTCGACCTTTTTATGATGATGCTTTGTGTATCATTCTTTGTAATATTTGTCAGCTTGTTATCAGGCTTTTTCAGTAATTTACCGCTTGATCTTCTTTTCCATCCGCCTTCACGAAGGTACTTTTGCCACTCGTCTTCATTATCATAATTTTTGTCGATCATTGACTTTATGATATCTATATACGGCGTTATCTCATCATTATAGTTTTGCTGTAGTATATATTCATACCATTCTCTTGACATCGGGCACATTAAGCAGCCTACTCGATGCGCACCGAGTCTGTAGGCGTTATTAAGCGGCAGTTCATTTGAGAAAATATACAGAAACACCTCTCCCGAATTCCATTTCAGAATAGGATTACAGTTTATCTGAACAGCATGCTTATTGCCGTCGGAAAGCATTTCGTACTGTGATCTCGCATAGCTTTCCTATGCTCTTTATCTTCATAACAGAGGGCGCTGATTTATGAACACCGCAGCACCACCGAATATTGCTCGCAGGCGGCCCTACAAATCTCCACGATCGAGCTGCGTCGAACTCTGTCCTCGCGGTATTCCAGCTCAAGTCGCTCCACAGCTTTTTTGCCTGCCCGACCGTTTTATACGTATCGCTTATCTCCATTGTGGTATCGCCGAAAACCACCTCAAAATCGTCATGAGGCAAAGCTCGCTGTACCAGGTCGAGCATTACCACAGAATCCTTGCCCCCGCTGAAAGCCGCGTAAAACATATCCACCCTGTTTTTGTACTGCTCATACACCTCATGGATATCCTTCAAAGTCTTCTGCACAAGCCCCTCAAGAACATTTGCGTTTTTTTCAAGCATACGCGGAAGATCAACAGGCGCGATATCAAGACCGTCGATCACGTTTTTCAAAACAGGTCTCTGATACAATCCGCCGCCAGAGGTCTCCCCCACAAGCTCGCCTCTGTAAATATACCGCCGTCCCTCTGCCCACATAAGCGGACGATCGGTCTGCGGTATTGTCCAGCCGTGATCCTCGGCAAAGCCGAGACCGACAAGCTCTTGTGTAAAAACAGGTCTGACCTCCTTTGATATTCCCATAAGAGTCGACGTTAAAACGAAGCCCCCCGTTTCTTTATCCCATTCATAATTATACATTGCCGTTATTCTTCCTTTAAGCTCCGGTATAGAATCCCAGAGTGTAGTTTTCCGGTCTCAAGTGCGCTATTCTGTGACAATTTGGGCAAACCAGAACAAGCTCTGACGCATTAACGCTCTTTGCCGTATAGGTTTGCGACAAAAGCCTGTTTAAATGTATCTCCATAATGTCAAGCGCGTCTTCTCCGTATTTTATTTTCAGATCATCACCGCATACGCAGCAGGATGATCTTCCATAGGTGTATAAATGTTTTTTTAGATCCAGAACCGCACGGTCGTTATTCTCGATATAACGGTAGTATGACGGCAGGATCGTTCCTTGTATATTTTCCGAAAATTCACTCAAAAGAGGAAACTCGAGATCACAAACCGACAGGATCGATCTTACGTGATCATGAAGTATAGCTTGCTTGTCAAAGTAGTATTCAAATACCAATCTTTGCTTTTTTGATGAGTGCATAAGTGATTTCGTTTCCAACGACTCAACATTGGCAAGGCACATATTCATGCCTGATACGCTCCTGTATCTCGGATCACTCCTAAACTCGGGATTGAACGGCAGCCTGCGCATATTACTGCTCAGCTCCTCAATAACATCTTTTCGGATCTGTGAAGAAGATATATCCTTTATTTGAAAATAAGCGTCAACAAGCAGCAGTACCTCGTCTATTGCGAGCTTTGGCATTCTTTTTGTATTCTCCATCACAATCACCCGATCACTAATTTTCCGTTGGCGTCAAAAGTGACTCTTTTTCTCAGATACTTCGGCAAATTGTTTGAACTTGACAGTCCGACAGCCTTCAGCCAGTTTATCACTTCCGTTTTTGTTTGGAACGGATATTCCGCCTGCTGCTTTGAAAGCAGTTCAACAACAAGACCTTCATAATCAAGATCAGCATATTCGTCGCTGACATATACGTCTTGCGTGTAATGTATGCTGCCCGACTTCTGACGTATGATGTTTACCTTGTCGTCGGCAAGCTCTGCCACGCTTTCGATCAAGAACGTGTTCCAAGGCACCTTTATCTCCGTAAGCCATATCAGATCTGTAAAGCTTCTCGACGCACAGTAGCCACTCACATTTACTTTGCTGTTTATGAGGTTTACTACCTCCTCGATTATTTCCTCATCAATACCTGTAAGTTCGGTGCGCATGATAAGATTTTCGTCCACACGAATAAATTCCGGAAACAGTTTTCTTACCGACAAAATTATTCCGCCTTCTGCCATACCCATATCCAAACACAGATCATATATTTCAGAGATCGTGATCTCTGTTCTATCGCCTATTTTTTCTCGAAGAACACCGTAATTGGTTATTCTCTTGTCCTGCTCTAACGAGATATACGGCTTGTCAAAATTGAGGATATCGTCGCAAAGATACCGCAACACCGCAAACAGCTTGTGATGATCCTCGATCTCATTATTCATCATAAAATCTGGATACACATCGTAAAATTCGTTGATGAGCGCTCTTGCGTTCACATGATCGTTTCCGCACTTTTCAAAAAGATATTTTCTGATCGACTCTTTTTCTTCATCATCGATTACGATCACTGACGAATGGATAAAATATCCGTTACCGATATAAAGAATATCCCTGCATTTCGAATTCAGGGTCGCCATATACAGCTCGTCAACGAATGGGAATCTGTCGATAATATCATCACGGCTGACAGGCGCGTTCATTTTTATAAAGTCTTCAAGCTCCCCTATTATATTGGCGTTCTTTTCCTTTTGGACATAGTCACGGGTAAGCGTATACGGTGTGCCATGCATACCGATAAAGCCCTGCAGCATATAGCGGTTTGTGATCTGCGTGCCCGCAAAGCGCTCCTTCAGAGCGTTGTATATTTCCGCATACGGAACCACCTTGTTGGGGCTTTGTTCTATATACTCCATTATCTCGTCAAAATGCGACTCGTCAATATCAACATAGTCGGGGTGGATATATTTGCCCCTGTCGCAAAGCACGCCGCATTTGCCGACGGCGGAATCGAGCGCGTGCTGCGTAGCATACAAATACTTCTCGCCAAAAAGCTCGATCGTATATCTGTCAAAACGCCTGCGTTCGTCTTCGTTTCCTATCTTGAATCCCTGTGGGAAACGGTGCTTTAAGATGTACAGGCACATCCGTGTCATCGTAACGGTGACACAGCTGTAAAAAGCGCCAACCTCGCTATATGTTTTTTTTAACTCCAGCCACAGTACATCTTTGTCTGCGCCGTGCCGAAGCGCAAAGCTCTCTATCAATGCCGCGGCTTCGGTTTTTTCTATCAACTTCGGAAGCTCGTCAAAGAGATCCGAGATCAGTTCAAACGAAGGCGCACCGCCCATGATAAGAGCGTCGTGTTCCTTATTGAACTCCGGGGTTCCTCCCTGCTGCAGATCACACCACAGCCATACGGCATACTGCGTGCCTATAAGCTTTTCAACATCGTCGAAGCGAATTATCGATCTACCGCCGCACATGACCCAGATCATATCCAATATGCTCCACTTGTGTTTCTGATAATAGTCGGATCTTTTTGCCCGAATAATACGCAGCCCTTTTGATTCCATCTGTCTGACGCGTTCGCGTGTGATGCCGTAATCGCCCGCAATATCTCCGAGAGTACGTTTGTTAAAGCGTCCAGTCAGAACATCTGCTGCTCTCTGATTTTTGGGGTCGTGCAAAAAGCCGAAGATCCGATCTGCTGCGTCGGTAATATCAAAATCGACCCAACGCAAAAAATTTTTGATAAACAGCAATTCCTCCTCCGAATACTTGTCAACATTATTTGCAACCAGATCCGCAAGATCCTTGATAGTTGCGTTTTCAAGATCCATCTCACACAAAGAAAAAACTTTCTTTTTTTCTCTAGCCAAATAGACCGTATAGCACGGCAAGAGCTTCATATCCTTTGTGCGCTTATTTACGCATTCGTATATTTCCTTTTCTCTTGCTTTTATTTTTTCATATACGGAGTAAAAGTCAAACAATCCATTTATTACAACAGCCGTATATTCCTTGTTTTCCAACGCAAACAGTGAAATATCGCGAAGCTCTTCCGTGAGCGGCAGACGCGCGTTATATTCTTCCGCTGCAGCCTCCGACAGATCTGTTAGATCGTACGCCTCGCCCTTTATATACGCCTGCAGCGCCCGAGCGCATTGAACATCGGAAATACGCGGCTCCAACGATTCTTTCGCATGCGTCGTTTTCCTAATCCTTTCAAAACAGCTGCTGTCATTTATCAGCAGAAATACAGTCTCAAACACATTTTTTGCCGTAGTTCTGCCTGCGTTTTTCAGCCCCATAATTGTTTTATATGACAGTTCAAGCACCTGTGTCATATTGTCTACACCCGAATATCGCAGCACATTTCCTGCGCGAACGGAAAGGCCCATATCACCAGTAAGGACATCTGCGTATTCATCAACATTGTCAACATCGAGTATCTGCGCAATGCTCATTGTTTCACGTCGTTCCCAAGCGACAAAAGACGAATTACAATCCGACCTGTTGTAATCGGTGATAGTATCGTCTTCCCTCTCTTGTTTGGACTTCTTGTTCTTGTCGTTTTCACTCTCGACCGATTTTTCTTTTACAACGTAATCGTCATATGTGAGGAAATCACCGAGACCGTAATCAAGATCAATATCAAAATAATCGTCTGCTTCTTCCTCAAGCTCACTCCCTTGTGCTGAGGGAACGCAGCTTTCTGTTGTTTCTTCCTCAAGCTCGTTTACTTGTTCCGCAGGAACGTAGCTTTCTATTTTTGTTTTCAACGCGTTTACATACTCTCTGGTTTTTGCATATTTTGTTCTGAAAGCAATATAGTCGGAAGAAGTCAGCTCGCCGCTGTTTTCCTTCTTAGCAATACGACAATACTCAAAAAAATCGCTGTATGTATCGTCAAGAATATCTGTCAATTTATAACCGGCCGTGTTCAATTAAACAACCTCTATTCTACAATTATGATCGCTTGTCACTTTTAACTACACAGAAAGATCAATATTATATATTTGGGAAATAACTGTAACACACTTTATTTTTTACGCGCGTTTTTCTTCCTTCTGCACATACTACACGATTCTTATCTTGGAATTTAATCACTCTAAAACGAGTCTGTTCACCATTCAAAACGAGAAGCAGCACGTCAAGCAATATAAGCTCTTCATCACTACTGTTTTAGTATTCTATACACACATACGCTTTGCTGCAATTAGTATATTATTAACAACTTTTAATTACATACATTATTTATTGTACCATATTCTTTACGAATTGTCAGTACAAAAAATGCGACTCAGCAAAAAAATGTCAGTTTTCGACGTAAAATTTGCACCTGAGTTTTTGGCAATTATGTATAATATGAAACTTTATCTCAATCGAAAAATTTTTATTTTTCGATTATATGCACGCCAATTGAGAGTTCTCTCATCAACAGATCCGATAACTGTTAGCTATAGATCCGCCTCACTCTCCATCCTACCCCATCTCAACCACCCTCTTCCCCAGCCGCTGCGCATACTGCACCGTCTTATACGCACCACCGCTTTGATGCTGAATACAGCACACCACAAGATCGGAGCGGTCAACCATACACCGGTTGCGTATCTGTATCGCCGCTTTATAATGCGCCCGGGCGGATTCTTCGCATATCTCGACCTCGTCATAATAGTCAAGAAACGCCGCCTCGTTGTCACGATACTCGGCCCGCATATACGGCAGAACAAGCACCAAAGAGGTGTTGCCTCTGCCGTATTTCTTTATGCAGCGCTTTATTACCGAAGACGCCAGCAGATCAAATTCGCCGTCACGCCCGATAAGAAACTCGACATATTCCTTCCGTGTTATCAGATCGTACAGCAGCGATTCAAGGCGTTCCTCAACTAATGAACCCTGTTCTATGTGTCTGTGCCCGAAAAGGCTTACAGTGTAAATATCCATTATCTTTGCCTCCTCTGTTTACTATATTGATAGTAACATTGTATATGTATATAGTCAAGCGGTAACAATCAATATAGAATAAAGTCAGAGGAAGTGGTATTATGAA
>CACZCM010000065.1:825-18000 GCA_902779615.1 uncultured Ruminococcus sp. | reverse complement strand
GGGATGTCAGTTTGTTTATGCGCTTTGACAAAATACGCTGTCTGCCCCTGACAAAATACATTCACTTTTGGATGACAGAATGAGTGGGCTGTGACAATATCGCAATAGAAAGATAATTAGTCGTGAAGAATTGAACGTTTTTTATCAACTAAAAGTTAAAGAAAACACAACATCGGCATCTATTGTTTCAGATGAAGAAAGGTAGGAACGTTGGCAAGAATTGTGTTAATAAGATCGTTGGAGTCGGGTGCTGAAAGTCAAGATGAGATTAAAATGCTTCAAACACTGATTGGAAGCAAAAAGTTTTTTTAAAGTAACATAGAATACTAAATACAAAACACAACACCGCTCTTAATCGAATGAGCGACGCGGTTGTGTTTTTTTATGTTTAATTGTTTTATCTGAGTTTATGTTACTTGATCTGCCAATATATCATTAAATAGTTTTGGCGTACATTTTTGTTTTGATTCAATTCTCCCTAAGCCTGTCCACAACGCTCTCTTTGCATATCACCCGAAATGAAACGGTCGGTATAATCGCCGATAGAAGAAGTAGTATCGGAACGCAAACAAGTATCGGCAGCATAGAAAAATGATAGGTGAAGAAGAACAGCTCTCCGGTTATCGCATTCACCACACCGAAGCTGAACAGCGTACCGATTACAAGCGAACAGATCGCCGTCACCACTGTATAGTGAACGCTCTCCCACCTCAGCATAGCTTTGAGCTGTCTGCCTGTCATTCCTACCGCGTTCATCATGGCAAGCTCTCTTTTTCGTGAGATGATGCTTGTCACCACGGCATTGACAAAGTTGAGGATCCCGATAAGTGCGAGAATACCCGAAAGCGTGCCGCCGACCAGCTTTAACATCTTGATAAGATCGCCGAATTCATCAAGATACGTCTGCTTGTCGGAATATACAAGCGGCGAGCCGTCGCTGTCACAGTATGCTTTGCACTGCGCCTTTACGCTGCCGCTTCTGTCGTCTGTGTTTATCATTACGCAGGTCGCTCCGGGGGCGGCGGTCATTTTCATATATTCATCGGTCGACACGATCACCTGTGTTCCGAGAGTGTTGTATATTTTTGTAGACAGAGGATAGGGAATTTCGCATACTGCCATGACCTCGTACTCGTGTTTTACTTCACCGCATTCCACGGTCATTCTATCACCGACATGATAAATTTCAACATCGCTGTCATCGTCCGCCTGCCAAAGGTAGCTGTGAACGATCGCATATTTTCCCGACATCAGCTTATCAGCGTCGATATTACCCTCGATCGGCTCAAAGTATTCAGCCGCTGCTTCGTCAATACCGTAAATATCCGCGCTGTATCCACTGTTCAAAGCCGCGTCAAGCTCAACCGCCTGCGCCTCGTTACCGCCGTATTTTTCATACAGCTTTCCAAGTCGTTTCTGCGGCTCTCCGGCGGGGCGGATCACACCGTTTTCATAATATACGGGGTGAACATCTGCGCCGTCTATTTGCTTAATATCTGATATCATATCGGGCGTGATTCCCTTTACCATATCGTCCCGGAGATTGGTTTTGTCGGTGTGTCGTATCAGTATATCGCCTACGATCGTGCTGCTGACATATTTATCCTCGTCCATACCGTTCAGCACGGTAAACAGCGTGTTTACGAGTATCATGCTGAGCGTGAGCGAAAGAACGACGATAACGGTTTTCTTTCTGCTTCGTGACATATTGTTTCGTGCAACGGTCAGCGGTGTGACCTTAACCGTTTTTTTATCTTTTTTCTTAGTGGATATATCTGTTTCATTGCAGCGGAGTGCTTCAATAGGGGATACGTTTCCTGCGATCACACAAGGCTTGCGGCAGCTTATCATTACCGCTGCGAATGTAAACGCCGCCGATATCAGGCAGATCAGCAAAAGCAAGCCCGCATTTATTGAGTAGCTTTCCGCCGAATAAATATTCATATTGCTCATAATAGACTTCATCAGAACTTTACTTAAAAGAACCCCTATGATAAGCCCGAAGGGGATACCCTCCGCGCAATACACTGCCGCCTGTATTCTGACCATGCGCCTGATCTGTTTTGAGGTCGTGCCGATGGTTTTGAGCAGACCATAGCTGCGGATATTTGCCGATATGTTGATGTAAAAGATATTGTAAATGATGAGGTAGCCTGCCGCGAAAATGACAAGTATCATCGAGATACAGCCTGCAAGCATACCGCCGTCAACCGAGCTTGTGGTGTATGCCCAGTTAATGCCCGAATCGGGAATAGTATCTGAATCGCCATAAAGTCTTGATAAAAGCTCCTCTGTCTTTCCTTCGATATCCCAGCTGTTTGCAAAGTTAAAATCGACCTGCCAATATCCCGCATATTTTGAGGTCTCCTGCGTGTAAAAGCTCTCCGTCGGAGTGGGCGCATACTTGTCGGTAAATGCTTGTGATACCCAGCAAAGCTGCGCCATTGAGACCTTATCGCCTTGCCAGAAGCCGCAGAGCGTAAACTCATTCTCCGAAATACTGCCGTCTATATCAAGCGTGATCGGCACGGTAATACCAACCTCATGGGGCAGACCAAGCTCATCGAGAACAATCGTGCTGACAGCTATCTCGTCAAAGCTTTCAGGAAGTCTGCCTGTTGTCGGATAGCAATATACTGATTTTGCGGCGTTTTTATCGCCAGCGCAGTCTACCTCAACGGAAATATTTTTGAGATCATCATTAGTCGCCCAACCGACAACGATACGATAGACGACATCACGGGCAGCACTGTCCGACTTGACCTTCTCGTAATCATCGGGGAGCACACATTTAAGCCCCGCCATTCTGTCGCCGCCGACCTGCCGCATAGTTTCCTGCTGCATTCCGTTAATCAAGCTGCCGCCGATAGTCGTCAGCGCGGTGAACAGTATACAGGTCAGCATTATGGAAACTATCACCACAATATTCATTTTGCGGTTCGACCTCAAATCACGCAGCGCAAGGCGGCGTATGACCGAGCGATTTTTAACCTTAGTCATTACCGTCACCGCCTTTGATAATTCGCTCAGAAAGCTGCCCGGAAAGAACACTTGGAATGCGGCGTTGGCTATCGCTGCCAATATACTCGGACGGTGTTTGCCCGCGGGTGCATACCCGCCCATCTTCAATGCGGATGATCCTATCTGCCATCTGCGCAATAGCTTCATTGTGCGTTATCATCACAATGGTCTGACTGAACTTCTGTCCCGTTACCTTGAGCAGACTGAGAACGTCCTGAGATGTTTTGCTGTCGAGATTTCCCGTAGGCTCGTCCGCAAGAACAATAGCAGGCTTTGCGGCTAATGCCCGAGCGATCGCCACTCTTTGCTGTTGACCGCCCGAAAGCTGATTCGGCAAACGGTTCTGCATATTATCAAGCCCGAGAGAAGAGATGACCTCGTTTACGAAATCTTCATCGACCGAATTGCCGTCAAGCTGTATCGGAAATACGATATTCTCATACACATTCAGCGTCGGAACAAGGTTGAATGACTGGAACACAAAGCCGATCTTTCGTCTGCGAAAGATCGTGAGAGCTTCGTCCTTTAGAGAAAAGATGTCCTTATTCTCGACAAAAACCTTGCCCGAAGCAGGTCTGTCCAAGCCGCCGAGAAGGTGCAGAAGCGTAGATTTACCGCTGCCCGATGTGCCGACGATCGCGACAAATTCTCCCTGTTCAACGCATAAATTAGCATTGTCAAGAGCAGTTACCTTATTATCACCTTCGCCGTAAATTTTGGTGAGTGCTTCAGTTTTCAGTACGATCATGTTATTTCACCTCAAAATAAAATGCAGTGGCGCGGAAGCCCGCGGGCAGTTCCGTTTTCACTTTTTGATTTCTCCACTGCACCTATCATAACACACAAATCTTTCGATAATCTGTCGAGAATCTAACAGTTTTGAAAGAATCTATCTTGGCAGAAATATTTTGAATATCGACCCGCTGCCGACCTTCGATTCAGCCGTGACATAACCGCCCTGCTCTTCGATGATCTGTCTGCTGAGGTACAACCCAATACCCACGCCGCTTTGCTCTATGACGTTCTGCCCGCGATAGAATCTCCCGAAAATTCGGGGCAGCTCGTCCTCCGAAATACCGATACCGTTATCCTCAACGGAGATACAAGCGAACAGTTCAAACTCTTTCACAGTGACAGTAATATCACTTTGTGCGGGCGAGTATTTCACCGCGTTGTCAAGAATATTAAAAACAGCCTCCTGCGTCCATTTGCTGTCAAATCTTGCGGTACAGCTAACGGGCGTGTAAATTATTTGTATCTGCTTGCTTTCGGCTTTTGGAGTAATCTGACTGATCGCTGATCCGATCATACTGTCAATTTCGTTTTGGGAAGGCGATAACTGAAATGTTCCTGTTTCAAGCCGTGAGGTTTTTACAAGAGATTGTATCAGAAATTCGAGCTTTTCCGACTGCTGCCGTATCTCGTTTACAAGCTGTAAGCTCTGCTCATCAAGCGGCTGCTCTTGTAAAAGCTGCGTGTAGAGCAGGATATTTGCAAGCGGCGTTTTTGTCTGGTGAGAAATGTCCGATACAAGCTCCTGTATTTTCTCCCGCTCCTGCTCGATCTTTTGTGCGGACAGCTTCGATGATGTAAGATACCGCAGCCATTTTGATTCGAGCTTTGACAGCTGCGTTTCATCATAGTCCGATTCCTCAAAGGTGCCGTTAATGCCGTCGTCAAGCATTCTATCAAGCCGCTCCAGAATCTTTTTATCCGTAAATATCATTTCACCCTCCACACGTAGCCAATACCATAGACCGTCTGTATGTGCTTTGCGGCATTAAGCTTTTTTCGCAGACGGTTCACCGTGACGGATAGAGCATTTTCGTCCACATAGTCCGCGCCGTCAGTCCATATCCTGTCTACGAGATATTCTCTTGACAGAGTCTGACCTTTGTTTTGTATGAGAAGTTTCAGAAGCTTTTGCTCGGTTTTGCTCAGTTCCACGAGAGAGCCGTTTACGGAAAACGTCATTGTATCAAAACTAAATACATATTTTCCATCTGAATATTCGACGCTTGACGATGTGCATGTTTTACGAAGTACCTTGTCAATTCTCGCGCGAAGCACCATAAGACTGAACGGCTTCGTGATGTAATCATCTGCGCCAAGCTCCAAGCCCATTACCTCGTCGGTTTCAAGATCATTTGCGGTTAGAATAATCACGGGAATATCCGAGTCTTTACGCAGATTTTTGAGAAAATCAAAGCCGTTTCCGTCGGGGAGATTGATGTCGAGAATGATAAGATCGCAAGGCTCATCAGATCTATAGTCCGAAAGCTTATAAAGCTGTCTGAATGAATAATCGGCGTTTTTCAAAGCGAGGGCGATACCGTTGTTTAACGCTGTGTCGTCTTCTATGATCGTTATTGTTTTCATTTACTGCTGCTCCTGTTCAAAGCTTGACTTTTGATATATCATACCATACCACGCTGCGTTAATCAAGAGATGTGTTAATATCTTATTACTGCCTGTATAACATGGGACCTCTGAAGAAAAACAAAAAATTCTTTCCAAGCACCTCTTGATAGGCTAATAAATACTAGCTATAATGAGGCTAATAAATATTAGCGTTGGAGCAGTGAGGAAACTATGACAACTAAAGAAAGAATACTCGAAGAATCATTAACGCTGTTTGCGCAGAACGGCTACGATAGAACGAGCGTCGATCAGATCGCTGAACGAGTCAGAATTAAAGCGCCTTCTCTTTATAAGCACTATCAGAGAAACAGAATACGCAGACACGAATAGTGTAAAATCCGACCGCGAGTTTTTTGAAGTGACCGAGCCTATCCAATTATTAGAAGAAGTGAAAAAGCTTGAAATCGGCAATTCTATACATTCACGGAAAAAACGGCGTCGCAGCGGAGAGCGAACATTACAAGCCGCTTTTTCCCGAGCACGATGTGGTCGGGCTTGATTATAAATCATTTACACCGTGGGGATCCGGCATAGAGATTCACAATGCAGTAAAACTTTGGGCGGTCAGTCTGGAGTTGTTAAGCACAAAGGAAGCCGTATCCTCTTACCGCAGGCACGGTTTTGAGGAAAGACCCCCGTGGTCTTATTCGGTATTGCAGCATAGCCGCTCCAAAAGTGCTATAGTTTTGATGAACAAAACAACCATAGGAGAACGATCAGCATAACATAATGCCAAAATTGTGTTTTATTGTGAGCAGTTGCACTGTCCGCATTATTCCGCAGCAGCAAGGCGTACAAAACAACGCTGCCGCAGTTGAGTGCCTGAACGATCGTCAAGGCGAAGATATACATTTTTTCTTTCCGGTACGGCATATAGCCATTTTACCGCATGTTTCTCATGGAGTATATTCCCAAATCGTATATCTTTGTGGACAGCGATACATAAATAATCCGTGGCTTGTAAATATCCATTCGCGTTTCAGCATATCCCAGCCTGATCTGTTTTCAAGATAGTTACCGCTTTGTGTGTCCCACCAATAAATCAGCCTGATCTTATGTGTCAGATTGTTTTCAAGATATTCTATAAAATGATGGAATGTATCTGTTTCAAATGGTCTTGCAAGGAATATAACAGTATATTGATTAAAATCCTGTTCAAATGCATTGCCATGAATAAGAGTTATTTGAGGATAGGCTTTTGTCCATTTTTTCGCATATTCGTATACTTCCTTGTTTAGTTCAATACCTGTCAGTGGGCACGGACATTTCTTGTCTGTCAAATATGCGAGTATGCGCCCCTTTCCGCATCCGACATCAATGAAAGAATCGCTCTCATCAAAAGAAAACCCTTCAAAAATCGTATCGATCGCCCAATAACAGGAGGACTCACTGCCTGTTGCTCCCATAGTTTCTCTGTAAAGCGAGGGGACGTATTTTACAAGCGAACAGCCACAAATACGCTTATCTTTCCTGCCGTCAAAGAAGCGCGTTACTCTTATGGATAACGAAATATATTTTCTGATAATGTAATTGTTATAAAACTTGCGCTTATATATAAACTTTGCCATTATAGTTTCTTCTTTCTGCTTTTTATAATGCGATGCAGTTTTTTTCGTAAATAATTATTGCGCTTATCGAATAAACTCGAACCAAAGATGAACATACAGCTTATACCGCCAATCATTTACGGAGATACTTTTCCGCTGCGGACTACCGCTGTCAGCACACCGATAACGTGACGGTCGGATATTCCGTTTCATCTTTGCGAGCTTTCAGCACTTTATGCAGAACGTTTTGTCCGATGTCACGTTTATGAATATATTATATCATAAAACCTCACTCATTATCAATCATATTGCAGAATGCACCGCTCCACTCCCACAGGAATGAAACGGTGCAGTTTTTCTCAATGTGATATCAGGGGTTATAGGGCATGTGTGGAGTCTCGTTATCATCGTCATTCCCGGGGGAAGTAACGATAATGTCCTCTGAATCAACTTCCAAGATCTCCAATTCTGCTTTTGAGTAAGCTTTTTTGTTCATCTTAAACATCTCCTAAATAATAGTTTGACAGTTGAGCTTTGAATTAACACATCTCAACGCGGCGTCAAATGCTCTCTGCATACGCCTTAGCGCACATATCATAATTGAACAGTGCTTTGATCGTTTCGGAAAGCATAGAATTGTCTGACTGTGTCATCGCCCAGTTGCAGTAGTCGCCTATGCAAACATCGAAAACGTCGCCGCCGGTGAAATGAACCGATCTCTTTTCGAACAACGCGCCCGCGCCGAATCCCGTAATGCTGCAGCAGAACTCGTCGCCTTTCGCGGCAGGAGTATAGGTATTAGTGCCGTCTGTGAGTTCGGGCAGCTCGTCTGTCGAAGACGGATCGATTCTCTTGAAGTAGAGTCTGAGCGTAGTTTTGCTTTCGAGAATGAGCGAAACATTGGTGAGCTGCAAGCCATGAGCGTTGGCGGCAGCATTGATATTCGCAAGACCGCACTCATCAAAGCTTTCGGGCACACTGTAGAGCATAGCGTAATCAATGAGGTCAGCGTCTGCGGAAACAGTCGTATTGAAATTGAACAGCGTCTGCGCCGTGCCGCCGTAGTAAAGCATAGCCTTAACGAGAGCCACAGTCTTTTCGCCGTACTCGTCGGGGCGAGCGATGATGTAGTCGGCGTACTGCTTAACGGTGTAGCTGAACACAGTGCCTGCAAGGTCGTTGGCAGCGTCCACGATCTGCGCCTTGATCTCGGAGGTCATTTCCTTAGCCGCAACGTGGCAGGGGAAGATATAGTACGTTTTGCCGTCTATCGTCTGGCAAAGCTCGGGGTTTTCTACTATCTCTGAAACGGGAATTTCCAATGTTGTTGTGTTGCCGGAGTTGGGGATCGTGAAGATCATCTTCGCGGTTTGGCTGTTCCTGATCGTGTCGCTAAGCTCCATGTAGAAGTTTACTCCGATATCGTCGCCGAGGATAAGGCTGTTGCCCGCAAGGCGCGCGCCGATGTTGTCAGCAAGCACCCATTTTCCTGTTATTTCGATATCCTCGGTTACAACAACATCTCCCCATTTTGTATCGCCGTAATACCAGCCTGCAAATTCATATCCGTCGTGATCGGCAGGCCTATTAGGAGACCATGGAATTGTGTCTCCGTCTTCAACGCCGACTATATCATAAATCTTGCCGCTGTCCTTGAAGGTCACGTAATGCCCTGTAAAATTCGGGTCTTTTGTCAGCTTTGCCGTGAGCGTCATGCTCTCGGTAACGGGAGTGTCCAAATCAAAAAGTGTATCTCCGTTATACCAGCCACCAAAAATCATTCCCGGGACTTCATAAGTCCGGTACATTTCAGGTATCTTATCGCCCGATTCAAGTATGAGCTTTGTGAACTCATCATCAAACATCTTTAATGTTACAACTATTCCGTTATACTCCGATGCAAGCACCCATTTCTCGTGAACTGTAAGGTCATCTGTTATCGGCTGACCGAAATCAAATTTAGTGTCGTCTGCTTTGTACCAGCCGAGGAACAGCCATTCGCTATCTTTATTAGTGAAGTTATAAGAGTTATAATAAGAACCTAAAACATAGCCATCGGTTAACCTGTCATAGATATCAAGAACTGTGTTGCCATCTTCGGACATAAATATAACAGTATGCGAATTAGAAACTGCTTTGTTGATATACCACGAAAACTCAGCTGTCGATCCGCCGTAATCACCAAGACCGGTGATCGTAACAATGGGATAGATGTCATCATCTTCATTTGAAGGGTTGACCCACTCGCCGTCATAGTCGATCTCATAATCAACGCCCTCGACAAGCTCATGGTCTCTGTCAACGACCTTAACGGAAGCAGGCTGCAAGCTCTCGCCGGTATAAGTCAGATCATCAAGGTCAAGCTCATCGCCGTCAGCGTTATAAAAGGTCGTTTCACAGCGGGTGATGTCCTTGATGTCAAAAAGGACATTAGTTGAGGTTTCGGGGACACTCAGCTCGATCAGCCATACACGGTCTGCTGCTTTAAACATTTTCGATACTACCTCTGAGCCGGAGATAAAGAGCATATCCTTTGCGATCAGCTCATAATTTCCTGCTTGCAGATACTGCGGAGGATTCGAGTCATACATCGGTGTATAAACTGCCATGCCCGTATTTGTCCCCAACAACATACTAACGTTATTTATCTTTTCTTTCGCGTAATCGGTGACCGTGAACGGGACGAACAGTAATAATCAGTTGTACAGTTTTAATAATGTGCCCAACCATGAGTTTTATTGCTGCTTGGTTGTATTATCCCTATTATTCCGGATTTAATCTATTAACACTGCTGGCCAATTGGATTAAGTTGATATGCTTTAATTTTCCATTTGCATTTTTCTCACAAATATTCTTTATCCAGCCGTTCGTTAGATGGGCTTTTGCAAAAATATTTGCGAAAGATATTGCTTCAAGAAATGCTCAAGAGCGACCCGAACGTCCTGCCAATGAGCAAAAGGTAATTGCAGATATATTCCGAAGAATGGATGAAATACAAGAAAGCCTTGCTCATGAAAGAAGGCAAAGAAAGAAATTAGCAGCAAAATTCAACGGGAATTGATAAAATGCTCGGATATCGTAGTTTAAGACACTGCTTTTTCGGTGCTGCCGAAGGACAAGTATTCTTTGAATGACGAGGTTCATCTCACGACGCTAAATCAGCTGTGCAAGCGGAGCGAGGCGCACATGGGAAATAATTGATAAAAGGCGGAAGCTCGCAAGCGGGTTTCTGCCTTTTATGTATAATGACTGCTTAAAACAGGCTTTGGCTGTAATATAGAATCGTACCGGATAAACCAAACAGTTAGTTAAGTTATGATTCTGCAAAAATGATTTATCAAAAAGCGATATCGTTTGCGCCATTGATTTTGCAGCATCTATATTCTTTTCTCCGAATTTTAAACTTTGTGATATATATATAAATAACAAGGCAGTTTTTGTGCATTTCTACAAACTTGTAATATTGGTATTGACAAGTTTCCGGAGCAGTGGTATATTTATATCACAGAGTTGTAATGATTACTATTACAGCTTTACAAAATATAAATTTAGTGTTATAATCAGGAGGTAATCATTATGAAAAAGATCGCAGTTGTTGCCGCTAACGGAAGAGCAGCACAGAAGGTAGTCAAGGAAGCTCAGTCAAGGGGCTTCGAGGTAACAGGGTTTGCCCGTGAGGACGAGAATAAGAGCGGTGCTGCAGCCTATATCAAGAAGGACATCATGGAGCTGACAAAAGCTGACCTTACCGGCTTTGACGCAGTAGTTGACGGCTTTGGCGCTTGGAAGGACGAAGATCAGCCTATGCACGTCAAGACTTCTCAGCACCTTTGCGACCTGCTTTCGGGTACCGATACCAGACTTTAGATCGTGGGCGGCGCAGGCAGCCTATATGTCAATGCGGAGCACACTGTTCAGGTCAAGGACGGAGCAGATTTCCCCGCAGGGTTCCTCCCTCTTGCAAATGCGCAGGGCAGGGAGCTTGAAGAGCTTCGCAAGAGAAATGACGTGAAGTGGACATTCATCAGCCCAGCCGGAGATTTCCGGGCTGACGGCGAGCGCACAGGCAAATATATTCTTGCCGGCGAGGAGCTTACCCTCAATTCAAAAGGCGAGAGCATTATCAGCTATGCGGATTACGCTGTCGCAATGGTCGATGAGATAGAAAACGGCGATCATATTCAGCAGCGCATCAGTGTGGTCAGAGAGTAAAAGCGAGATGAATTATCTATGCAGATGACAAGTAAATTTACAACGGCAGTTCATATTCTGACCTGTATCGACGTGTTTGGTGATGAAATGCGTGTAACGAGCGATTTTCTTTCCGGAAGTACAGGTGTGAATGCTGTTATCATACGAAATGTGCTTGCACAGCTCAGAGGTGCTGGCATCGTGAACACACGTCAGGGCAGCGGCGGCGCACACCTTGCTAAACCCTTGAACGAGATCACACTGTATGATATTTACAGAGCGGTTGAATGCGTAGATGACGAAGGTCTGTTCCATTTTCACGAAAATCCGAATGCACGCTGTCCTGTCGGAAAAAATATCCATAAGGTCATGGACGGCAGGCTTTCTGCGGTACAGGCAGCAATGGAGAATGAACTGAAAAACATCACTCTTGCCGAGATTGTGACAGACACCAATCTGAAGTCGGCACACTCTTTTTATAAATGGAGGCGTATGAAATGACAGCAAAAGAATACTTAGCGTTTATTGTCGAACAGATACATTCAACAGTTGTCGCAACGATCGATAACGACGGTCTGCCCGTAACCTGCGTAATAGATATGATGTACGCCGACGAAGACGGTCTGTATTTTCTGACTGCAAAGGGAAAGGGCTTTTATAAACGGCTCAAAGCAAACGGATATATAGCGCTTTCGGGCAAAAAGGGCAACGATACAATGAGCTGTACCGCTGTTTCCGTTCGCGGCAAGGTCAGGGAGATAGGCGACGGTCTGCTGCCGCTGCTGTTTGAAAAGAATCAATATATGCACGAGATCTACCCGACAGAAGAAAGTGCAAAAGCGCTTACCGTCTTTCAGCTTTATGAGGGCAGCGGTGAGTGGTTCGACCTTTCAAAAAAGCCGATCGAGCGCAGCAGCTTCACATTCGGCGGCGCAGAGAATAAGTCAAGCGAATATTACATCACAGACAGCTGTATCGTGTGCGGTGCTTGTCAGAGTGTTTGTCCGCAAAGCTGTATTGATTTGAACGATAATAAAGCAGTCATCAAACAGGTTAATTGTCTGCATTGCGGAAACTGCTTGGAGATCTGCCCCGTCGGGGCGGCGGTCAAGCGGCCGATTACCGTTTTTGAGGACTGATCCGGACGTGTGCGAAAACTTGGAATAAAAACAAAGCGGGTGCGCATATTACCGGTCGCCGCGCAGCGACTGAACGTTGGCAAATACACGCATACAACATTAAGACAGTCGCAGGCATAGTGCGTATTGGGAGCGGCAGCATGCCGCCGAAAGAAGTCGGAGGTGTCAATCATGAAAATAACAAGAGATCACTCGGCTGAGATCGAACAATTGAAAAAGGAAATAAATACCGCAGACGCTATAGTCATCGGCGCAGGCGCGGGGCTTTCAACAGCTGCGGGTTTTACCTACGGAGGAGAGCGTTTTTACAAATACTTTTATGATTATGCGGAGAGATTCGGTATTACAGATATGTATTCGGGCGGGTTTTATCCTTTCCCGAACGAAGAAACTTTTTGGGCTTGGTGGGCAAGGCATATTTACTATAATCGCTATATTGATGAGCCTACGACTGTCTACAGCGACCTTCTTAAGCTCGTTGATAACAAAAACTATTTCGTTATCACTACAAATGTAGATCATAGGTTTCAAAAGGCAGGCTTTGACAAAACACGCCTTTTCTACACACAGGGCGACTACGGATTGTTTCAAAGCGTTAATCCTGATATTCAAAAGACCTATGACAACGAAAAATGGGTAATTCAGGCTATGAAAGCCCAAGGATTTATTAAGGACGAAAACGGCGTATATCAGCCGCCCGCAAGCGGAAAGCTGCTTATGAATATTCCGACAAATCTTATCCCGAAGTGTCCCGATGACAATAGCGATATGACTTTGAATCTGCGCTCGGACGACACGTTCGTCGAAGACGAGGGCTGGCATAAAGCCGCTCGCCGCTATAGAGATTTTCTGTACGAATGCAGCGGCAGTCACGTTCTGTTTCTTGAACTCGGAGTGGGCGCAAATACGCCCGGTATTATCAAATACCCGTTTTGGCAGATGACATCGGACAACGAAAACGCCGTTTACGCCTGCCTGAATTACGGGCAGGCGGGTGCCCCGAAGGATATTGCGGATCGTTCTATCGTTATAAATGGAGATATAATGGAAATCTTAAAAGAAATCAAAGGGTAAATTAAGCCTTCTTCTCACTTTATGGTAGGGAAGAAGGCTTTGTTAGTTTATTATTATAACATGTAAAGTGGTGGATAAGATCTAAAATAACCATACTCGATCTCTTAACCCGAAAAATGATTCTCATGATATTGAAAAAGACAATTTTACACAATCCAACTTATTTCTCAAATTCTTATTGTATTTTTTATAAATATGGAGTATAATTACTTCATAAAATTCTATTGGATATATTTCTAAATTTGTTGAAAATATTAACAAGGAGGCGAGTGATATGAAATAAAGAAAAATAGAAGCTTATTATGCGCAGCGGCGCTGATTATGACGGCGATTCCATCTATGACAGCTTAGGCTGCGGTAACTTTGCTTTGTGGTGTCTATTGCAAACATTGACACTGACGGCGTTATTACCGCCAGCAATGCGCTTTCTGTTCGGAACACTAATATGTCGAAATCTGCCGTTTTTATTTCTCCGGAGTATAACGCCGGATCGTATATAAATGAATCTGATTTATTGCAGCAGCAGAAATCAAATTATAGTATAAAGGAGCCGTAGCAATACGGCTTCTTTTCATACCCATGGTTCAAATTTTATGAGGATAGAATCAGATCATTCTGCTATTAAAAACGCTCAACCGGAAAGACGTCAAAAAGCGGTTACAACACTGTCAATGTTCAATAAAGAAGCCTGATTCGAGGATTAATAAATAATATATTAAATTCTTAATCAAGCACTTGACTTTTCAAAGTTAATAAAGTATAATAAGTTATACAAATCATACTTTGGAGTTGATAAACATGAATGCACCAAAAGGAAAACACGCATGGACAGCTACGGTTGGCGAAAAAGGGCAGATAGTCATACCAAAACAAGCACGAGATATTTTTGACATCAAGCCGGGCGATACACTCCTGCTTTTGGGAGATGAAGAACGAGGGATCGCCATTCCTCCGAAAGGCGCATTTGCCGAACTGTTCGGAGCAGCTTTTAAAGAGAAAGAGAATGACACAAAGAGGAGTGAAGATAAATGAAAAAGATCGCTTTCTTCTGTATTCCCGCACATGGCCATACAAACCCCATGCTGCCTGTAGCGTCGGAGCTTGTGAAACGAGGCGATAATGTAAGATTCTATTCTTTCAGCGAATTCGAAAAGAAGATACGCGCAACAGGCGCCGAGTTTATATCCTGCGACTCATATCTTCCGGAGCTTTCGCAGGAGGAGGAAAAAAAGATCAAGAGCGTTTCCGTCACCGAGATGTCAATACAGGATATCCGCATTACACTTGCAATGGACAGCTTTCTTGATGATGAATTCAAATCGTTTAAGCCCGATGTCGTTTATACCGATTCAGCTTGCTTTTGGGGTAAGCTCAACGCAATTAAGCACAATGTGCCGATTGTCGTTTCAACAAGCACGTTTGCTTTTAATCAGATGTCGTCACAGTACATGAAGAGCAAACCCTCGGAGCTTGCCGATATGATTCTCGGTTTGCCCAGAGCATCTAAGGAACTGAAAAAGCTGGAACCCTACGGCTACCATGTGAAAAGCTATTTGTCACTTGTCAGGAACGATAATGATACCGATACCGTTGTTTATACATCAAGATATTTTCAGCCATACGAAGAAACGTTTAACAGTCGTTATGCTTTTGTTGGACCGTCTGTGTTTTCGAATAAGAAGCCGGATAAGAAAAAGGAGCGCCCTCTTGTATATATTTCTATGGGAACGGTCATCAATGACAGACCTGATTTCTACAGTAAGTGTATAGATGCGCTAAAGGGGGAGAACGTTGATGTTATCATATCCTGCGGAAGATCTGTCGACCTTTCGTCGTTTGGCGCCTTGCCTGACAATATTAAGGTGTATCCTTATGTAGATCAGCTCGATATTCTTTCAAGCGCCGACGTATTTATAACCCACTGCGGCATGAACAGTGTTTCCGAAAGTCTGTATATGGCTGCTCCGATGGTGCTTTACCCCCAGACTAATGAGCAGTATGCAGTTGCAGCAAGAACAAAGGAGATAGGCGCAGGCGTTATGCTGACAGACGATTCCGCAAACGGTATTCGTACCGCTGTGAATGAGATCCTCGCAAATTCCGATTATGCAAACGCAGCAATCAAGTGCAGCAATAATTTCCGTTCGTGTACCGGAGCCAAGGGTGCAGCAGATCATATCGAAAATGCGCCGCACAGCTGTGATGACGTGAATATCATAGATACGATCAACAAAGCAAGCAGTAAATTCCAAGCAATATACTGGGCGCTGATCATTGCGATGATCGTGTTGATAGTATTGGTTTTTCATTGGAAATATGTTTGGATAATCGGTGTAGCTGCAGGTATAATATCCATACCTATATCTAAAGCTTATACGAAAAAGAAATATGAGAAGCTGGCCGCCGCATATAGGTCGAAAGAATAAGACAAATAACTGATCTGCTCGAATAATTGCCGCTCTTATTGAAAACCTTGCAATTACTTAAATGTGCATTTCGCCTAAAAATATGCATCTTACCGCCCGGGTTGTTGAACAATATGGATTCAGAACAGTGTATTATACGATTATTGATTGTTGTTATGACGGAATTCGCTATAGGTTTGAACGACAGAGTGAAAACAGTACTATCAACGGAAAGAAGCCCAAAAAGGGTGATAAAATGAAACTTTATCTTAATGTAAATTATCCGGAAAGGTCTTTATTGGCAGAGGGCATAGCACATGTCGAGAATGGTTCTTTTGCAGAAAGAATTTTTGTACTGATTATTGGTATATTCTGGGTAGGTCTTCCTTTAATCTTTTAAAAGGAAAAGGTGATATAACGAAGCAATTATCCAATCAATCAGCGTTATGGCTCGTGATTGTAAGGTTAAATAGATTTAAAGTATTGAAAGTATTTGACTATTTCAAATTACAGTATCTTTTGACTTATTAAAAAAACAACCGCCGTCCTTATTGGAAGGGCGGCATTTTTCGGCTTAAAATATGGACAAATAGTAAATAAATCGTGAACAAATCGTAAACTTTATCAAATTAGTTGCATATTTATATGCAAACAAAGCCCGTTTTGGGGGTATGTATGGAGGGGCGGGCACGCGCCCGCAGGCAAGTTCCGTCCGACTGTATCGGTAACGATAGTATTTGCCGCGCAGTAAGTTTTTACTATCTGCCGACGACAAACGGTTCCCTCCGAAATTCAACTCGCATAAAGCGGGAAAGGGGAATGCTATTTGAGAAGGCTTAAAGAAAAGAGGATATGGATAATATGGAATTATCAAACTACAAAAAGCGGAAAGGCTACGAAGGTGCCGATCTCGGCTGCGGGAAATAAGACTGGCACATCGAGCGGATATTCGTCAACATGGGTGACTTACGATGAAGCCAAAAAAGCGCAGGAATTATTCAGGGCGGACGGAGTAGGCTTTGTTATACCCGACGGATATTTCTTCCTTGATATCGATCATAAAGAAGCGGACGCGCCGCTGTGCCGAAAGATGCTGTCACGGTTCAAATCTTACGCCGAGATCTCGCCTTCGGGGAACGGTCTGCATATTTACGGTATGTGTGACCTTGCAAAAATGCCGCTTACGTATAACGGGAAGATCGACAAGGAGTTTTATCAGAAAAACTCAAAGCTTGGCTTGGAGCTGTACATCGGCGGAGCAACGAACCGTTTTGCGACCTTTACGGGGAATGTGATCTCGGATACGCCGCTTACGGAATGCACAACAGCCGTACTCGAAACATTTGACAACGAAATGCGCCGGCGTGCGC
This sequence comes from uncultured Ruminococcus sp., assembly GCA_902779615.1. Taxonomy (GTDB): domain Bacteria; phylum Bacillota; class Clostridia; order Oscillospirales; family Acutalibacteraceae; genus RUG592. The sequence continues at coordinate 832 of CACZCM010000065.1, read as the reverse complement.
CTGCAGG
>CACZCM010000065.1:0-779 GCA_902779615.1 uncultured Ruminococcus sp. | reverse complement strand
CAGGCGTGCGCCTGCAGGCAATACGCGCGCCGGGTCTGCTTGTTTACCCGACATTTCACCCGCGTCAAACCTTGCTCCCGACAACGGTCTCAGTGAGGGCAGGCGTGCGCCTGCAGGCAATACGCGCGCCGGGTCTGCTTGTTTACCCGACATTTCACCCGCGTCAAACCCGGTTCGCAGCGCAGGTTTGAATGTTGGCTGCGGAAATACCGGAAGGGTTTACAATGAGAGGACAACGCGCGGCAGCGGCTCCGATATAATCGAAAATCTCAGAAAGCAGAAAAACGGCGCAAAGTTTATCAGGCTTTTTGATAACGGAGATATTTCGGGCTACGGCTCGCACTCCGAAGCCGATCTCGCGTTATGTACAATAATAGCGTACCGCGCCGGAGGTGACGCCGCTCTCATCGACAATATTTACAGATCATCGGCATTGTATCGCGAAAAATGGGAGCGGGAAGATTACAGGACTGCCACTGTTCAACTGGCGATAGCGAATTGCCGAGGAAACTTTTACGAGCCGGGAAACGCAGTCTATGTGCAGGAAAACGCAGAAACAAAGGCGCGCCCGGAGTTCGTCATTTTCAACGAAAAAACAGGTAAAGAGCGGGTAGACGCTACGCTGCTTGCAAAGCACGTCAGGGCGAATCTTGATTATCTGCTTGTTCGCGATAACGGCAAACAGGCGATACAGAAATATGTATTCGACAATGGCTGCTATCGCTTATATTCCGACGGTATGATAATGGGCATAATAAAGAAATACATCGCCGATTATG
>CACZCM010000064.1 GCA_902779615.1 uncultured Ruminococcus sp. | reverse complement strand
CAAACAAAACGCCGCCTAACACTGTTTTAATGGGCTTATTCATTTTTTGCACCTTCTTTTATTTACAGATTCCTCCCCAGCTTGTATGCGTCATTCGGGTACCTGCTTCTGCTTGTCATCGACGGTGTACCGCAGCCAAGCCCGAGCACCATTCCCATATCTTCAAAATTGATATATCGCACAAGCGTCTTGTAATGTGCCGTCAGAGCGTCGAATGTCCAGTCGTCTGCGTTCCAAGCAACAGACAGAAGCGCAGATTTCAGATGTCTGCGGTTAAGACTGCTGTTGTATGCGCAAAATCGGTCAACAACTGTTTTGAGCTGCGCTGACATTCCATAGTAATAGAGCGGCGTTGCAAACACTGCCATATCGCAGGACAGGAGCGCCCTGCGGATACGCTCATTATCATCATTCTGCACGCAATCGCCCTCATATCCGCAGGCGATACAGCCCGTGCAGAGATTTACATTAAGCGTACAAGCATTTATCGTCTCTACGCTGTGACCTTTTTCTTTAGCGCCCCTTTTGAAGCTGTCTGCGAGAATGCTTGTTGAGCCGTTCACGTTCGGGCTGCCCATTAGAATTACTATTTTCATACTGCACCTCACCTTTCTTCTATCTTGTTCTTTTTGTGTCATTCCGATATATCGTCATCAAGCTTAGCTGCGCTTGTATTGTTATCCAATTGCGATGTGTTCCGAGAAGTGGTATCCTGCTCAAAGCTTTCTTGTGATATATCGGAAACAGACTGCCAATTGTTGATGTTTTCGCTTGCTTGTTCAGTCTCAATGACTGCAACAAAATAAAGCACAGTACCTATTACTGCCGCAGAAGCAAGCCATATCAACGGCTTTGCGCTTTATTTCTTATCCCTTCCCTTTTGCGAAAGCTCCGCACCCGTGAAGCCGACAAATACGCAGAATATAAGCATAGCAAGATTTTCAATTATCACGAGCCACTTCGCCTTTGTGTAGTCAAGGAAAGCAAAATGCGATTTGAAAAAGATGTAATTCACGATCCCGCTTTTCAAAAGCAACCAACATCCGATACCTGAAACGGCTGTGAATGATATTCTGAAAGCGAGCAGTTGTTTGCCATTTAGCTTAGCGACAGCTGCCTTGATGTGAAGTCCGATGTGGATTCCCATAAGAATAAATGACCAATACGACATCGCAAGGTGCATACTTCTTGCCGTCATTACACCTATAAATCCGTATAGAAACGGCACGGCGTGACCGCTCATAGCCATTCCCGTAAGTGCGGTCAAAGCGATAGACACGAGCAACAGTGTGTTAACCGAGGTCATTACAATGCGATACAGATTGTACTTTCCCTTGAATACCGCACCGTACCATTTGCGGTTTAATATGTTATGTACGATAAGCAGCGCTGTCAAACCGATACCGAGCCATTCGTGCAGCACATCGCCTGTCACCTGAAACGCCATCAAGAAAAGCAAGAGGGCTGTCAGAACAGCGTCAACAACTCTTTTAATGATAGTGTTCGTTTTTATCTTCGCTTTCATTTCCAACCCCCGTTTTATTCAATTAAGACCGTTAATCCATGTTCCAAGCTCTTCTTCTGATATTCCCGCATCAAGCCTATCGCCGTCGAGCCAGTTTCCGCTGCCTGCGAGTGATGCAAGATTGCTGCCGCTTCTGCCGATACCGCTGCCGCCGGAGGTACAGAAAGGTATGACCGTAAGTCCGTCAAAATCGTGAGCTTCCACAAAGGTGCTCATAATCCTCGGAGCGTCGCCCCACCATATCGGGTAGCCTATATATATCGTAGAATAACCATCAAAGCTGACCGTATCATCTGCGATTTCCGGACGGGCATTTTGATCGTTCATCTCAATCGTTGTGCGGCTGTTTTTATCATTCCAGTCAAGATCAGCCGATGTATACGGCTCGGCAGGAACGATCTCAAACAAATCGGCATTCGTTACATCTGCGATTCTTTCCGCAACACCCTTTGTCGTTCCTGTTGCGGAAAAATATATCACTATCGTATTCTTGCCGGAGCCTTCCGTATTTTCCGGTAATTCGGATATGAGCGTCTTATCGTTAGTCAAAGCCTTATCGTCACTGTCAGCTGACGAAACAGCTTCCGTTGTGCTCTGCTGTGCATCTGCATTAACGCTTGTTTCTGATGAAGATGTATTATTATTGCTCTGGTTATTTCCGCAGGCAGTCAAGCTCGCCAAGCAAAAGAGTATCAGAATGGTAGTAAGTAGTCTTTTCATACGTTTTCTCCTTTATTTCAGCTTGCCGTAATCCTCATCGGAAACAGGCTCACACCACTGCGTGCTTGTATCCATGCCGCTCACCTCAATAGCCAAGTGCGAGAACCAGCTCTCGGGCGCCGCGCCGTGCCAATGCTTTACATTAGCAGGAATGTTGATTACCGTTCCCGGAAGCATTTCAACGGCTTCCTTGCCCTCTTCCTGATAATAGCCCCTGCCGCCTACGCAGATAAGCATCTGACCGCCGCCGCTTTTTGCGTGATGAATATGCCAGTTGTTGCGGCAGGCAGGCTCAAACGTAACATTGAAAATAGGTACCTGCTCTGTCGAAAGAGGTGCAAGGTAACTCTGCCCAACAAAATAATTACCGAAAGGATTCGGCTCGCCTACGGGGAAAAATATTGTATTCTGGTATTTGTCCTTGTCGGTAATCTCGGGTGCAGTCTCATTCCAGATATCCTTTGCGAGTCTGAACACTGCCCAGCCTTTAGGCCAGCCCACATACATTGTCGCGTGGGTAATAATCGCTGCAATCTCCTCTTTTGTTACACCGTGCACCTTTGCATTCTGCAAATGAAAGCTAAGGGAGCTGTCGGTGATACCCGACGCCATAAGAGACACAACCGTAATAATGCACTTCGTTTTAACATCAATAGCCTGTTCGTTCCACACTTCACCGAACAGAACATCGTCGTTGAGGTGTGCAAACATCGGTGAAAACTCACCGAGCTGATCTCTGCCTGCTGTTTGTACTATTATCTCACTCATGAATATTCCTCCTAAAAAACAAGTCAAATTCTCTGCAACATCAGGAATTTACAGTCTGTTTCACATGCTTGCAAACCAATATACCGAACTCACTTACTGCAATCAGAAGCACGCCTGTCAACACACCGTATTCGTTCGATCTGAATATGAATACGATCGGTATTCCGATCAAAAACGGAACGCACATTTTCAAGGCGTCGATCTTTGTGAATGTCACACCCTGTCTATAGTATTTTCTGTTTGCGGTGATCGAGATATAGAATACAATGATCGCTGATGACAGCATAAAGGCAAGGAACACACGATCTGTTTCCGGTATCCGAATAAGGTTTAACGCCACTGTTATTAGGTTCAGCGAGATCACTATAAAATAATGACTGAACATTAGCCGCAGCGCCCGTTCCGTCCTCTTATGCTCCATAAGATAATGTATCTGCACAACATAGCTTCCGAACAATCCGAGTAAAACAGCAAATACTATTATCGGCTTAAAGCTGAAATGATGCACATCAAAATATTCTGTCATTCCGACTATAGCTTCACCAAAGGTGATTATCGTAATAAGCTCAAATCTCTCCGTAAGATGCGGAAAGCTGATAATACTTATATCGAAGTTTCCGCGTATAAAAAAGGGAAGAAAAGCTCCAACAAAAACAGCTGCTGCATCAAGCCATAAAACAAGATATCCGGCATTCAGCAGCGATGCAAGAAATGCAGCAAAGTAAAGCGCACAATCGACAGCTAATATCAGGAACATATTCTTTGCCGCACCGATATCCTGCTCCTTTAGTCTCAATTGAATAAAATACATGCTCTCAACGCAGATCAGCATCACAAGCATAGAGAGATTAAATGTCAAAGACATATCATTCCACTGTTCCGAGATCGTATTTGACATATAGACGGTGGCTGTCATATTCACTACAGTCAAGGCGTATTCATACCATTTCCACCTGCCGTAACGATTTACATAATTCGTTAAGTACAGCCATGCCTGTAAAATAACAAAACTTGCAACAAGATAACGAAAGAATCCGAAAAGCGGTATCATTCCGCTTTTCGGTTCTTCTATAAGCATCGTTAATCTTGATATGGCATAGACGTAAATAAGATCATAAAACAGCTCGATCAGCTCTACTTTCTTTTCTTTTACATTCATGCATACACTCCCTTTTGAATGAGTATGTGATATGAAAAACGATAAATTGTGTGATCAGCTCATCACTTCATTTCCTTTTCCCACATACGAACGACGTTCAGCCCGAGACTGTCGGCGGTTGCTTCAAGCTCCGATACTTCATCAGCAGTAAGCGTAATATTTGCAGCCTTTACAGCGTCCTCAACATGACTTGTCTTTGTAACGCCGATGATCGGCAGCGTACCCTTTGCGATAGCCCATGCAACGGGAATCTGTGCAATACCGACGCCGTATTTGTCGGCAATTCTGCCGAGCGTATCGTTCAGTATTTCCAGCTTGTCAAGAACGGGATTGTAGGTCGCCGCCCTTCCTGAGCCTTCGGGCATCGGGTGAGCGGTGTCGTATTTGCCCGAAAGCGCACCCTGCTCCAGTACCATATACGAGAAGAATGTAATGCCGTTTTCCCTGCAGTAGTCAAGAATTCCCGAATCCTCGGACGAGCGGTTGAGAAGACTGTAATGATTCTGAACAGCAGACAGCTTTAAGCCGTGAGCCGCAAGGATATCCGCCGCCTGCTTGATCTCCGAAAGATTGTGATTCGACACACCGATAAGCGGCACTTTATCCTTGCCCTCGAAGTATTTCGCAAGCTCTGTTGTCCATTTCGGTGCGTCCCAGACGTTGTGTATCCAGTAAATATCAAAGCGGTCAAGCTCCATGAGACCGAGCTGCATTTCGATCATATCCTTCATAGCAGTCGGCGACGAGCCGTTTACACACTGCGGCGTAAACTTATCCGAAATAAGATAGCTGTCTCTCGGCAGCTCCTTTACAAAGCCCACAAGCACCTTTTCCGATGTGCCCATACCGTAGGCATACGCCGTATCCCAAAGGTTCAGTCCGTTCGCCATTGCCGTATCAAATATCGGTCGGAGCGTGTCGCTCGTCAAAGCTCCGCCGAACGTTCCATCATTGCCCCATGCCCACGCGCCGAGGGCGATCTTAGGTAAGTTTGTCATACTCTGATCCTCCGTTTAATTATTTGTTTTACTAAGAAGCTGCACGACACACTCATAGATTATCTAATAAATGCTGTGCAGCTTGAAATTCATTTCTGCTTCCTTCATAGCATTCAGCTGTTTTTCCGTTGCTGCCGAATATGGATAAACACCAAACAGGAACGGGAAAAATACGAATATAAACCGTTCTCTGTCGATCTGCGGAAAGAATTTATCAAGGCAGGCTCTGACCGCGTCAAGAGAAGAAGAATAAGCCACCTTGAATTCTGTAAGTCTTTCGGGTCGTGAGTGTTCTTCCATATCGTAGTGGTTCATAGCAAGCAGCTTCAGAAGCTGTTCGTGCTTTTCAAGCGAATGAGCCAGTGCTGACGCAAATTCTTCTACAGACATTTTCTCATTTTTAGCTGCAAGAGCGTTCAGCTCTGCCGCCCACAGCTCATATTCCCTCTGCATCAGAGCGAGAAAAATTTCTTCCTTCGTCTCAAAATAATTGTAGATAGACGGTCGGGAAAAGCTCGTTTCCACGCTGATTTCTTTGAGTGTGATCTCCTTGAAGCTCATCGTTTTGTAGAGCTTTTCGCAGGCGTTCACTATCTCCTCACGGCGTGAAGCCGTAAGCTCGGGTGATCCCTTTGGCATTATTTTGCCTCCTTTTTAAAGCTAAGGCACTTGCCGATCACATCACCTGTTCGGAGATACTGATAATTCGGGAACTCAAACAGCACGGGCTTTACCTTTGTATAATCAGGCTTGCCCTTTTCGTTCAGGCAATTTTCTTCAACATAGGTATTGTCTATCGTGCAGATAAAGCTCTCAAAATTCGGTGTTTTATAAATGTCATCGACCTTGCATTCAAGCGTGAGATTCGACGCTTTGATGATCGGCATACCCATCTCGCCAAGCTCATACTCAAACAGTTCAGACTTGTCAGCTTTTGCTCCTGTCATAGAACCCGATAAATCGACCTGTGGCAGCATATCCTCCGTCACCAGATTGATAGACAGTCTTCCGTTCTCCTTGATAAGATGATTGATAAAATGCGGCTCGGCAAGGCTCACAAGAATACGGTCATGACCGATAATTCCAATATGTGCAACGAGCGTCCAAGTCGGCTTTTCTCCGTTCATCGTGCCGATCACGGTCACGGGAGTAGGATAAAGGGCCAGCTTCGTGTCAATACTTTTCCTCATAAAATAGATCACTCCTTTTATTCTGACATTGTGTCATTAACAACAGTATAACATTATTCTGACACATTGTCAATATGATAATTCTTTTTTTTAATTTCAGCATTATGCGCAACTCTTTAAACTGGTTTTTTTGCAAGATGTATAAAATAATTCTACAGCTTGTTGAAAACTTACCTTTGAATCTGCCTTTTGTCTATATTATAAACACAAAGCAGCCCTCTAAATCAAATGAGATGAGATGTGATCGCCGCAGGTGTACCGGCGAATATCGTCAATATTAGGGTTAACCCAGTACAATACCCAATAAAGCAAGTTCATTATTTTACTTGCTTTATTGGATATTTTTTCTGAGATGCAAGATAGTCTTTATTAAAACTAAGCAGCTGCTATATACCTTTAAGGCATAATGCAATATTCAGTATAGGCATTTGATATTTTAGCTTAGAACTACTATAATTAAACTAAGAAATCACTATTTTATCTCAACACTTTACAGAATGTGCATTACGGCTGCTTGATTGATATAGCGATTTCTAAAAAATGACCGGTTATACGAGGGGGAATTATTATGAAAAAAGTAATATCAGGATTTATGTCAATAATATTGGTAACCATTGCTGCCGCCTGCTCCGCAGAAAGTCGTACAAGCTTAAATTCAGAAAATGTTGTATCATCAGACGTACAGTTATCCGCTTCGCAGGAAGAAACAATTTCCGGCGAAGAAATCAGTGGCACGGAAAACAGTTCAAGTATAAAGAAGGTTGCGAAAGATGATGCGGTTATGCAGACAGATGATCCCGAAATGCCAACAAGAGTTATTGAAAACGGCACGAAAGTCAACATGCGTTTTGGTGATACTGTTATACCCGGAGTGCTTAATGACAGCGAAACCGCACAGGCACTGATTGCACAGCTTCCTTATACGGTTCATATGAACAGTTACTCTCACGATTTTTGTGGGACACTTCCGGAGGACTTTTTACCTTATAATGAAGACGAGGTACATTATGGCTGGCTTAACGGTGATATTGATTATGCTATTGATGCACCGTATTTTACTATTCTTCATTCTGATGAAGAAAATTCGGAGCAGTATGGTTATCAAGTCAACATTGGTGTTATAACCTGCGAGCTTTCCAAAATCAGGGAGCTTAGCGGAAGCTATGATGTTGTAATTGAATTGGCTGAGTAATGAGGCGATAAGTATGAAAAAGCTATTATCGGTATTGCTTGTTATCCTTAGTTTGAACATGGCGGCATGTGCCGACAACACATCGGAGCAGATAAACTCTGATATCAAACAGGATATATCAACATCGACCGAAAACATTGTTGTTTCTTTGTCTTCGGTTGAAGAAAGCAGTGGAGAAATTGTCAATTATGACGCCGGAAAAAATAATTACACAAAATATACCGAATATACAGCATTACAAGCAAGTCCTCGTGATCTTGTAAAGGGCAATAATGATAAGGTACTTGTTGCTTATTTTTCACGTTCGGGGAATACCGCAATAACTGACGATATAGATGCCATATCCTCAGCAAGCCTATTGATCAGGGAAAACGGGGACACCGTAGGTACCTGTGAAAGTATTGCGGAATGGATAGCCGAGGAAACAGGCGGCGATCTGTTTTTAATACAAACTGAATATACATATCCGGTGGATTACGATCAACTCGTAGAGGTTGGAGAGGGGCAGGATATTGACGGATATCACCCAAGTCTGTGTTCTCACCTTGAAAATATTGAACAGTACGATACAGTTTATCTCGTTTATCCGATTTGGCATTATACAGTTTCAGTGCCAACCTGCTCCTTTCTTGATGAATACGATCTGTCGGGTAAAACTATCTACGCATTTGCAGCTAATGAGGGCAGCCGATTTGCAGATTCTATAGAGCGTATAGCCGAAGCAGAACCCGAAGCTACGGTATTGGAGGGGATTTCTGTTAATCAACGGCAGCTTTATGATACCGAATCTACCGTAAGAAATTTCGTAAAAGAACATATGAAATAATTTTAAAACTGTTCCGTCACATATTAAAAGTCACCTATATTCTCGGCTTTGATTTTGAATCGACTCAGAAATTCGTCAGCAGCCCTTGTCATTATACGGTATTTGCTCCATACGAGGTTCATTTTGGCATCAACAGCCGGATAAAGCGGAATGAAACACAGATTGCTGTTTCCCGATACATTAATAAGCTTATCAAGTGTAATGACATACCCCACCCCTTCACCTGCCATAAGAGAACCATTATAAACAAGATTATAAGTAGCAGCAATGTTAAGCCGAGAAATATCTTTTCCGAGCCATTTCAGTAATGCACTTTTTTTAGTTTGTATCCGGGATAAATTTACTTGCTGCCGTGAAAGGATCAACGGCTTGTCCCAAAGGTCTTCACAGGTTATTGTATTTTTATCTGCCATTGGGTCATCACGTCTCATCAGAACGCCCCAAGTATCGGAAAGCGGGATAGATATATTTTCATATTTAGAAATATCATACGGTTCAAAAATAATTCCGAAGTCGATCAGTCCCCTGTCAATTCGGTCAATAATATCTTCTCCGTCGCCGCTGTAAATGTGAATATGAATATCGTCAAAGTCCTTTTGCATATCGGCAGCTACCGAGGCAACCAAACGTACTGCGTCAGTTTCTCCCGAACCAATGAAAATATCTCCGGAAATTGTGTCGCTATTGTGCGTGATCTCGTTTTCTGTTTTCCTTACAAGCTCTACAATTTGTTCGGCTCTCTGGCGCAGCAGCATTCCCTCATCTGTCAGAGTTATCCGATGACTTCCTCGATGAAACAGCTGCTTACCAAGCTGTTCCTCTAAATCATGCAGCTGCCGTGACAAGGTTGGCTGTGTCAAATGAAGGGATTCTGCCGCCGCAGAAATGGTCTGTTCTCTTGCAACAGCAAGAAAGTATTCTAATACACGAATTTCCATATATATTCCTCTTTTCGATCAGTTATTACTTCGGAAATTAAATAATTGCAAGCCGTTGGTCTGTTTCTTTAACCGAGATACCTTGCAGGGGTACCACAAGGGCACTTCCTGCCGACCGGAGACCGTCCTTAAGGATACAGTTATGGATTATTTAGCTACCGTATTAATAACATTATTATACTATTATGAAATATGCCTGTCAAGCATAGAATTGTACAAGCTATACGTATTTGTAATTTTTCAACAATTAATTTTATTGAATTATATACAGAATCAACTCAAGGGAAAATTGTATTTATGAAAAGTAAAACCGAGATCATAGAGAATATGAAGAACGCCGGCTGTTGCGATGAAGATATCAGGCAGCTTGAAGAACTCTACCAAAGCGGCAATGTCAGTAAAATTATGAAATTATTAGATAATTGTCGAAGTAAGATACTTGATCAGCTTCATGAGGATCAGAGAAAAATAGATTGTCTCGATTATTTAATGTATACAATAAACCGAAATTAAGGAGAAAAAACATATGTCAAAAAATATTTTGATCATAAGTACCAGTCTTAGAAAAAACAGTAACTCCGGTGCACTTGCACAGGCTTTTGCAAATGGGGCGAAAAACGCAGGAAATAATGTTGAAATTATATCTCTTGAAAACAAGAAGATTGCATTTTGCCGTGGGTGCTTTGCCTGTCAGAAAACCGGACGCTGCGTAATAAAGGACGATGCATCAGAGATCACCGAAAAAATGGCACAGGCAGATGTAATTGTATGGGCAACACCAATTTATTATTTTGAGATGAGCGGACAAATGAAAACAATGATCGATCGTGCAAACGCTCTTTATGTGCGTAATTATGCTTTCAGAGATGTTTATTTTCTCTCATCGGCGGCAGGTGAAGAGGAAAACTGCGACGAACGCGCCGTACATGGCGTAGAAGGCTGGATAGCCTGCTTTGAAAACACACGTTTGGCAGGAAAAGTCTTTGCCGGTGGTGTCACTGATATTGGGGATATCAAGGAACATAAGGCGTTGGAAGATGCCTATGAAATGGGAGCTCGTATTAGTTAATGGTGAGGTGATAAGTTATGAAAAGAATCAATATAGCTATAATTACGATAGCGGCAATTTTACTATCTGCTTGCAATAGATCGGAAGTTGTGCCAAGCAGTGAGTTTGAGGAAAGCGAAAGCTCTGCCAATTATTTATAGCCGAGGAAAGTATAAGTGAATCCGAGCAGGAAAAAGAATATACTCCTTCGGAATTGAATTCGGTTGTTTCGGAAAATAAATCGCAGAGCACCGTTTCCGAAAGTGTTACAGAAGCTTCGCAACAGAATATGGGATCGTTCACAACATCAGAGAGCCTTTCGGCTGACAGTACTGAGGAAGAGTATAGTTCAGATGAAATGACAGAGGAGAAATCAGAAGTGAGTAAACTAAAAATGATGATTGGCGATACAGAGGTATCGGTTGATTGGGTTGACAATGAAGCAGTTACAGCATTGAAAGAAATGGCCGGTGAATCACCAATTGAGATATCTATGTCAATGTATGGCGGGTTTGAACAGGTAGGTTCACTCGGTGCAGATCTTCCGAGAAACGATTTACAGACAACAACGTCGTCGGGAGATATCGTATTATATTCCGATAATCAGCTTGTTGTGTTTTACGGCTCAAATTCGTGGGCATATACGAGACTTGGGTCTATCACAGATCAGAATGAAGAGAATATGACACAGCTTTTGGGTAACGGAGATGTAACGATCACGATTACTGTGGAGTAAAACTGCATTATTTCAAGAAGATACCGATCAGATTGAGTTCTGATGCACTTGATATTCTCAGATACAGCGTTAATTTCCCGTTTACAACGAAGGTCGGCGAGAAAATGGAGTATGATCATTCAAGCGATACGGAGAAGGGCCTTGTCGGCTAATACATTCTCTTGTTGAGAGTGAGAGTATGAAGCCACTCACTGAATTGCCGAGCAGACTTCTGCTTGACAATAACCGTCAGCGGAACTGAGAAGCACAACCGCACCGCACGACCTTGAGGAGCAAACTTAAGTGATAAAAAAACAAGGCAGGGAGAGTGCTTCTCCCTGCCATAATAGTAGTGTGATTTTGTGTTTTTATTGCAAAGCAGATACTCATATTTTAATGATAGTCTTACCCTTAGAGCCGCCCGAAGCTACTTTTTGAAGCGCTTTGTTCACATCATTAAGGGAAAACACACCATCAACAGCAGCTTCGACCTTGTTTTCGGCAAATATCTCAGACAACTTGTGAAGCCCATCTCCGTCCTCATGAACGAAGATGAAATAGTATTTCTGCTCCTTTGCCGCAGCCATTTTATCGAATTTACTGCCTGCCATAGTGAATACGAATTATTTGACCGCACACATATCAGAACGCTGGGCAAATTCACCGTTCGGCATTGCACGAAGCGAAACGATACTGCCACCCTGCTTCAGAACAGAAAGCTCTTTTGCAAGCTCACGTTCGCCGAGGGTATCGAGCACACAGTCCACATCGCTCAAAATATCGGCATAGTCCTCGTTTTTGTAGTCGATAAATCTGTCCGCGCCGAGGGCAAGCACACGATCTGCATT
>CACZCM010000063.1 GCA_902779615.1 uncultured Ruminococcus sp. | reverse complement strand
AAGCATAAGTCCGACAACAACGATGAAAACGGTATTCTGCATTGTCGTGGAATCACGCTTGACTCCGAAAGATATAAGGTCACATATAACGGCGTTACTGTTGAGCTGACAGCAAAGGAGTTCTCACTTCTTGAAGTTCTGCTTATGAACAAAAATATCGTAATGTCGAGAAATACTCTGCTCGAAAAGGTCTGGGGCTATGAGTATGCGGGTGAAACAAACGTTGTTGACGTATATATCAGATATCTGCGTCAGAAGCTTGATGAAAGATTTGGCGTGAAGCTTATCAGCACGGTTAGAGGAGTGGGTTATGTTATCAAGGAAGAATAAGACAAAAAAAGCAAAAATAACAAACCCGAAAAGCCGGCCTAAAAAAGGGATTTTTCGGAAAAAGCCCAAACGGAAGCGCCCCGGCAGCTTCTCGATCGCATTTCAGATCAGCATTGAGGAACTGATTTCCAGAGGAATAATGGGACTGCTGTTCGACATTGCTTATGTGGCGCTGTTCTGCATTGGCGTCGTATATAATGCGGAGATCGAAGTAAACGGGCGCTTTTCGTGGTTTCGGTGCAGCCGATTGATCTTCGACCGCTCGGGCGGGATTTGGTATGCGCTAAAAAATGCCGCAGTCGAAGTCACGAGCCTCTCAGGCACCCAAAAAGTGTTTGCAGGCGGATTTGCGGAGTTCCTGGTCGTTTCGGCGGCAGCTCTTGTGTTGGCACAGTTCTGCGTGCTTGTGCATTCATGCATCGTGATCCCCCGAAAAACTTATGCCCGCCTTAGTCCGCTTTTTAATATGACCGAAGCGGCGCAGGCGCTGAAAAATATCGACATAACCGATGTCGATTTCGACAGCGGAAAGGAGCTTGAAATACACACCGACAAGGAAGAACTGGCGGGTCTTGAGGACGCAGTAAACGATCTTCTCCGACGCACAAGAGAATCATACAAAAGTCAGGTCAGATTTGTGTCGGACGCATCTCATGAGCTGCGAACTCCTATCGCTGTTATACAGGGTTATGCAAACATGCTGGAACGCTGGGGCAGAGAAGATAAAGACATACTCGACGAATCGATCGCTTCGATCAAGAGCGAGTCAGAGAACATGAGTCGGCTTGTTGAAAACCTGCTTTTTCTTGCAAGAGGTGACAGCGGACGTGCTGTATTACGATTTGAGCAGGTAAACATCAACCGCCTGATCTGCGATATATACGACGAATTTGTGATGATCGACAAGACTCACGAGTTCAGCCTTGATCTTCGGGCAGAGATCACCGCATCGGCAGACCCGGCGCTGATAAAGCAGTGTCTGCGTATACTGACCGACAACGCCGTAAATTATTCTCCGGAAGGAACGGATATTATTCTGAGGCTGCAAAAGCGTGACGAAAACTTCTTTTCGATTGAGGTTCAAGACCACGGCATCGGGATCAAGCAGGACGAGATTGAGAAGATCTTTGAGCGATTCTATCGCAGCGACCCCGCGAGAAATCGCCAGAGCGGCGGCTGCGGACTGGGGCTTTCGATCGCAAAATGGATCGCCGACAAACACGACGGCTTTTTTGAGGTGCTCAGCTATGATGAGCTGGGAACAAGAATATCGCTGATACTCCCGCTGAATAGGTCAGCGAAAACCAGCGAAGGCAAAAAGGCGGAGACGGCAAAAGAGAATGAGTTAAAAATATAATGACATCGGCACACCGAGCCGCGCAAGGAACACTGCTGCACAGCGCTTTTTAAAACCTCGCAGAACAATTTATGATGCAGCAAAATGATTCGGAAATTTAAGAAATTTCATTAATTTTCTAAAAAGCAATTGAAATTTTGACTCTATTGTGATATTATATCATAGGATATTGGCTGTTTTCTGAAATACTCAGACAATATCCATACACATTTGCACAAATCAGTTGAAATGTGTATATACTGAAAAAACGGGTGAATGTACCTTCTGTGTATTATCATGCGCAGATTTAACGGCTTCGTTTTGATCGCAAATACAGCGCTGACAACCGATCAAATCGCATTGCCTCTGTTCGTTTTATTATCAAAGGAGATGTGTTTACTATGGATTCAAAGATCAGATCGCTTTACGAAAGATGGCTCGAAAAGGCGGTTGATGACATTAGTCTTATCGAGGAGCTGAAAAGCGTTGGCGGCAGCGAGGAAGCGGTATACGACCGTTTCTACAGAAGCCTTGAGTTTGGCACTGCAGGACTCAGGGGCGTTCTCGGCGCAGGTACCAACAGAATGAATATATATACGGTTCGCGCTGCCACTCAGGGTCTTGCGAACTACCTTTTAAAGAACTACGAAGATCCCTCTGTTTCGATCTCATACGACTCAAGGATCAACTCTACTCTCTTTGCCGACGAAGCAGCTCGTGTGCTTGCTGCAAACGGCGTCAAGGTCTATCTTTCCACTGAGCTTCAGCCAACGCCGGTTGTTTCGTATGCAGTCAGATATCACAAGAGTCAGGCAGGCATAATGGTCACCGCAAGCCACAACCCCGCCAAATACAACGGATACAAGTGTTACGGATCCGACGGCTGCCAGATGACCGATACAGCCGCAGGCGAGGTTTACAGCGAGATCCAAAAGATCGACTGCTTCGATGACGTAAAGCTTGTTGATCTTGATAAGGCACTCAGCGACGGCACGATCGAATACATAAAAGACGAATTCTACGAATCCTATCTCGGTAAAGTCGAGGAACAGGCTATTCGAAAAGATATATGCAAAGACGCAGGTCTCAGGGTCGTATACACTCCCCTCAATGGCGCAGGCAACAAGCTCGTCCGCAAGATCCTCGACAGAGTAGGCGTTAAAGACGTTCACATTGTCAAGAGTCAAGAGCAGCCCGACGGGAATTTCCCAACTTGTCCTTACCCGAATCCCGAGATCAGAGAGGCGCTTGAAGAAGGTCTGAAGCTGTGCAGCGAAGTGAAGCCCGATCTTCTCCTTGCAACAGACCCTGACAGCGACCGAGTAGGCATTGCCGTTCCCGAAGGCGGCGGGTATCGTCTTATCACCGGCAACGAAACAGGCATCATGCTCACGGATTACATTCTCAGCAGCCGAATAGAGCTAGGCACTCTCCCCCATGATCCGGTCATGGTAAAAACTGTTGTTACGAGCGTTCTGGTTGACAGAGTTGCCGCAAACTACGGCGTTGAAGTTCGCAACGTGCTGACAGGCTTCAAATATATTGGGGAGCAGATCCTCCGTCTTGAAGAGAAGAACGAGGAAAACAGATATGTATTCGGCTTTGAAGAAAGCTACGGCTACTTGGCAGGGACGTATGTTCGCGATAAAGACGCCGTTGTCGCGTCGATGCTCATATGCGAAATGGCTGCCTACTACAAAAAACAGGGCAGATCGCTCTCCAGTGTTCTTGACGGACTGTATTCAAAGTATGGCTTCTACAAGAATATAACGCTCAGCTTTGAGTTTGACGGTGCGTCGGGCATGGATAAAATGAAAAGCATCATGGATAATCTCCGCAATCTCAAAACGGACGCTCTCGCAGGCTACAAGATCGTTCGCCGAGCAGATTATCTTTTGCAGTATGACAGAGACCTCGTTACGGGCGAAGAGAAAAAGATAGATCTTCCGAAGTCGAACGTGCTCTCTTTCTTCCTTGAAAAGGGCAACGCAATTATCGTTCGCCCCTCCGGCACAGAACCTAAGATCAAGATCTACTTCACAGGCGTTGGCAAGGACGAAGATGATGCTGTGAAAACTGCCGAAGGACTTATTGACTACGTTAAGAATTCGGGCGTTTTCTTCCCGAAGGAAAACTAACAGAAAAAACACGGCTGCCGCTGCTTGGCAGCCGTGTTTTGTAATTTGCTGTTTAGTAAAAATCAATAAACCAAACATCTGTATTGGAAAGTATAATTGTTCTAATTTCCGAAAAGAATTAATGGTGACCCTTTTCGATTGACTTTTTGTTCGGATTATGGTTAAATAATAGGTGTACGGCTGTTCCATTTTTGGATCATTGGAAAGGAGTAGTTATAATGGATTTGGGTTCACTCGCCCGCATGGGTCAGGATATGCTTCAGAATTCAAACGGCGGCAGCACTGTCAACTCGATAATGTCGCTTGTTCCAAAGGAATTTCTCGATAAAATGCCCCCCGCAGTTAAGGCTGCTGCCGCATCTCAAGCTGCCGAAGCTTGTATGCGCCAAGCGCCCGAAATATTTGAGGTACTCAAGAAAGGCGGAAAGCTGACAGGCAGCGACACAGAAAAGCTTCGTGCGATCGCTACAAACGTTTTCAACAACGCTTCTAAAGGAAAGTAATCTATGAGCATTTCGCAGATTGTTGTTTTCTTCATGATCTACAGCTTCATGGGCTGGGTGTGGGAAATGATATATATTCCGTTTGAAGACAAATGCTTTCAGAACCGTGGTTTTCTTTTCGGGCCGATCTGCCCGATCTACGGATTCTCGATAATGTTTCTGTACTTCCTGATGAATAATATTCCTATTTTCCGCAGCCCCGAAATGACCACGCTTAAACTTTTTCTGATCTGCATGGTCGGCAGCGCAGTTGTTGAATACGTAACGTCGTGGACGCTCGAAACGCTGTTTCATGCTCGCTGGTGGGACTACAGCAAGTTCCCTCTTAACATTAACGGCAGGGTCTGCCTTCCCGCAAGCATCTTCTTCGGACTTATGGGAATAGGTCTCGCAAAGTATGCATTCCCGCTGATGAGGCTTGCGATTGAGGTCGCGCCTTCGGTCGTCTTTGAAACATTGGCGCTGATCTTAATGATGATATTCGGCGCAGATTACGCTTTGACGCAGGCGAGCCTCTCGTCACTTCTCGAAAAGATCGAAAACGCCAACCGAGAGTTCATCGAAAAGGGTGAATCGGTCTATCAAGTCGTTGCGTCTACCCCATCCAACATCAAAAAGCGTATCAGCGATTATGAAGAGGAAACTCGTGAGAAAGCCCGCATTATTGCCGATGGTCTGAGCTTATCTCAGAAATATCTTGTTTCCAGAATAACAAAATTCAGCGGAGGATTCATAAAAAGCGAAGAATCCTCTCGAAGGACTTTGATCGGCAACCGAATGAAAGAGTATCTGAAATCATTCCGAAAAAAATAATTAATGCTCTGCTTTGGACAAGCAGACACAAGCCGCAGGCTTATGCGTTCCGTTCGGGGATTCACCCCCTACCGAACATAAGATGTCCTCGCCTCTCTATATAGGCGGGGACATCTTCTCTGCGGTTATAGACCGTGGAACTATTCCACGGTCTTTTTATTAGGGAAACACTGATTAAATAGAGTGCCCATATCGAATATTCTGGTTTTCCGGAAAATTGGCTGAAAAACCCGCAGGACGCGAGTCTCCAGTCGGCAAGCGCCGACAAGCAGTACGCGCACATAGTTTTACGAAAGCTATAGTTTTGTGCCCGCGCCAAACTGTATCCATAAGGACGGTCAGAGGTCGGCAAGCGCCGACAAGCAGTACGCGCACATAGTTTTACGAAAGCTATAATTTTGTGCCCGCGCCAAACTGTATCCCTAAGGACGGTCAGAGGTCGGCAAGCGCCGACAATCAGTACGCGCACATAGTTTTACGAAAGCTATAATTCTGTGCCCGCGTCCAAAACCTATTCACTAAGGACGGTCTTCGGTGGAGGCCTCTGCGCATCAATGGCACCCTAGTTTTGTATGTTATTGATCGCTTTCTCTCAGCTTCTCAAGCTCACTTCTTCTTATCATCTTTCCATTGTAGAAAATAAACTCATCTCGGCTTTCCTCTGCCAGCTGCTCCAACGCCTCGCTATCCTCTTCATTTATAACCACAGTGGAGGGACGCTTTTCAGCTTCTAAGTTTTCGCTTTCGCTCCTTTTCTCCCGCTTTGAAGCATCAAGGATCGATACCATATCGTCATATACATAAAACGTGATAATATATTGAGCCGTTGACGGGATCACAAATGCCTGAAATATCGTAATGATCACAGCTGCAGCTATCTCGTTATTGATAATATACACCACTGCAAATATAATTATTCCCAATATCAACAATCCCGCAGTCGCCAGAATATTGTTTTTCAGTTCGCCAAATGAAAACAACACACAGTTTCTGTATGTATCACGCATTGATATATCCATGGTGGCTGTCATTATATTCAAATAATACGATGAAAACAATAATCCAAGCGCAATAACTGCTGTTATTATGAGCGGCAGCCAGAAAAACGCATGAGAGTGTGTTCCACTGTAATACAAATATAGCGACAAATAGCTGACTGCAAACGCAATATAGAAAACTGCGCCGTGAAAAAGAAACCGCAGCGCATTTTCTTTCAGACCCTTAAAGAATGCCGACGGAACCGAGAATTCCTTTTCAATATATATATATCTGCAAACCTGAGTCACACCCGCCATTCCGACATTCAGAATAACGACTGCCGCCGCTGCCGCCGTGATGTTAAGTCCGTCCAACAGCTTGTATGTTAAGATGACATACGCAGCTGCAAGCAGTCCGAACGGAGCGAACAGTATATTAGTAAGCGTCAGCCTGCCAAGATTCGTCAGATATTGATTAAAGAATTTGACCGACTTCATAGGCTTTTCGCCTATACGATCGGAATTTATTTGGTATTCCCCCACATTATACCCCCGATATTACAAAAGATCTTCCTATCGCCATATAAAGCGCCGTGTCGATAAGCGACGAAAATGCCAGCATCAAAAGCAAATACGACGCACTTCGAATAAGCTCCTTAAACTGAATTTTCAGCGGCAGTCCCGGCTGTATCCTGCCAAACAACTCCTTCATTATTGATATTGAAAATGCAAGACAATATTGAGAGAAATATATATATGATAGTGAAGCAAGAAAAGCCCCCGCCAAAACTACCGACACGAAGTAACCCAGTCCCGCAACTCCGCCCTTCACGGCAAGTACGCCCGACAGCGCTCCAAAAAGACACCCGCGCAGAAATATCACGATCGGCACGGTTATCATGCCGCTGGGTGTCGCCGCAAAAAAAAGCATGAGCAATGCAACAAAAAACGACACCGAAAACGAGTCCGCAAACACCAGCAGCGGAGTTTTTCCCGAAAGCTCCCACGGAGGCGAGATAAACAGCTCGAACGCCTTCGGAACTGCCCCGCCCCTCGTGGTTACGTATGCTGCCCCCACACAAAGACCAGCCAGGATCAGCAGACTCATAAAGAGGATAACTCCGTATATGCGAATAAAGTCCGATGCCTTTTTTATTGCGGCAGGCTGATCGTGCGGTATTGGCTGACTGACTTTTATTATCATACTTTTCATAGCGCTGCATTTCCTTTCCCTTGTTTTTGATCTGTTTCAAAATATGAAACGGGAAACGGAAATATGACCGCCATCTGAAAAGCCGTTTATTTCGACAGTTCTTCCGCCCGCTTTGTGCAGGCGTCCATCGCCTCTATTATTGTGTCATAAAAGTTTCGCTGCTCCAGCTTTTCGAGCGCTTTCAGCGTGGTGCCGCCCGGCGAAGATACCTTTTTGATAAGAGTATCCGGCGTGTCACCCGAACGCTCTATCATCTCTGCGCTTCCCTTCAGTGATGCGCAAACCAGCTTTGATGCGGCTTGCTCGTCTATCCCCTCTTTCACAGCGTAATCGATCATCGCCTTTGCGAACAGATATATATATGCGGGGCTGCTTCCGTTGACGGCAATCACGCTGTTCATCTGAGCTTCGTCAAGCACTGCAACTGTTCCACTGTTTGCAAACATATTGTAGATGAACTCAAAATTGTCATCAGAGATATTGTGACGGCAAAGCGCAGTTGCGCCCACGCCCAAAAGCAACGGAGTATTCGGCATAACTCGAACCATCGGGCAGTCATGACCTATAGCCTTGGCGATATAATCGGTCGAAATACCTGCAGCGATCGTCACGATCACCTTATCGTCAGTCACAGCGTCCTTTATGCTTTCAAGAACCTCTGCATAGTTCTGCGGCTTCACTGCAAGCACTGTAATATCTGCATCCGCAGCCTCGGCTGCACTCCCACATGCAGTCACGCCCATGTCATCTGACATTTTTTTCAGCTTTTCCTGCATAATATCGTATACTTTAATATGATTTCCGTCAACGACCCCGCTTTTCAGCAGGCCGCCTATAATTGCGGTCGCCATATTCCCTGCACCGATAAAACCTATAGTTTTCATTTATAGTCACCTTTTTCCTTTTAAAACCATATGTTTAAGTTTATTATTATAAATAATGCAATATTTATCTATCATAAGATCATACATCAGCATAATATAATTTGCCAGTCCCAACAGGATCACCGGCGTCTTGCCAAAAGAATCCTTCGGTAATCCGAACAAATACAATCCTGCATAATAATATATAAAACAAGCAATATTTATATATAAAAGCTTTATTGTTAGCTTTAATGATCGCTTCAGAGAATCTACCGAATACTTTAGAACCGGATACATTCCCATAAGCAGAACAAAAACAAAAACTGCATCTTTCTCCGCTACGATCAGTATCGATAAAAGCGATACTGCGGTATACACAGCTGCGCCGTATCTCCCTCCGAACTCCTGCGCAGCTATTGCGACACAAATTCCCGCAAGCACCGGACAGATATAGTTGAAGATCGGCATGAACGTTGTCAACAGCATAAAAAGCACCGCCAGTGCAGAAAGCACTCCGCACAGCGCAACACGGTAGCTTGAACGCAAGAGCTTCACCTCATTTCAGTGAATATAACCGCAGAGGCCTACGGCTTGTGTCTGCTTGTTGAAAGCAGAGCTTTTAAACCTATTATATCATGTTCCGGCAGGAATATCATTAACGGGCTGTTAATTATCCGAGGTTTTTGAACGATTATATTTACTTTCAAGAACCGGCGTAATACAAAGTTTTGCAGAGATTTTTCAAAAGATTCCCCGATGAGAGATCACTTTAGGAAGAGTGAAAACTGCCGGCGTGTTGTTTTCGGTTTTTACAGCCGCTTCTCCCACACAACCGGCACAATTTGTTATCATAATTCACACACAAATATTCTCCCTGTATATATACACAGGGAGAATAAATATTATCAGTCTATCTTCGGCAGCTGAGAAATGCTCTTTTGAAGCTCCTCGTCAGTCGGAATATAGTCGGTCATAACACCATCGTTAAACTTCTGATATGCAACCATATCGAAATAGCCCGTGCCTGTCAAGCCAAAGAGGATCGTCTTCTCCTCGCCTGTTTCTTTGCACTTGATCGCCTCATCCATTGCGACTTTGATCGCGTGGCTGCTTTCGGGAGCGGGAAGTATTCCCTCAATTCGTGCGAACTTCTGGGCTGCATCAAATACGGACGTCTGCTCAACCGCAACAGCTCTCATGTATCCGTCATGATAAAGCTGCGACAGCGTACCGCTCATTCCGTGGAATCGCAGACCACCGGCATGGTTTGCGGACGGAATAAATCCGCTGCCAAGTGTATACATCTTTGCAAGAGGACACACCATGCCCGTATCGCAGAAATCGTATGCGAAAGCACCCCTTGTGAAGCTTGGGCAAGATGCAGGTTCCACTGCCACGATATCGTAATCCTGCTCGCCTCTCAGTTTCTCGCCCATAAACGGAGCGATGAGTCCGCCAAGGTTGGAGCCGCCTCCTGCGCAGCCGATGATAATGTCGGGCTTGATACCGTATTTATCCATAGCCGATTTTGTTTCGAGTCCGATTATCGACTGATGCAGCATTACCTGATTCAAAACGCTGCCCAATACGTAACGGTAGCCCTCGTTTTCGGTGGCCGTTTCAACAGCCTCCGATATAGCACAGCCCAAGCTTCCTGTCGTTCCGGGATAACGCTCCAAGATCTGTCTGCCGACCTTAGTCGTATCAGACGGAGAGGGAGTTACAGACGCACCGTATGTTCTCATTACCTCTCTTCTGAAGGGCTTCTGCTCGTAGGATACCTTTACCATGTATACCTTGCAGTCAAGATCAAAATATGAGCATGCCATTGAAAGCGCCGTTCCCCACTGACCTGCGCCTGTTTCGGTCGTTACACCCTTCAAGCCCTGCTTCTTTGCATAATACGCCTGAGCGATAGCGGAATTAAGCTTGTGACTGCCCGAGGTGTTGTTGCCTTCAAATTTGTAGTAGATCTTTGCGGGAGTCTGAAGCTTCTCCTCAAGGCAATACGCACGAACAAGCGGAGCGGGACGATACATTTTGTAGAAGCTCTGGATCTCGTCGGGAATATCAACAAATGCACTGGTGTCATCAAGCTCCTGCTTAACAAGCTCATCACAGAAAACGCCTCTCAGCTCCTCAAATGTCATCGGCTGATGCGTTGCGGGGTTGAGCAGCGGAGCAGGCTTGTTTTTCATATCTGCACGAACATTATACCACTGCTTAGGTATCTCGTCTTCGTTCAGATATATTTTGTATGGAATTTTTTTGTCAGACATAACAAAAATCGCCTCCTAAAAATCAGTACTCTATTATTATATATACTTTTAGCGATTTAGTCAACTAAATTTTGTAAATTTTTTTTGAATCCGTTTATTACTTCGGCAATTAAACAATCGCAGAGCTTTCCCTCACTCAGCTGCGATGACAATTATCCAATATGGGTTCTTTTTACTCTGCGAAATATTGAGTCTTCCATATTTACAGTATAATATTCATTGTCGGAACAATAACAGCAGCCCCGATATCCGCCGCTAATCATTATGCGCCAAAAGGCAGCGGGAGCACAAGAAACTCCTGCGCTCCCGCCTATATGTGTAGATGTGTTAAGGAAATATCACACGCTCATTAACACAACATTATTCTTTATTCGTCAGTTTCGGACTCAAGCATACCGTAGTCGCCGTTATCACGAATATACACAACACTCACTTTATCGGTATCCGAATTCATGAACATAAAAAACTTGTGTCCTACCATGTTCATTCTGAGAATAGCCTCATCGGGTGACATCGGCTTGAGGAAAACCTTCTTCGTTCTGAAGAGATCGTACGTTACCTCCTGCTGCTCCTCCTCGTCATCTTCGGCATCATCTGTCAAGGGTTCATCAAATGCAGAATCACGCAGACGCTTCGCAAGTCGAGTCTTGTTCTTGCGGATCTGTCGGGCGAGCTTGTCCATGTTGACATCAAGGGCTTCGTTCATTTCAGCCTTTGTATCTTCAACACGATAGATCATACCGTCGTCATTGATCGTGATCTCGACCGTCTGACGGTTTTTATATACCGTTACCTTTACGAATGCCTCAGCTTTGTCGGAGAAAACACGATCGTACTTGCGGAGCTTTTTCTCAACTCGCTCCTTGAAGTTGTCTTTCAAAGTCACTTTTCTTGCTGTGTAGGTAATTTTCATACAATCCCACCCTTTCTTTGTAAAAGATTTCATTTGAAAGATATTGTTAAACAATATACCTATGGAGTTCATCTCCATGTATATATATTATCACATTCTTCTATAAAAATCAAGTGGTTTTTGAAATTTTTTGTGTATTTTTTTGATAGATATATGTCGATCTCACGCCGGAACGATTATGCTTCTCTCAGTACTAAAAATACACAGCACGCAGCTTATGATAGAGTTATTAAGAAAGCACTTTGGCAGAAAACGTTCTCTAAAAATACATATAGTAAAGTAATTAAAAGCTCTGCTTTAAACAAACACAAACCAAGGGCTCGTGCATTCAGTGGGGTGCATACCCATACCGAACATGAGGTGGACCCCGCTGCCTTAGAGTGCGGTGAACATTTCCTCTGCGGTTATACAAGGCATTACTCATTCACAAGTCACAATACACAGCTGCAAGCTGTAAAAAAAACGCACCGCCTATCGTAAAAACACGTTTGGCGATGCGTCAAGCAGTAATTCTGATATAACCGCAGAGGGGAATGTCCCCCGGGTCTTGCCTGCCGTCGGGGACGGTTCCCAACCGGCTCGGTCGGTGCTTCTGCTGCGCAGAGGTCTCCACAGGAGACCCG
>CACZCM010000062.1 GCA_902779615.1 uncultured Ruminococcus sp. | reverse complement strand
TTATGGCGGAATGTGTCAGCGGCGACCCGCCGCCAACTTCTCAAAAGCAGAGATATTCACAAAACTAAAAATGCGGGACTGACCCGGAGTTCATATAAATTATGGCGGAATGTGTCAGCGGCGACCCGCCGCAGAGAATTCCGGGGGAAGCGAAGAACGCACTGTCACTTTTTCTTTCGTGATCGGGTGAATAAACTCCACCTTGGCGCAGTGCAGCGCCTGCCTGATAAACCGGTCGCTGCGTGTCGCGGCTTCGGTGCATCTGCCATTGAGAATATCCTCGATATAGACCGCTTTTCGAAGAAAATATTCATTCCAAGCTGTTTCAAGCTCACTTTGTGTCATTCTTGCGGCGGCGTAGTTTTTTGTGAAGCAGGCACCGCTCGGCGGATCCGTCGTATCTGCGGTTGAATTCTCGGCGCAGATGTTTTCCGTCTTTGACTGAGCGCTGCCATACATATCGTCGCCTGCCAACGGGTGTCCAATGCTTGACATATGTACACGTATCTGATGAGTACGACCCGTTTCAAGGGTAAACTCAAGCAGTGTTCTTTCGCCGAACTGTGCTATCGGTACGTAGTGCGTAACAGCGGGAGCGCCGCCCTCGCCTGTTTCCCGCTCGATAGTGTGGCCTGATTTCAGTCGTATCGGCGCTCGAACCGTTCCGGGTTTCGTAATTATCCCTTCACACACTCCGACATATGTCTTGTGAGCGCTCTTTGGCAGCAGCGCCGCAGCAAAGCTGTTTTTTGCCGCAAGAACAACTCCCGAGGTGTCCCTGTCAAGTCTGTTGACCGCACGAAAAGCATACCTTTCGCCTTTTGACTGCGCATAGCCTGCAGCAGCATTCGCAAGCGTGTCGCCCAAATGACCTCGAACAGGATGAACCGTCATGAATGGCGGCTTGTCGTATGCAATAACGTGTTCGTCTTCGTAGATCACACAGCATGGCAGATCCGACGGCGGTATATCGGATTCGTCCTGTGAAAGTGACAGAACCACCGTGTCGCCCGCGTGTACAATATCGACCGAACGCGCATGAGAGCCATTGAGTGTGATCCCGTCTTGGGTGCGTTTCAGTGAGGTCAGCAGTGACGCGGATACGCCGCAGAACTGCCGCAAAAAAATCTTCATTTGTTTATCGTTATACGCGGCTGTTACGGTAAATGATATTTTTGTTGACATGATATCACCATGAAATTTAACTTTTTATTTGTATCGTGAAGAAAATTCCAAAAATTTGCAATTTTATGTCACAAGTATAAAATTCCATCAACATACAAATAATATCTTTCAGTAAATCGAAACGATAGAAGCCGCAGTGCCGCAGTATGCGGAACAGGCTAATTTGATGAAACTAAATATACTTGGGAGGATATTATCGTGAAAGCAACAGGAATAGTAAGACGAATTGACGATCTTGGACGGGTGGTGATCCCGAAGGAGATCCGCCGCACGCTTAGGATACGTGAGGGCGACCCGCTGGAAATATACACAGACAGCAACGGTGAGGTCATCTTCAAGAAATACTCGCCCGTGGGGGAACTTGGAACGTTTGCAGCACAATACGCAGAGGTACTGAGCAGAGTCAGCGACCTTCCGACGCTGATATCCGACAGAGATCATATTATCGCCGCAGCAGGAGTATCAAAACGAGAATACATCGAAAGGCGAATCACGTCCGCAGTGGAGGATCTGATAGAAGGGCGGCAGAGCTACAACTCCGCAGTTGACCGACCGATCAAGCCTGTGGAAGGAATAGACCGTACTGCGGGGATAGTTTTCCCGATAATTGCAGCAGGAGACGTTACGGGAGCAGTCATCATGCTGACAAGCGACCGCAAAGGCGCGCCCGCCGAGGTCGAGGTCAAGCTTGCGCAGACAGCTGCGGCGTTTCTCGGAAAGCAGATGGAAGAATAAGCGGGGTCAAGCCCCGCTTTGCTTTTTATTTTCCCGCAGGCTTAGCTGTTAATGCTTCTCGTTTGCACTGACTGCGGATCGAAAATTGCGGATCACCCCGGAGTATTCCGAACTGTCTATCCCCCCAATTGCGTCAAGACCGATTTCGCCTTTGATGAGCTTTTCTTTCTTTGATTTGGGAAGCCGTTTGATGCCCGCTTCAAGCTTTCCCGCAAGCGAGCGGCCGGCGCTTTGCCACGCAGCCTCAAGCTTCAGCGGGTCGTGCGAGCGGGTGTATTTTGCAGCAGCTCCGCCTTTTGAAAAATGCTCCGCCATTCGGCGGCTCAGGTCGGTTGTGATACCTGTGTAGATCGAGCCGTCTTTGCAGCGGAGCATATATGTGTAGTACATTTTCATGCCGTGGGCTTACTCGACCTCGTAGCCCTTGTCGGTGATCGCTTTCTTCAGCGCTTCGGTGTCCGCCTCGCCGCTGTACTTAACAACAACAGTGCCGCTTTCATGGCTCGCCTCTGCGCTTTCCACAAAGTCAAGAGCCTCAAGCGCGCCCTTCACGTTCGCTTCGCAGTGGGGGCACATCATGCCCTTTACGTTGAGTGTGAGTTCGTTCATCGTTTTATCCTCTCTTTCAATAATAATATTTGCAGCCGTCGGCTTGCCCTTTTTGTCTTTCGCTGCGCTGTGAATGTCGAAAAGATTCTCCCTCAGCGCATTCGTTACAACGCAGAAGCTCGACAGGCTCATCGCAGCAGCGCCGAACATCGGGTCAAGCGTCCAGCCAAACAGCTTTATATATACTCCCGCCGCAAGGGGGATCCCTATCACGTTGTAGATAAATGCCCAGAACAGATTCTCCCTAATCGTCTTCAGTGTTTTTCGCCCAAGACGTATCGCAGCCGGAACGTCGGTCAGCGAGCTTTTCATCAGAACAACATCTGCGGAATCGATCGCAATATCGGTACCGCTCCCGACCGCAATGCCGAGATCTGCTGCCGTCAGCGCAGGAGCGTCGTTGATCCCGTCGCCGACCATTGCAGTTTTTCCGAATGCGTTCAGCTGCCTGATCACGTCTGCTTTGCCGTTGGGCAGTACTCCTGCGACGACCTCGTCAACTCCTGCCTGCTTTCCGATGACCTCGGCTGTGCGCTCGTTGTCGCCGGTCAGCATAACAACGTGAATGCCCATTTTTTTCAGTTGGGCGATCGCCTCTGCGCTGTCGGAACGGATCGTGTCTGCCGCAGCGATAATTCCAAGAAGCTTTCCGTCACGGCAGAAAAACAGAGGTGTCTTTCCTTCGCCCGAAAGCCGCTCGGCGTCGCTGTTCAGATCGTCAAGACCGTCGGCGTGCCGCTTCATTAGCTCATAATTGCCGCCAAAGATCGTTTTTCCGCCGACAACTGCCGAAACGCCGCTGCCCGAGAGAGCTTTGAACGACTCGGGCTTTTGGAGAGTCAGCCCACGCTTCTCCGCTTCATTGATGACCGCCTTAGCAAGCGGGTGTTCGCTTCCCGATTCCGCCGAGGCTGCGATCGTCAGCAGCTGAGATTCGTCAATATCGCCGAAAGCGATGACGTCTGTTACAGAGGGAGAACCGTTTGTGACCGTACCGGTTTTGTCGAGAGCTGCAATTTGTATCCTGCCTGCCGTTTCGAGTGATTCGGCAGTTTTGAAAAGGATCCCGTTTTTTGCTCCCATACCGCTGCCGACCATTATAGCAACGGGAGTCGCGAGTCCCAGTGCGCACGGGCAGCTGATCACGAGGACAGACACTGCCCTCGCCACCGAAAATCCGACCGACTCGCCAAGCAGCAGCCACACCGCAAGCGTTACCGCCGATATTGCAAGTACAGACGGAACAAACACTGCGGCGGCTTTGTCGGCAGCCTTCGCTGCAGGAGCTTTAGTTGCGGCAGCGTCGCTGACTGTTTTTATGATCTGCGAAAGAGTCGTGTCTTCGCCGACCCGAAGCGCCTCGCAGCGGATAAAGCCCGACGTGTTCAGTGTTCCTGCCGACACCGTATCGCCGATCGATTTATCTGTGGGGATCGACTCTCCCGTAAGCGCCGACTCGTCAACTGCGCTTTCTCCGCTCAGAATCCTTCCGTCAACGGGAATGACTTCGCCGGGACGAACAACAAAAACATCGCCCTTATTCACCCCTTCGATCCCAATGACTATCTCCTCGCCGTTTCGCTCAATGCAGGCGGTTTGAGGCTTCATTGCGATAAGGCTTTTCAGTGCGTCGGTCGTTCTGCCCTTTGACACCGCCTCAAGCAGCTTTCCGACCGTTATCAGGGTCAGTATCATTGCAGCCGATTCAAAGTAAAGCTCGTGCATATAAACATGAGGGTCGTCGGCCGCTGTCATCAGAAACAGCGCATATGTGCTGTAGACGAATGACGCGCCTGCGCCGAGCGACACCAGCGTATCCATATTCGGCGCACCGTGGAGCGTGCTTTTGAAGCCGCTGACGAAGAATCGTCGATTGATAACCATAACGATGATCGCGAGGAGCATTTGGAGCAGCGCCAGTGCAATATGGTTCCCTTCGAAAAAAGGCGGCATAGGCAGAGAGAGCATTCCGTGACCCATCGACACATACATCAGAGCGGCAAGAAAGATCAGTGATGAAATGAGCCTCTTTTTCAGTATTGGAGTTTCGGTGTCCTTCAGAATATCACGGTCGTCGTGTATGCCGGGATCAGCGCCTTTTTTTGAGGCTCCGTAGCCCGCAGCTTCAACTGCAGCGATGATATCGCTCGGACTTGCGCTGCCCTCAACGCCCATAGAATTTGTCAGCAGGCTGACGCTGCACGTCTTCACGCCGCTGACCTGCGACACCGCTTTTTCGACACGGGCGCTGCACGCAGCGCAGCTCATTCCTGTAATAGAGTACTGTTCCATAATATCACTGCCTGTATTGTTGTTTATATATCAAATATTAACGAAAAGTGAGATGCGGTTAATGCAGACTCACCCAAAATAACGAACGGTTATACTATTATAATAACACGATCGAAGCTATAAATAAATAATAATTTGTGAATTTTGAGAATTTGTATTTGGACTTTGACCGAGATATGCGTCTGTCTTTATTTTATTTTCGAAGTAATGATCGAAATGTCGGCGGAGTTTTGCGAAATACGAATATAAAAAAAGGGTTTTCACAGCGGAAAACCCTCGATATATTTGTGCTGAAGCTATGCAATTGACCTGTCTGGAATAACGCGCTGCCGAAAACAGAGCTGTTCAAGATCGCTTGTTTCGTGAGAAATGATCGATCACTTTGTCGAATTGCCGGCGGCTTTGTCCATTTCCTCCTTGCGCTTGAGAGCCTGCTGCCGGAGCATGAGCGTGTTTTGAAGGTTCTGGTTAGATACAAATACCGGGAAGGGACCGAACGGATTGACAACAACGCCGCTGTTTTTCATGCCGATATCGGCGCAGCGCTGGAACGGCATCAAGACAGTTTTGGGCTTTTCGCCTTTCTCGTTTTCCTTGAGCGCGGAAGTCCACAAGCCCAGCGCAGCGATATCTGTGAAGATAGGCAGCACAAGCAGGCTTTGATCGTTGGGGTGGTGCAGAAGTCTGAACGATACCTTTGGGTCGCGCAGCTTGACCTTGCCTGTTGAGCGGTCGGGAGCGTCGAGCTGCATTTCGGCGGGGGTAATGTAGTTCGAGGTCAGCAAAGCCACCATGAAGGTGTAGGTGAACTCGTTTTCCTTCACGAGGTGATTGTACTCGCAGGTCAGCCCGACGAGCAGCGGATTTTCGATCGGACGGTTCGGCTCGGGCGCTGTCTGCGGCTCGATGTTGGAGATGACCGAATATTTCGGGATAACGTTCGGGTCGGTGATGTCGGTTATTCTGATCGCAAGCCGGCAGTTTTCGGCGGAGTCTTTCGTTTCGTTACCAACGACAAGAGCGTCAGCCTTGGCGGTCAGCGGTTCGGGGAACTTCGGGTGAATTATGAAAAACGTATCGCCTACATTGATCTTTCCGTGAATATTGCCGACAGCGGCGATACTCTCGTTTGCGTCGACCTCAAAAACATTCTCGACAACAAAAGTATATCTGGTGGGGCGGGCAGCCTCCTGCGCGGCAGGCTCGTTCTCTGCGGGAGCCGCTTCGGTTTTTGCTTCGGTTTCAGCTTTCTTTTCTTCTGTTTCGTCCTTGGCGGATTTTTTAGAATTTCTGTCAAATAAACCCATTTATGGAATACCTCGCTTTATAAAATATAGTTAGCGTGATGGCCGGTATACGATACCGCCATCGCCTTACAATTTAGTATGTGAATATAATAACATATTTTGTAAAAATTTACAAGGAAATTTGAGAAATACACAAAAAATTTTATCACTCTCCGCCCGACTGATCTGATGTGCAATGTGGAATTACAATGAGCAAAACGATTTAAATGATATTTATCGAAAAACAGTGGAAATTCCCTGTAAAATGTTGTATAATAAATAGTGGCAATTTTAATGACTATCGCAATGAGGTGATCCGCTGTGGCGCTTGACGGCGTTTTTACACGCTTTTTGACAAACGAACTTAATTCGGCTCTGATCGGCGCTCGTGTTTCTCAGATACATCAGCCCAACAAGGACGAGCTGATCTTCAATATACGCACATTTGGCGGCGGCGTGAAGCTGCTTATAAGCGCTCGGGCAAATTCGCCCCGAGTCAGCCTGACCGAGCACGCTCCCGAAAATCCCGCTTCGCCGCCGATGTTTTGTATGCTGTTGAGAAAACGTCTCGGAGGCGCCAAGATCTGCGCCGTGCGTCAGCCCGGGCTTGAGCGCATCATCTTTATCGACTTTGATTCAAATAACGAGCTGGGCGATACCGTTCGCCTGACGCTGGCCTGCGAGATCATGGGACGTTACTCGAATGTTATCCTTATCGACGCAGACGGCGCTGTTATCGATTCGCTCAAGCGTGTTGATCCTTCTATGACTTCAATGCGTGTCGTGCTGCCGGGTGTGAAGTATGCTCTGCCTCCTGCGCAGGATAAGCTTTCGCTGCTCGATACGCCGCCTTCCGCAGCAGCAGCCGCCATTGTCAATTTGGCCGAGAAGCTCGATAAGGCGATCTTGTCGTCGATCGTTGGAATATCTCCCGTAGTCAGCCGTGAGATCGCATACCGCATAGGCGGCAGTCGTTCGGAAATGTTTTCCGACAGACTTGACTCAAATTACCGCAATCGCCTCGAATATTATATCGGCCGACTTGCGGACATAATAAAAAACATGGACGGGTTTCCGGTCTGCGTTTATGACGAGGACGGCAGACCTCGGGATATGTCGTTTATGGATATTACGCAATACGGAACGCTCTGCAGCGTAAAGCGGTTCGATACGTTTTCTTCGCTTCTCGACAGCTTCTATTCCGAGCGTGACAAAGCCGAACGCATCAAGGCTAAGTCGCAGGATTTGCTGAAAGCGCTGACATCAGCCTTTGAGCGAACTGCCCGCAAGATCAACTCTCAGCAGGCAGAGCTTGACGCCTGCGCAGACAGAGAACGGCTGCGTGTCTGCGGCGACCTTTTACAGGCAAATCTTCACAACATCAAAAAGGGCGCTGCGTTCGTTGACGTTGATAATTTTTATGACGAAAATATGAGCGTTCTTCGGATATCTCTTGATCCCTCAAAGTCGCCTTCTCAGAATGCCCAGAAATACTACAAGGAGTATCAAAAGGCGAAAACGGCGCAGCATATTCTGACCGAACAGATCAAGCTGGCGAAGAACGATCTGAGCTATCTTGATAATGTCTTCGATTCGCTCAGCCGCGCAGAGAGCGAAAGGGAACTGGCGGAGATAAAGGCGGAGCTGGTCCAGACGGGCTTTCTGAAGCCTCAGAAGGCGAAGAACTCAAAGAAGAGCAGAGAGCCGAAGCCGCTGCCTCCGCTCGAATTTTGTACGAAAGACGGGTTCAGGGTTCTCGTTGGGCGAAGCAACAGGCAGAACGATACCCTGACCCTTAAGACCGCTTCCAAAAACGACGTTTGGCTTCATACACAAGATGTTCCCGGAGCGCACACAATCCTCGTGACCGACGGGAAAACTCCCTCGGACGAGGCGATCGTCGAAGCGGCGCAGATCGCCGCATACCACAGCAGGGCAAGAGAAAGCTCCCGCGCGGCGGTGGACTACACGCTTGTTCGCAACGTCACAAAACCGCAGGGCGCCCGTCCGGGAATGGTGATCTTCGTCAAGAACAAAACGCTGTTTGTGGAGCCGAAGTGCAGTGAGCCGTTATGTCGTGTGTGATCTATCTTCAAAAATTTAGTATCGGAAGCATTCCGCGAGGCGGCAAAAAGGCTTTTGAAACTCGCTGCGGAAGAGCCGTTCTCGCAGCTGCGCTGAGCGATATATACAATATCGATCTCGATGAGCTGACGTTTTCTTTTAACAAATACGGTAAGCCGTATTTTGAGGGCAGGAGCGATATTCACTTCAACATAAGCCACAGCGGAGGCTATGCGGCGGCGGCGGTCTGCGATCATCCCGTGGGAGTTGATGTTCAGGTCGTCAGGAGCGTTTCACCCCGACTTGCAGAGAAGGTGTGCGACGCTTGCGAACGCAAATATATTGAGCGCAGCGCCGAGCCGAACAGGGCGTTTATCCGCCTTTGGGCGCTGAAGGAAAGCTATGTCAAAGCGATCGGAATGGGTATGGCCTTTCCGATGAACGAAATAAGCTTTCGCCTCGGCAGCTCCGATACTGTGACGGGGCGGATCTCAAATAAAGAAGGATTATTTACGCTGCGCGATTACGGAGATTACGTTCTTGCGGCGTGCGTATTGATATAAGGAGAATGTGTATATGAAAAATATATTTGAAAGAGCGGCGGCGCTCGCGCTTTCTGCGGCGATCATGTTTTCTGCGGCAGGCTGCAGCAGAGAAAGCACCGACAGCGTTTCTTCAGCGGCTCTCGAAACGATCGATATTCCCTCGAGCGAGCCGCAGCCCACGGAGATCCTTGATGTCGGCGAACACAAGGACTACGATAAACAGGACACCGAGTGCTACTATTCCGGCGAACTGCTTATTGCAAAGCAGGACGGCAAGCCACGGGCGATGGAGCTGTTTTCGATGAACATCGGCGAGGGCTGCCTTGAGTTTTATGCAAACGAGCTGAACAAGATCAAGGAAGAAGCCGGGACGAAGGTGAATGTGTATTCAATGATCGTTCCGACTGCGTGCGAGCTGTACTGCCCGCCGAAATATCAGGATCAGATCGACGATCAGGAGAATATTCTTCAAACGCTGAACGATATGCTGGTGAACGTAACTCCGGTCAATGTTCTCGATACGCTCAAAAACCACAACGCCGAGAACATCTACTTCCGCTCCGACAGCCGCTGGACGCCCCTCGGAGCGTACTATGCGGGAAGGATATTTGCGAAGGAGGCCGGGGTCGAGTATGCCGATATTTCGGAATACTCGCCGTCTTCTCCGAAGGAGTATGTGGGCGATCTTTCGTATATGTGTATGCCCGACGGCGACGAAGATCTGCGGAAGAACCCGGATGAATTTATCTTTTACAAGCCTCGGACGAGCTTTGTTACGAATTATTATGACGATGAATTTGAGTTCTTGTCGGCGGACAAGTATTATGAGGAGAACAAGGATTCGCTGTATGAGGGCTACTGCAAGGGCGGGTTTTATTGTCTGCGGCTTGACACAAAGGCAAAGAATGACCGACGGCTTTTGATCGTGAAGGACGATTTCGGAACAGTGATGCCGGCATTTTTGACAGGCTCGTTTTCGCAGATATACGTTGTTGAATATGATTATCTCAGCGCAAATCTTGTTGAAATGATCAGCGAATTCGGCGTGACCGACGTTTTGTATCTGATGAATACATACACCGTTACCGATTCGAGCGTATATACTTTGGAAACGATCCGCACTCAGGCGACAAACGGAACGCTGAAGGACGACGCGCCCGATACCGATGTACCCGACAGCAGCGACAGTGATACGGACACCGACTTCGACACCGAATCCGACGAGGGCTACGGCGAACCGAACGAGCCTGAATATATATACGGAGTTGGGATAAACAATCAGATCGGGATCGTCGAGCCGTCATCAAGTCCGATCGAAGAGCAGACAGAAGAATACACAGCCGAGCCGCAGGATAATTACAGCGAAGACGGCGGCAGCGCAGATTATGAATACGAGTATTCTTATGAAGATGGCGCAGATGAAGACGGTGAATGGTAACAGCAAAGTTGGATACATAAATGCACAAACAAGGAGGAACCGCTTTATGAGTAATTATGCAATTATAACAGATTCTGCGTGCGATATGCCGAAGGCAGCCGCAGAGAAAATGCATATAACAGCAGTACCGCTGAAGGTTATGACAGGCGGGCATACATTTGATACAACTCTTTCGAGCCTTGATATCGGCAGCGAAAGCTTTTATGATCTTCTGAGAAGGGGAGTAGCGGTAAAAACTGCGTCTCCGTCGATCGACGACTACATCAGGTATTTCAAAACGCACCTTGAGCAGGGGCGAGATGTTTTGTATATAGGCTTCTCGTCGGCATTAAGCGGCACATACAATGTCAGCCGGATAGCGGCGGAGGAGCTTAGGGAGCAATACCCCGAGCGAAAGATATATTGCGTTGACAGCCTTTGCGGATCGATGGGGCTGTCGCTGCTTTTGTATCACTGCGCAGCGCTCAGGAAAAATGGAGCGCCGATCGAGGAGGTACGCGATCTTGCGGAATCGCTGAAAGGGCGTGTGCGCCACTGGTTCACTCCGAGCGACCTTAATTTTTTGAAGCGAGGCGGACGAATCTCCGCTGCAGCGGCGGCAGTGGGGTCGGTCATGAATATCAAGCCTGTTTTGACAACGGACGAAAGCGGCAAGCTTAAGCTGGTATACAAAGCGAGGGGGCGCAGGCTTGCGATAGCGAAGCTTGTTCAGCAGATGGCGGAGAACTACTCGCCCGAGGAAAATGACACGGTATTTATAGCCCATGCGGATTGTGGGGAGGACGCCGACCTTCTTGCGCGGTCGATCACGAAAACCTGCGGGATCAGCAATATCATGATAACCGAGATCGGGCCTGCTCTGGGCGCACACTGCGGACCCGACACGCTGGCGCTGTTTTATCTTGGCAAGGAGAAATGAATATGAAGCTTGAAGAGAAGAAGCTTGGCTCCAAGACGCTGTATGACGGAAAAATAATACGCTTGGAGCTTGACGACGTTGAACTGCCAAACGGCGCAGCGGCGAAGCGAGAGGTAGCCCGACACCCTGCCGGAGTTGCGGCGGCTGCGCTGACCGAGAACGGCGAGCTGCTGTTTGTCAGGCAGTATCGTTACCCGTTTGGCGAGGTGGTTCTGGAGCTGCCGGCAGGAAAGATAGACGACCCGACATCAACGCCTCTCGAAAATGCAAAGCGGGAGCTGCTGGAAGAAACGGGGGCAGTCGGGGCAAGCTGGGTATCGCTGGGAGCGCAGTATGTTTCTCCGGGATTTACCGACGAGGTGCTGCATATGTATATGTGCAGGGTGGATCATTTTGAGAGTCCAAATCCGGACGAAGACGAATTTTTGAACGTAGAGAGGATCCCTCTTGAGAAAGCGGTAGAGATGGTAATGAACAACAGGATCCCCGACGGCAAAACCCAGACGGCGATCCTGAAAACATGGCTTCTCTGCGGAGGAAAATTTAATTCGTAATTAGGAGAAATCGGGAGCTTTTGTAAATCGCAGCAGTGAAATAAAGGCGCGAAGCACCATAATTTCGAATTGTAGTGAACGACATGTGAAATATCCTAATTAGTCGGTGGTCTTGACTTAGGCAAAAAAAGAAATAGGCAAATTACCGTTATGCAGATGATTCGTCTATTTCTTTTACCAACCGCTCTATCGCCGCGAGGCGACCTGCTTTTGCTGCGCGGCAAAAGCAGGCAAAAGCGCGCTTAAGAGGGGGAGCGCCATAAGTGGTATGGGAGCTTGGGTTGTCGCTCCCCCTCTTAAGAATCTCCCCCTAAGGTTAATCACCGCGGATTTGTCGAAGTCGTACCTACGTTATTTTAGAGGTGTCCCGG
>CACZCM010000061.1 GCA_902779615.1 uncultured Ruminococcus sp. | reverse complement strand
AAGTAGGTCGCCTCGCGGCGATAGAGCGGTTGGTAAAAGAAATAGACGAATCATCTGCATAACGGTAATTTGCCTATTTATTTTATGCTTAGGTCATGACCACCTATTTACTGTGTCATTTACTGCGTCGCCTTGGAGCGGCGAGGGCACTTTGATGCAAACCGTTAGTTAGGGGCATTTTCTGCCAAAATGCCCCTCTTTCCAAAACAGTCCGCCGGACTCTTTTGGAAATTCACCCCTAAAAGGCCGGAGTATGCCTTTGGAAACCGCAAGCCTTTTGAAAAAGGCTTGGCGAAAACTTTATGCTGTGCTCTATCGAACCTCTGCAGCTTTCTTGAAAAAGGCTGCGCAAAAACTTTTTGATTGATCGATCTGCGCCCTCGCAAGGGTAAACGTATCAAATATGCGGAAAGCTTGAGTTTTTAAAATTTACAACGAAAATATATTGAAAAATTAATTTTTTATGGTACAATAGAATAATGGGGGCGGTGAGTGTTTCCATGTCCCCGATGTTGATTTTTCATATTTTATTACATGAAACAATGACGAATGCGCAATATATATAATGAAAGGAAGTTTTTGTATGAATAAAAGAACAGGCGAAGCGCTGAATATGTTCTTTTCGGCGTTTTTGATCCTTGCTTACGGTGTGTGCTGCTATTTTGTAACTCAGCTTGCGGAGAGTATCACAAGCGACAAGCTCTACAGCGGCGTCCTGCTCGTGCTGGTCGTTCTGTTCGGCACGCTTGTGTTTTTCGCAACAAGAGTGGGCAACGGCAAGCAGGTCGCGCGATTCAGCCCTTCTGTATTGATCCTGGTCGTGCTCCCCTCGCTGTATGTTATCAGCTCTTACTTCGCTGTCGGGCTGCCTCTGCATGAGCAGCTCTACGACAACAGTGTTGTTATGTATATCGCCTGCATGGCTTTCGGCTACGGGCTCCCCTACACGTTCCTGAGCGGGTTTGAGATGGTCGCTGCAGAGGACGTGTTTTATCCCGAGCATTTCGAGAACGGCGAAACGCCTGCGCCTGCCGTCGGCGATAATAAACCTGCGTCCAAAAAGAGCAGAAAAAAGAAATAACCGGGTTTCATATTGTATAAAATAGAGTTTTGAAATAATTAATATAAAAGATAATCACGGAGGATCACTATATGGGTTGTACACATGACTGCAGCAGCTGCGCTTCCGACTGCAAGACTGGTTCCGAGAACCAAAGCATGAAGACGCAGCTCAACAAAAAAAGCAAGGTTCGGAAGGTCATCGCAGTAGTCAGCGGAAAGGGCGGCGTCGGGAAATCCACAGTTACGGCAATGCTGGCGTCGGCGATGAACCGCGAGGGATTTTCAACAGCGGTGCTCGATGCAGATATTACGGGGCCGTCGATCCCGAAAATGTTCGGAATACGCGACAGAGCGCTCGGCAGCGAGGACGGGATCCTTCCCGCATACACCGAGATGGGGATCAAGGTAATGTCGGTCAATCTTCTTCTTGAGAATGACACCGACCCCGTTGTGTGGAGGGGACCTGTTATTTCGGGAACGGTCAATCAGTTCTGGTCCGACGTTGTATGGGGCGATGTTGATTATATGTTCGTCGATATGCCGCCGGGAACGGGCGACGTTGCGCTGACGGTTTTCCAGTCGCTGCCAATTGACGGTATCGTGATCGTGACCAGCCCGCAGCAGCTTGTGTCGATGATCGTCGAAAAGGCGGTCAATATGGCGGAGATGATGAATATTCCGATCATTGGTGTGATCGAGAACATGAGCAAATTCCGCTGTCCCGAGTGCGGCAGAGAGCATTCGATCTTCGGAGAGAGCCGTCTTGAGGAAACCGCAAACAGATTGGGGCTGCAGATACTTGCCAAGCTGCCGATCGACAGCGAATTCGCAAAGCTTGCCGATGAAGGAAAGTCGGAGCTGTTTGTCTGTCCGGAGATCGACGAAGCTGTAAATAAGATAAAGTGAGCAATTAGATAATATAAAAGCAGCCGTTTATTTTACAGCGGCTGCTTTTTCGGCTATCGTCGATAAGTTTTTTATGATGAAATCCTGCATTCTTCTGTCAAACAGTACCTCGCCGACCTTGCCGTCCGCGTCAAGAACGCCCAGAAGGCGGCCTAGCTTCGAGGCGGAATAATAAACGTTCCCGCTGCCTGCTGAAATCTTGTCGATCATCTGAATAGACGCAAGGTATTCGGTGACGCGGTTCGGGCTGAGCGGGGCAACGTGCTCCCGGTCGATCAGCAGGTTGACCTTTTGCGTAAATTCGTCGGGAGTAAGCGGCAGATCGGAGTAGGGGAACTCCGCCAGGCGATCTTCCTCAACGAAGAACGGCGCTTTTTCGAGAACTGTTTTTTTCAGCAGACCTGCGGTGTATGCGAAGCATCGGCTGAGGCTGCTGTTCTTGATGACGTCGGTCTTTTCGGCGGGCTTTCCGCTGACCGGATCGATACACCTGCTCAGCAGCGTCATGTAATCGGCTGCCCTGGATATAATGAGAGTCTCGTTTTTAACGTTCGGGGAACACGGGATATGCAGCCTGCCGCCGTATTCACAGTCGGGCAGCCGCAGCGCAATGCGTGAAAGGAGCTCGGCGGTAAACTCAAAGCAGCGTTTTGTGCGAGCCTCGGCAGCAGCGCCGCTTTCGATCTTGTTTCCCGAGATCGGGTCGATGCCGCCGCAAAGCTTCGTTAGGTATCCTTGAGCGTGAGTTACGATTTTTGCATTTTCCATTATCATGTTCTCCATAATCGAAAGTTCGATCTTATCATATAACAGCGGGCGAATTTTGTCAAGTTATATTTTGTTCGCGGCAGGGAAATCAATTCCGGCAAACATAGCTGAAGTTTTTTCAAACTTTTTTCAAAAAGTTTGCGGGGTCTGGGGCAGAGCCCCATAAAAGCCGGTATATGTGGAGTGAAATAAAAAAGAAACACAACGCGCAGTGCAAAAAAATTAACTTACCTTCACAAAAAACGTCATAAAAATTAGGCGCGAGGCAAAGCCAATGCGGCGAACGGAGAAACGAAAAATGACAAACTTTAAAAATTGATTTCCGTGTGTTCGCGGTCACGTTTTTTGAATCAGTAAAAAACTATCGGTTAAAAGATTTTTTGCGCGGCTTTTTTTCAAAAAAGCTGCCGAGGGTGTGTGGGGGGGACCTCTGCGCAGCAGAAGCACCGACCGAACCGGCAGGTGTGACCGCATCCCCACAAGGCGTCTTAAGGCAAGCAAAAAGTTCGGAGATCAATTAACCTGCAGCAGTGTATCGGCGCATATATAATGAAAAGGGCAGCTTGAATATGAGGCGCGGCGCGGGACAAAAAATGAACCGAAACAAGCCTTATGTGACGGCTGTGTGATTTTTAAATGATAATTTTCACATTTGTCAAAATTTCTTCAATTTTATTGTTGATTGTATACAAAAGAACGGCGAAAAATTTTTAACACTTCTTTTTAAAAAAGTATTGGAATTTTTTTCGAAATAGTATATAATTTAATTGTATAAAAAACTGCATGTGGGAGATCATCTCCAAGGGCGTCATGCAGGGGGTATTATTATCATTACAGAAAGGGTGTTAGCTATGAGAGCTCATAGTAGTTACTTCAGGCGGAAGAACTCCAAAAAGGGCTTGGCGCTGTCAACGGCAATGGCGATCTGTATCGTGCTCGCTATCCTCGTTGCGCTGCTGGTGTCAATGGCTTCGTTGAACATCACGACAACGCAGGCAACTGTCAATCAGCGTGAAGCTTATGTTCAGGCAAAGAGCGCGATTTCTTTCGTCGAGTCGTATTACTCCAAGCACGGTGACAAGATTCCCGGGCAGTCAAGCTCCGGCTCGGGCGAAGCAGTCGGTGAAGGCCTTGTTGTATTCAAAACAAACAAGATCTCGGACGGCGCCTCGTTCTACGAGACAAAAGCGGGATATGCGTCAACCGAACCAAACGGCGAGATCAAGTTTGCAAAGACGATCATTGCCGATGAGGCTGTTGAAAACCTTAGGAAAACTTGTCCCGACACTTACGTCAACGTTCAAAACGTTACGGTCAACACAAACAATGTCCTTATTCTGGAGGCTGTCTGCAAGTACGGCGACAATAACGCCTACACGCTGACAAAGCAGTATACGATCGGAGGCGAAGAGGCTGAAGAAAACCCCTTCACAGGCTCTCCTATCTACACAGGTAAGGCAAATACTCGATTCGTTCGTTTCCACGTTCGTTCCACAACGGCATTCCAGGGAACTCCTTACTTCTATATGTGGTACAACGGCATCAGCCCTGCCGAGGGCAGCCCGGAACACAACCCGTGGGTAACGTCCAGCGTCGAGTCAAAGCTTACTCACAACAGAAAATATCTTGAGATCACAAACGGCACATGGGGCGGCGACGGTCCCGAGGGTGCCTGCGCAATGAGCTATGAGGGCAACGGCTGGTACGTTACTCAGAAGACGCTCAACCTCACCAGAAACGTAAACTACGTTAACGGTATCATCACAAAGACAGGCGCGCACAGAACGGTTTCCGAGAACGAAAACGATTGGAACCAGCAGTCATTCGAGATATTCGGTATCCCGATCCCGAACGAAACACAGACCAGTAAAGAAAACGGTATGGATATCTACTTCGAGCTGGTTACCGAAGATCTTCAGGATATGCAGAACAAGAACGGCAAAGACGCTTTTGCTCAGAAGTACAGAGATTTCGCCGACGGCTCGGGCGACGGCGGCAGAGAGCAGCTTAACAAATTTGTTAAGTGGATGAGCAAGACGTACATGATCTACGTTAAGACTGAAACAGCGATCATGCACTACAGAAAAGCAGGTCTTATCGACTACGATGCAAACGTGTGCCCCGCAGAATTCACGTATGAGGGCTACGGCTGGTACAGAAGATCGACTCACAACTTCAGCGATACAGGCCCCGGCGGTTTCTTATATACGACATTCAGACCGATCAGTCAGAATCAGTTCGGTCAGGAGAAAATTTATGAGTCGTTCGTAGTTGAGGCTGACGACGGTTCGATCAAGCAGTTCGCTACCGAAGAGGAAGCTAACCGCTGGCTCATCAAAAAGGGCGATCTTAACGCAGGCAACTACATCGAGGTCA
Source organism: uncultured Ruminococcus sp. (assembly GCA_902779615.1). GTDB lineage: Bacteria > Bacillota > Clostridia > Oscillospirales > Acutalibacteraceae > RUG592. The sequence continues at coordinate 6,913 of CACZCM010000061.1, read as the reverse complement.
ACGTAAACGCTGCAAACCAGCCGATCGACGACCTTGAGGAGCACGGCGCAAAGATCACCTACGAAACAGAATATTACTCCGGTACGGGCACAGTTCCGACTCATGCGGCAGCAACAAATCCCGCTGCGGCTGACGAAGAACCCGAGGTGACAGATCTCGACGTTAAGGACGACGAGCTTGAGTTCATGGAGCTGGGCGCAGACAAATCATACGGCGAGAACTTCTATATTATCGGACCCGACTACAATAACGACGGTATCGATATGAAGTGGGATGACCTCGATTATAAGATGTCGTCTGACGGTTCGGGCAACATGGAGGTCGTTGTTCCCACTACACCCGGCACCGACATGAAATTCATGGTTATCCAAAAGCAGGATAAGATCTACTACGACTACGGCTACGGCGGATGGCGTGTTGTTGCCGATGTACAGCAGGATGAATGGGGTACGCTGAAGTATTCCACCCACAATGTTTACAAATACTCGTGGGGACGCTATACCAGAATCGGTGGAACCATCACAAACTTCTGGGGCGACAGCGCAAATGCAGACGGCTATAAGATCTATACTCCGGAAACCGACCAGGTAAAGATCATCTTCAACCTCGCAAGCGGTCAGTTTGAATTTGTTGAGCTTGGCGGCTACGGCGAAATGGACGACTGGCACGAGCCTGTTTCCGCAACAAAGAAATACTCGATCATCGGCTGGTGCAATGATTGGGGCACGAGCCGTGACGGCGAAACAAGCGCAGACGGCGCAGCGCACTACAATTTCACATACGATATGTATACCGACGTTGACGGTAATCTCACATACAGTGATACAAACATTAGAGTAAGAACAGGCGATCATCCGAAGTTCATGGTAGCTATCCGTGACGAGGGCGTCAACGTTGGCAGCACGGTTGACTGGACCAGAGTTATCGACGCTAACGGCGACCCCGCTCAGACGTCCTCCGATCCCGCTCAGCGTTACGTTATGCCTGTTGAGTCGGCAATGACACCGTATGAGATCAATGTTCCGGCTGACGACAAGGGACGTGACTGCGACTGCTACGTAACGTTCTCGTTCGTTCCGGATCCGGATGACAGCGGCAAGTATAAGCCGAAGGCAGTTGCAACTCCTGTTGACGACGTAGGCAGATTCTTCGTTATCGGTCAGTTCAACGGCTGGTATCCCGAAGACAAAGACACCTACGCATGGGAGCAGGCTTCCTCCTATCAGATGGAGCAGGTAAGACTCGAAGGCAGAAAGCTTGTATTTACCTATCAGATCCCCTCCGTTCAGGAAGGCGCAGACGAGGGTATCCCCTATACGCTCAGAGTTATCGGTACGGCTTCCAGAAAGACCGAAGAGGTGGACGGCAAGCACTTAATCGATTATGACAAGACATGGGGTTCTTCTGTTAGTGCAACCGTAGTCAGAAACGAAAACGGCATTGAAAGAACTTATGAAACCGAGGTATCTCAGGGACAGAGCGATGTTTCTTATACACTGCATCAGAGATCGGTAGTCAAGGTTACGTTCAAGTACGATCCCGTTTATCCCGACGAGTCTAAGATAATTGTGGAAGACGATTCGACTAAAGTTGACGACCCGAATGTAGCGGCAACATACGTAGGCTTCCATAACGATAAGCTCACCAATGTCAACGAAGCTACAAACCATCTCAGCTCGGAATTCGGCGACGCTTGGGAGCATGTATACGCAACATATTACACAGAGGCTACAGGCTTGAACTGCCGCTCTGTAAATGATATCGACGGCACTAATTACTGGGCTAAAATACCTGTAGACGCAGAGTATGTTTATTTCAGCAATAAACCCACCAACATCTACAGAGACTTCCATTCGGAAGACTTCCAGTTCACCGAAAAGATCACAAACGATCAGTTCAGCGAGTCCACCAGCGTTATCTTCTTCCCCATCAAGAAGGAGACGGATACATCGCTTCGTGATGTTGAAAGAACGCTTTGGACAGTGGGCGACTCTAAGGATTATTACGAATGGATCAACACAAGAACTCCGATCCATGAAGTTGACGTTGATATGGCATATTACGGATCTACGCAGTGCAACTACTACGACGCGCCGTTCGTAAACGTTCTTAATATGCTTGTAGCAGACGTTCCGAAGCCCGGTCAGAAGTATGCGTTCTCCTCTTATCCGTGGCAGTCCTTTACGGTTGGCGGCTGGGAGAAAGGACGATTCCAGAATGAATCGAGATCTACTGTTCAGACGATCAGCTTTAACGCTAATCAGTATGTAAACTACAGAGGCGAAAAATACTACTATACTCCGATCAGTTTCTGCAACAGTTCGTTTATGCTGCTCTGCAACCCGATCTCGGGATATCAGTATAATGCCAATAATGACTATATGTACGCCTATCTCTTTGAGGATCAGATGTCGCTCGAGAGAAACAGCTCAAGCAAATTGTCGCAGTATGGCATCAATACCGGCGGAGTAGACATGAGCACAAAGCTTGCATATCCGTCAGACAGCAGAGGCGGATGGATAGACGCACGTTATGTAGATAGCTATTGGAGAAGCGGCTGGCTGAATATGAGATCAGGCGCAACCAGCTACTACTCAAGAAACGATAGTTCAAAATATTACACATCGGATATAAACTCGATGGAGTACGGCAGAGGCCAATTCCATTCCTCAATGTATATGTACAACCGTGCAGGCGGCGCATTCGTATCCGATTTTCAGTATAAGGAAGGCAGATACGTAACAAACGCAAGCGGCGGCCAGACATGGGAACGCTATCCTTCACCGTTCAACTACAAGGATTACACTCCGACATGGTACACATATCGTATACCCGTATCTTCTACGGTACAGATCGAGCATGTGCAGATCATCAGTACGGAAGACGACACACCCGCATGGGTATCAGTTGCAGGCAGCGCGACCAATAACGCAGGCAATACCTACAAGTTTGAGCCTGTGCCCGAGTCTGCAAATGTTAACAGACCTATCTATTTCTACAGAAATTCAAAGAAGCACAACCAGGTATTCACCTATAATCTCAAGGAAGGCAGCGTTGACGGTACGGCAGATGGCAGCGGCAACGTAACAACGTCCGTATACTTTGCCAATAACGACAGCGACGCATGGGATACCTCAAAGATCTGTGTTCACGCATATACTCCGACAAGCGAGGGCGTATACTTAAAGGCAGGAAGCGGATCTGACTTCTATCTTGACAGCAGCGATAAGAACAGAGGCAGCGATTACTACTACAAATTCGACTTTGCCGAAGGCGATTATTGCTACTTCCAGTTCTACGAGGGTACTCCCGACGCAAACGGTCTTAAGAATGCATCGAAGAAGTCGAAGGTTCTCTACCTCACCGGTGAAGAGCTTGGAAACTCCTCGGATTACTACGAAGATGAGTTCAGCGGACTTGACGAAAGAACAACTCGGATCCTTTGCAACGGTTCTGCATCGTCGTTCACATGGTATATGCACCCGAGAACATCGGTTATGCATGCATACCTCGATATGGATACGGTTAATCAGATGCTTACCGATACAAAGTACTACGGCTATAACCCGAGCTCCGGCTCATACTTGTGTCACGATTCCGTAAGCGTTGGATCGTTCGGTTCACGATCGAGCGGTAAGATCCACGATCTGGAGCAGGCATACATTAACGGCAACGTTAGCGGCGGCGGCTGGAGCGTACAGAATCTTACTTCGGTCGGTCAGGGTCTGCTTCGTGCAGCAAGTGACTATATCGATCTGAGAAGCCAGGCGAGAATGTTTATAGCTGATGATATAAGTCAGGCTACATCAAGCGATTGGACCGGTCCGAACCAGCTGGTTTACCTCGAAGGCGAGCTCATGGAGGAAAGCGCTTATACGTATGACGAAGGCTGGACTAATAACTTCAGATCTGTATATAAGGCACTCGAGAAGAACTCCAACAGTATCTATAACAGATCGATGAATGAGACTGAGTTCACAAATGCTGCAAACAGCCTGAGAATTTGGATCGAGAACCCGGTAGCTACAATGAAGAAAGAAGCCGTTATGGTCGTTATCGACAACAATCGATATGACGGCAAGGGCGGCGTAAACGAAAAGGCACTCGGACTTTATGTAAAAGATGCCATTACAGGCTGGCGTTTGTTTACAAACGAAATTTATCAGACAACGCAGGATAACTTCTATTGCTACATCTTTATGCTGCCAAGTACAATGACGGAAGCATACGGCAGACCGTTTACGGTTGCAATGGAATGCCCGCATGAGTATGCTGTTGACATTAACAATAACATTGTTGCTGATGACAGCCCCGACAAGGTCGCTGTTGTCGATAAGGTCGGCGGACCTGACGGCTCGGTCATCACGACCTGCGACATTACTCCCGGCGTTCGCTACAGATGCAACACGTATTATGATTATGACAGCCCGAACTACTTCCGTTCCGATAACTCAAAAGAAACAAAAACCTATTCGGGTACAGAGATCAAGTGGGATGCCAGCGATGAAGCAAGCCCCACAAAGAACCTGAACAAGTTTGTAGGTCTGAGCGGAGGCAACCCGTTCCAGGTACACTTCAAGTATGATACGACCGTAAAGACCGAGAGCAACGGAACCTACACGATCCGCGCAGGTTACTACGAGATCTCGCCGAGAACCTACGAAGGATTCTATTCCGACTTCGGATCTTCCCCGACCGAGGAAAACCCGACAACCGGTATCGATGTTTACTCGTCCGCGGCAAAGAGTTTCTTTACGGAGCCTCAGACGAGGAACGGCACAAGCTATATGTCTTACGGCATGAAGTCGGCGCAGAATTACTCCACATGGAACGGCAACCGAGGAAGAACGGGTCATGATATCGATATCATGGCGTCGAAGCTTGGCGGTACATCGACAACTCTGTCGGCGATCGAGCCAAACAACAGAGTAAACTTCCGTTGGAACGGTGTTCACGGTCAGGATAATCTCGTTCTCAAGAACAAGGGTATCTACCTCAAAGGCGACACTGTTACGGTTGCAGTGAATGAACTGGATCTCAGAAATTCGGGCTCCAACGACTTCACGATAGAAACAGGAAATCTTATATTCTACACTGACTGTACTGTAAGGAAGGCCGACGGTACAACAAGCATCATCGAGGCAGGTCAGTACGTATACATGTCAAGTGAAGACACACTAGATTACTACAAGATCAGCTTGAAGTCCACAACCGTTCAGGATCGCGACTGGCGCAGATTCTTCCAGCGTGTTGAAAAAGACTCAGGCAGCAAACTGATTGGAGGTAAGTTCGTTGATAAGTAACTTGTTTAGAAAAAAGGCGCACAGCAAAAAGGGCTTCACGCTCGTAGAGGCTATGTGTTCCGTAATGATTCTGGCAATAGTTACAGTAGGCGTTCTAAATGCAGTTGCATTCTCCAGGGAAATGATTTATTCAAATAACGCCCGTGACAAGGCGGCGGATAAAGCACAGCTCGTGGCTGACGAAATTGTTTCGGCAGTCACGGGCATTGCCCCAACAGCGGGGGATGAAGCATATCGCGCAATTGATTCTAAAGTAAACGCTATTGCCAATGACTCCACAGGCGCTGATGTTCAGGCTAGGTCGATCGGCAACGTAATTCGTGTCGGAGATGATTTTTCGCCACCGACTAACGATTCAGACCCGATGATCCAGTATAAACTCACTGCCAGAGATATTGATTCCGACGAAGAAGTTACTCAGATAATGCCTTCGGGTGACACAGATTCAGACGTTGAAGTAACGGTCGTTGAATCTCTTCAGACCGGATGGGATATCCAGGTTCGCGTATACTACAAGCAGATCGGCGGAAGAGGAGATTATAAAGTAGTTGATTTTTCCGCATTCGCACCCGTTGATGTTGCTGCATCGGAATAATGACGAACAGTAACATACATTAATAAAGAAAGAAGGTTGTGATATGATGATCTGCAAAAGCATTTTTGAAAAATACAAAAAGCGCAGCAAAAAGGGCTTTACGCTCGTTGAGATGATGGTTACGATCGCAATTATTGCGGTAGCATCAGGCGCTACGCTGTCGGTTTTTCTTATGGTACACGACATACAAAGAGATGCTTCGGAGATTACCGTTCAGCAGTACTATACGGGTCAGACGGAACGAATGATCAGAAATGAGCTTCAGGTTTCTTCGGGCATTGATATCAAACCTGCCGACCAGCTGGCTAACGGTCAACCGCTGGCGGATAGCGCAGTAGTAAGCGATGGGTATGTTAAGTATGATTCCGGCACAGCAAGATTGACATTCTATCGCTGCGAAACAGCAGGACGCTACACCGAAGCCTTCTCTGTCGATAATGTTAGCGAGGTTCAGATCTCTGTTGCTCCGCTTAACGACACGGTTTCCGATAAGTCAGGGCAGAACTACAAGCTTTTCTATGAGGTAACTACGGCGAAATATACGTACAGCGGCGGTTTTGTTCTCAGCAATACCGAGGTATTGGGCAGAGGCGATACTTGCTTCCAGGTGGCAGGCTCAGCTTCGACGGCGCATACACTTCTGTGGAGAAGTGACGCAAACGGCGGCAACACCAACAACGGTTCGCCTAATTACGGCAACAGCTTTGCGCTTACATACCATAGAGATAAGGTAGCATATAACCCGACCTCATCCACAACAGGTCCATAAGAAATGATTAACGGCTGTGCAGTTTAGCGCAGCCGTTTTTTCGTTCCGTTCAGAGCTCTTATCACAACAAGCAAACGCAAGCATAAGGTTTGCAATTAGTTCAGGGAGCGTGTATTCTCCAATGAACGGAAAAAGGCCCTCGCCTCTTATTGTCACAGCCCACTCATTCTGTCATCCAAAAGTGAATGTATTTTGTCAGGGGCAGACAGCGTATTTTGTCAAAGCGCATAAACAAACTGACATCCC
>CACZCM010000060.1 GCA_902779615.1 uncultured Ruminococcus sp. | reverse complement strand
TCAAAGCTCAAACATTCACCGGAGTTTGAATGCGGGAGCAAATGACCGTTATTCATTCAACCCGCCGGAACTTGTCTGCGGCGACTCGCCGCCCTCTCAAAGCTTAAACATTCACCGGAGTTTGAATCCGGGAGCAAATGACCGTTATTCATTCAACCCGCCGGAACTTGTCTGCGGCGACTCGCCGCCCTCTCAAAGCTTAAACATTCACCGGAGTTTGAATGCGGGAGCAAATGACCGTTATTCATTCAACCCGCCGGAACTTGTCTGCGGCGACTCGCCGCCCGCAAACTGGGCTGCAATGACTGCCGCAAACACAAGCGCACAGCCGATAAGCTCTTTCCCCGATAACCGTTCATGTAGGATGACCCAGCCCGCCAAAGCTGCGAATACCGATTCCATGCTCATAAGCAGCGTCGCAGCGGTGGGATCGGCATTTCTTTGCGCCAATATCTGAACAGTATATCCAACGCCGCTTGACATAACGCCTGCATATAATATTGCTGTTCGCGCATTGATTATATTTTCAAGTGTAGGTTCTTCAAAAATAATCATGAATACAAATGAAAGCGATGCCGCAGTAAAAAACTGTATGCAGCTCATCTTCACTCCGTCAACGCCTTTTGAGTTGAAACGGTCTATCATTATTATGTGCAGGGAGAACAAAAAGGCGCAGACAAGCACCAACACATCGCCTTTCAATACGCTGAAATTTTCGTTTACGCACAGCAGGTAGAACCCGGCGACCGCCGCCGCAACGCAGCCCCACACAAGCAGCGAAACACGTCTGCCGAACACGATTCCCAAAAGCGGCACGATAACGATATACAGCGCAGTTATGAATCCGGCTTTTCCCGCAGTTGTCAGCCCGATGCCCATTTGCTGAAAGGTGCTCGCAGCAAATAAAAATACGCCGCAGATTATACCTCCTTTTATCGTCATCGCCCTGTTGTCGGCGGGCGATTCGCCGCTCGTTTTGCGCTTTCTTTTGTCCGCTGCCAAAACTACGGGTATCAGCGCTGCTCCGCCCAAGATCGAACGCAGCGCGTTGAATGTGAACGCCCCCACGTGGTCGGTTCCCTTGCTCTGCGCCACAAAGGCTGTACCCCAGATGAATGCGACCATTAGAAGCAGCAGGTGCGAGGCGAATTTTTTATTCATGTTAATACAACTCCAAAATAATTACGCAACAAGCCATTTATATTTCTCAACGCTGTAAAGCGGAATAAACGGGATCATTATCGGTGTTTTTGACACGTACTCCTTATATTCGGGATCGCTGCCGTATGTTCTGTTTTGGCGCATTTCAAGGCGGCGCGCCCCGCCAAACATAACGTATATTATACCCAAATAACCGACAAGCGCACCTAACCAATGCCAAGCATTACTATATATATTGAGTCCGCCGACAAACACGCCCGTCCAGAACAGCATTTCGCCGAAGTAATTCGGGCAGCGAACGATCTTGAATAAGCCCGTATCAACGAAACGGCGGGGATTGGATTTTTTAGCTTTGTTTTTCTGATAGTCGGCGAGCGATTCAACTATAAGCCCTGCTATGCTGATTATTACGCCGATATACAGAAGTACGCCGCTTTTTCCGCTTTGGAGCCTGAAAAGAACAGGCGAAGTTTCACAGGCGTACAAAAGCGCAGCGCTAACCCAGATCGCAATTTTTGCGCCGATCGACATATCCGTGCCGGACTTGATCTCGGTCTTCATTTTTTCGTTGTAAGCGGTGCTTTTTAATTCGCGAATGGCGAGGTAGCCGCCCAGACGAAGCCCATATATAATGAAAAGCACGCATGCCGCCGCCGTCCCGAAGGTCAGGCTTCCGCCGAAAGCGATAAGAAGAACAAGCCCTATCGCAGCAACCGAAAACCCGTAGCCGAGAGAGATGAACCACACATATTTCTTGAAGCCGATGCTGCTGAAAAGAAGCGCCGCCGCAAGGATCAGAAAAAACATTTTCATTTGTCATTGCCCCTTTATATTTTCTTACAAACAATATCATATTATGTTTGCGCAGAGATCTATATTTCTATTTTATCATAAATTGCTGAAAGTTGCAACGCTGAACGGCAGATTTGTACTATTCATAATTTAAGGAACTAATTCCTTGTCGAACTATGGAAAAGGAGCGAGGCGTAGATGTATTCATCTACTTTTTTTGCACGGTCTGAATTATGAATTGCTCATGCCCCTCTGTCGCCGGGGCGGGCGAGGTACTTTTGCTATGCGACAAAAATACCCAAAAACGCACTCAAGGGACGGCGGGTCGCCGCTGACAGCTGCGTCCGACTTTATTGTTTAATTAAGTTCGCTCCCGCATTTGGATTTTATGTATCGCCAACCTGCCCCTCACTTGAGAAACCCAACCCCGCCTACTCTACGACCACGCCGTTACTTTATTCTGGTTGGAAACTTTGCAGCTGCTAGATTTCGCATGGTCGAACTTTCTGAATCGTTGGTGCTAGCGCACCAAAGTGTCGGACTTCGAAAACGTAAACTCAAAGTCACAAGCTACAATATAGTTTATTCGGAGCAACAAATCTGCGGATTTCACAACAGGTCGGCGGGGCTTCGCCCCGCCGACCAAGTTCCCCCTTTTCCTTGAGGGAAAGGGGGTCAGGGGGATTAGGTGACGATACGAAAGTCGGTGAAAACTTAAATGTTAGATCGACTGATATAGATCTGCGGGAACTCACTCACCGAAGTGTTGGGCTTCGGTAAGTGTATGCTTTTGTTATTATGCATTGTGAATTGCGAATTGCGAATTTAAACTCTGCCACCGCATTCTCAAAGGTATCATAATTCTCCGAAGTTTGAACGCGGGAACAAATTACCATTACCCATTCACCTTGCCGGCGCTTGTCTGCGGCGACACGCCGCCTTTTTTTATTTGGGGCTTTACTTTTTTGGCGTTTTGATATATTATATTATTAGGTGTAATTAGAATATTGGAGGTGCGTGCCCCTTGTCTAAAAGCGTCTTTCGCTCCGTTGCGATGCTTCTCATACTTGCGGCTGTGTTGGTCATGCTACTGACTCGGCTAGATGTTATTATACTTGCTGTTAATAATATTTTTAAAGTTCTTACGCCTTTTTTAGTAGGCTTTATCGTAGCATATATTCTTAATATTCCATATATGTTTTTTATGAATAAGGCGTTTAAATTTATGGATAAGCCTGCCGAGCTGCGCATTCGCCGCAGCGATGAGTTTTTGGCGAAGCTGCGCAAGCCTCTTTCGCTGATCCTTTCTTTTGCGATCTTTTTTGCCGGTGTGATCCTCCTTTTGAGTATCATTATCCCTCAGCTGACCGCCAGCCTTCAGGGCGTTATCGATAATTTCGGCATTTACTATACCTCTTTTCAGGAGTGGGTGTTCAATGTCGCAGGAAAGCTCGGCTTCGAATCGGAAACTATGTCCGATGTCTTTGCGGGCTTAAATGAGCTTATTGCAAATTATACGGGCGGAGATATCACCAATACCTCCGGCGCGATCGATGTCGGACGCATTATTAACGGTATTACTAATTATTTGTTCCCTCATATATTTGATTTCACAAAGAATGTATATAATGTTTTGTATAATTTTATCCTAAGCATTGTCGTTTCCGTTTATTACCTTGCCAACAAAGAGGCACTGATTAACCAGGTGAAAAAAATCACCTACAGTGCCGTACCGCAAAAATACCTAGGCAAGGTTCTGCGAACTGTCGATCTGTGCAACAATAAGGTCGGTAAATTTCTCTACGGCAAGGTCATCGATTCGATTATCATTGGTCTGCTGTGCTTTATTGTTCTGAAGATCGTCGGAATAGATTACGCAGTGCTGCTGTCGGTGTTCGTTGGCGTGACGAACATAATCCCCTTCTTTGGCCCGATTATCGGGGCGATACCGGGAGTTGTTCTGCTGCTCATGATCGACCCGCTCCAGTCGCTGATATTCGTTGTGATTGTGATCGTTATCCAGCAGCTTGACGGAAACCTCATCGGTCCCATGATCCTCGGCGACCAGCTCGGTATCTCGGGCTTTTGGATCATGTTCAGCGTGCTTGTTGGCGGCGGTCTGTTCGGCTTTATGGGTCTGCTGCTGAGTGTGCCGATCTTCGCAGTCATCTACCTTATTATCGGCGAGAAGGTAAATGACCGTCTTGTTGATCTCGGCTACGCAACCGCCGACAACGTCAGAGTCGATCCGCTCCCCAAGGTCGCTTATGAAGACGGCCGCATTATCGCTGAAGATGATGACGATGACGAGCTTGTGTTCGTTGAGGAAGAACTGCCCGAGGAACGTTTGCCCGATACTGATAATGACGGTGAAGCTGAGTATTTTTGATTAACCATATTATGGAACAGAGGTATTTAACGTGCAAAGTTTAATGGATAGGGTCAACAATTCCTACAGCGGGCTGTCGAAGAGGCAGAAGCTGATTGCAGAATATATTATAAACCACTACGACAAGGCGGCGTACCTGACGGCGTCGAAGCTGGGCGAAACGGTTGGCGTAAGCGAATCGACAGTGGTACGCTTCGCGGTCGAAATAGGATACGATGGCTACCCTGAGCTTCAGAAGGCTATGCAGGAGATGATCCGTGACAAGCTTACGTCTGTGCAGAGGATAGATGTTGCTCACGACAGGATCGATTCCGACGATATACTCACGAGCGTGTTGAATCAAGACATCAAGCTGATAAAGAAAACGATCGAAGAGAACAACTCGGAGTCGTTTGAGAGGTCGGTTGATTACATAATAAATGCCCACAAGATCTACATATTTGCCGTAAAAAGCTCCTTTGCGCTGGCGAGATTTCTGGGGTATTATTTCGAGCTGATATTCGGCAACGTAAAAATAATCGAAACCACAAGCAAAAGCGAGATGTACGAGCAGCTTTTCAGGACGGGAGAAAACGACGTAATGATCGGGATAAGCTTTCCACGATATTCATCGTCAACAATGGAAGCGATGGAGTTTGCAGCGTCGCAGGGAGCGAAGGTAATAGCGATAACCGACAGTCAAACGTCGCCCGTAACAAAGATATCCGACTGCGTGCTGATAGCGAAAAGCGACATGGCCTCGGTAGTGGATTCGCTCGCAGCGCCGTTAAGCTTGATAAACGCGCTGATCGTGGCGACAGTTTCCAGGAAGCGTGACGAGGTAACTCAGACGTTCCGTCAGCTTGAGAACATCTGGGACAGATACAACATTTACCTAAAAAACGGAGAGAAGGGCAGCGGCGATGAATAAAACTATCATAGTGGGCGCAGGGGCAGCGGGCTGCATGGCGGCCGTCACTGCGGCACGGCACGGCTGCAGCGTTACGCTGATCGACCGAAACGAGAAGATCGGCAGGAAGCTGCTGATCACGGGCAAGGGCAGGTGCAATGTAACAAACAACTGCACAAAAGATCAGTTCATGGCGGAGATAACGACGAACGGCCGTTTCCTCTACAGCGCATACACAGCATTTAATTCGCAGGACACAATGGCATTTTTCGAGAACGAGGGAGTGCCGCTCAAGACGGAGCGGGGCAGGCGTGTATTTCCTCAGTCCGACAAGGCGATGGACATTGTGGACTGCTTTTTTCATTTAATAAGGAAGCTGCACATCAGGCTGATCTGCGGTGACGCAACGCAGCTGATAATCGAGGACGGCGAAACGAAGGGCGTCAGATGCGGCGAAAAAGAATACTACGCTGACAGTGTGATACTCTGCTGCGGCGGCTGCTCATACCCTCAGACAGGCTCAACAGGCGCAGGCTACGCGCTGGCTCGTCAGGCCGGACACACGATAATCGAGCCTATAGCTTCGCTCGTGCCGATAATAACCGAAGAAAAATGGTGTTCGCAGGTTCAGGGGCTGTCGCTGCGAAACGTTACTCTAACGCTGAAAAACGAGAAGGGCAAGGCAGTGTATTCCGAATTGGGAGAAATGCTTTTTACGCATTACGGAGTAACCGGGCCGCTGGTGCTTTCGGCAAGCGCACACATCGACACGAAAAAAACGAATAAATACACGATGCAGATCGATCTCAAGCCTGCACTCAGCCTTGAGCAGCTTGACAAACGAATACTGAGAGATCTCACTGCTGCGCAGAATAAGGATCTGGTCAATTCGCTTGACGGACTATTGCCGAAGAAGCTGATACCGCTTGTTATTGAATTGGCAAAGCTCGAGCCTCACAAAAAATGCAGCGAGATCACAAGGAAGGAGCGCAGGGATCTTGCGCAGCAGCTGAAGTCGATGACGCTGACCTTCAAGGATTTTCGCCCGATAGCCGAAGCAATCGTAACGAAGGGCGGAGTTTCTGTAAAAGAAATAGACCCCAAAACGATGGAGTCCAAGCTATGCAAAAACCTGTATTTTGCAGGTGAAATAATAGATGTTGACGCATACACCGGCGGATATAATCTACAGATCGCCTTCTCCACCGGTTTTCTCGCCGGCGGCGGGCAGTCCACTTGAAATAGTCCGACATTTTGGTGCGTTAGCACCAACGACCTCGAAAATGCGACCATGCGAAATCCATCGGCTGCAATGTTCCCAACCGTAGTAAACCAGCGGGCAACCCACACGAAAAAGTACGACCCTTTGGTGCGTTAGCACCAACGACCTCGAAAATGCGACCATGCGAAATCCAGCGGCTGCAATGTTCCCAATCAGAACAAAGTATCGGCGTGGTCGTAGAGTAGGCGGGGGTGGGTTTCTCAAGGGAGGGGGGCAGGTTGGCGACACATAAAATTCAAATGCGGGAGCGAACTTAATTAAACAATAAAGTCGGACGTAACTGTCAGCGGCGACCCGCCGTCCCTTGAATGCGTTTTTGGGTACTTTTGCCGCATAGCAAAAGTACCTCGCCCGCCCCGGCGACAGAGGGGCAATGCGCAATTCGGAATTCTAAATTCGTAATGCGCAATTCGCAATTAAGTGAGATCGGAAGAGTTATTAAAATAATGGCAATTCACACGAAAAAGTCCGACCCTTTGGTGCGAACACCAACGACTCCGAAGTCCGACCATGCGAAATCCATCGGCTGCAATGTTCCCAAACGCAGTAAACCAGCGGACAACCCACTTGGTAAAGTCCGTCCCTTTGGTGCGTAAGTACCATCTACTCAAACAACTCAGGGTGCATTCTGCTGTAATGGAAAATATATTGCTGCGCTATCCCGCCGTATTCTCCGAAATCCTTCGGCGTTAGTTCAGGGAATAATCTGCTCATCGCTCTTTTCATCCATACGTCAAGCGGAAAGCTTTCAAGCCTGTGCAGCCCGTAGAGAAGCGTGCAGTCCGCTACCTTCGGCCCCACTCCGGTTATCGTCATAAGCCGTGCCTTCGCTTCGTCAAGCGGCGCTCTCTTCAATTCGTCAAGATCCACTTCGCCGCCGCTCACTTTCTGCGCCGCATCAATTATATACCTCGCGCGAAAGCCTGCCTTTATTGGCGATAGATCATCGACCGACAGCCCCGCCAGTTTTTCCGCACACGGAAACGAATAAACACTGTCTTCGATCTCATCACCGTATGCCTCGCATAATCTTCCGATTATCAGCTTTATTCTCGGGATATTATTATTCTGCGATATTATAAACGAGCATAATGCCTCCCACGGCTCCTGCGCAAGTATACGTATCCCCGGCGCATAATCATACGCCTCCCGCAATATCGGATGCAGCTGCGAAAGCGTATTACCAATCTCGCCGTAATTACGATTCAGGTCAAAATATTCCGCCCACACATTTAAATATTCATTTTCATCAATACCGTCAATAGTAAGCGTGCTGCCGTCGAGCGTAAGCGTAAGCCGTTTGCCCATAGCAACGCCCGTAAAGCTGCCGTCGGAACGTAGCTCCCAACGAAACGCCTGACCGCAGTCAAGCGTTTGTGCAAGATCAAAATTGGTAATATTATACAAAGTTACCATATCAACCGCCTTGTTCAGCCGATTCAGTGTTCTCGTCAATAACCGGCTCGCTCGTCAAAAATTCAATGCTCCGCTCAATTGCGTCCTTCGAATTTCCCCATGACTGACCCCTGCTCCGATAATCAAACATTCTGCAGAAATGAGAGATGTCTGCGTGCAGTGTTTCGAGATAGCCTCCGCACAGCTTTGAAGTATCGCTGTAGAAATCCGGCAGCACCTTTCCCGATATGCCCCGATTTGCAGCCGCAGTCATCAGGTCGGAGAAATGCTCCAAACAAATGAATTGCTGCGAATTGTAAAGACTGCGGAATTCGGCGTCGTTTGCGTAGCTTGAAAAGATCGTCTGGAACATATGCTCCATGCCCCAATTCACTTGATCGCAGCAGAAACACGTTTCGGTCAGCTTCTTCACCACCGCAAGCTTCTTTTTGTCGGGCTTGCCCTTCGTGTCCTTCGGAATAAGCTCCGTTTTGATCTTGTCGAGGTGGCTTTGCAAAATGAGCGCATTCGAAAGCCTTGTGCCGCATTTTATCATCATACCGAAATGGCGGCGGCAAAAGCCCGCTTCATTCGTCTTTATACGAACGTCCGGCTCCATCATCGCAGCGCCCGTGATATATACGGTCGAACGCTCCTCGAGCATATCCCTCATTCGGCACAGCGGACAGCCACTCTTCGGTTCGAACACATCATTGATCGGAATAGTGGTAATATCCTCTTTCAACGTCCGCACCTCCTACATTTTGAACAGGCAGTAGCTCTGCCCGCTCATAGTAACAGTTCCATCGGATACATCGGTATTGCCTATTTCAAATATCTTATCATTCATAGTAACATCGAGCAGCACCGTCACGTTCTCTGCCTTTGGATTCACAGCGACAACAAAGCTGCCGCGTCTGAAAATGAACGGATACTTGTTTTTCTCGGCATACAGAACCTCAAAATCTCCGTTGCCGCACAGTTCCTCGTTCTCCTTGCGGATCGCAATAATGCGCTTCACGGTATTGTACAGCGAATTTTCGTCTTTCTCCTGCGACTCAACGGTGGGCGCGTCAATATGCGGATCCACAGGCAAATACAATTTATCGGCAGGCGCGCTTGAAAATCCCTTATTTACACCATTCGTCCACTGCATCGGAGTACGGGAACCGGTTCTCGAGAAGCCGCCCTCTTTGCTCGTCAGCTCCGACATATACCTCATGCCGATCTCGTCGCCGTAATAGAGGAACGGCACGCCGGGCAGTGTGAAGATCGTGCAAAAATTGATCTTCAACTCCGTTTCGTCATACCACGCCGACATTCTCGGGTTATCGTGATTGCAGGTGAAAAAGCTGATATAACCGTTATCCTTCGTTGCGGCGTAATTCTCGGTAAACTCATTGACAAGCGTCATGATATCGCCGTTGCCCTCTTTGCTGAAAAAGCTCTCCTGCACGCCCGTTTCGTAATTATAGTTGCGGAAGGCGGTGGAGTAGCCGTTGCCGTGATGATCGAGATAGAAATCGGCATGGAATCCGCCCTTGTTGATCGCTCGCACGGGGTGACACCACTCAGACACCAATGCGCATTCGGGATACTCGCTGTCCATCATCTCACGGATATTCGCCCATATAGCAGATGTGGCGATCTTCTCATCGTCATTTTTAACGAGCGAATCAGCCATATCAACACGGAAACCGTCACAGCCCATATTCATCCAAAAACGCATGATATCCTTGATCGCCTCAACAGTGCGCAGGCAGTCGGGGTGATTAACGGGCAGCTGCCAATTCGGGTGCGTTACATCATAGAATCCGTAATTGAGCGCGGGCTGCGACGAGAAATAGTTGACAAGATAATTTCCGTCACGGTCGGTAATGCCGCACATAAGCCTGTACTGCGGCGGAGCCTCCCAAACGCTGTTAGTCCAGATGTATCTGTTGGAAAGCTCGTTTTTCAGCGGCTGCTTGCTCCTTGTGAACCACTCGTTCGTATCGGAGGTGTGACCGGGAACGAGATCCATAAAGATCTTCATATCACGCTTGTGAACCTCCTCAAAAAGCCTGCGCGCGTCGTCGTTCGTGCCGTAGCGGGGCGCGATCTTGTAATAATCACGCACATCATATCCGGCATCCATAAAAGGCGAGTCGTACACCGGATTGAGCCAGATCGCATTGCAGCCAAGCTGCTTGATATAATCAAGCTTTGAAATAAGTCCCTGCAGGTCGCCGATACCGTCGGCATTGGAATCGCAGAACGACTGCGGGTACACTTGATAAAAAACTGAATTGTTAAGCCATTTAGGCATATTATCTCCTCCCGGAAGGTATATTTCTATACAATTTTAACATTTTTGGTCGGTGTATGTCAATAGAAATATCGAATATGTTTTTATAACCACAGAGGGAATATCCCCGCCTCTAAGGCGGCGGGTTATATCACACGTTCAGTAGTGGAAAAACCCCTATTGAACGCGCTAGCCTACGGCTTCTCTTTGCTTGTTGAAAGCAAGCTTTTAATAAAAATCACCGCCCAACATATGAGCGGTGATTTAGATCGTTAGTATATTTTTCATATTTTAACAAATATAATAAACCGAATATTCAGAGTGACATGGACAGCAATACATCGGGAATATATCATTTTTGCTATATACCTCCGATTATAACCATCATCATACAATATTAAAAAAGTAATCACCGTTCCCGTATCGATACTGAAGAATGTAATCGATACCGTTTTCCAATAGATCCAATGAAATATTCGTATTACTTTTCATTGCAACAGGATCCACTATTATTTTTCCGTCCGAATCAAGAACACGAATCTCTATATCATCGGATACAGAAGTATTCGCGCTGCACACCAGCTCATGCTTTACTAAAGGCGTTCCGTAAAAAATGTATCCGAGAGCATTGGGTCTTGAGAATCGGAGCAAACCGAAACATCTTTCCACTCACCCCAACTGTCATCTTGAACCGCCTGAACTCTTGCCGACATCATAGGATAATAATATTCCAAAACGTACTTATCGTACCCTGCGCCCTTAAAAAGAACTGCCGACAAAAAGACTACCGAAAGCAGCGAGAAGCAAACCCAAAAGGAATTTATACGAAACTTTTTCATAAGCCGCTTCCTTATATTTAATTATTTAAAATATCAAATACACTGGTATCAACTCCGTATCTTTTACTAAATATATAATACTGTATCAAAAATGATTTGTCAACATATTTAATAAAAATTCTTATCCATACTGTTAAATTTTATATGTAATATTTAGATTTAATTCAAAAACAACTGTATAATATATAATAGGGCTGCTTTTAACAAGCAGATACAGGTCATAGGCTTGCGCGTTCGGTATGGGATACAGCCATCTTAATGAACACGGGATGCAGCCCTTGCCTTATGTATCTTTTACATAAGAAAAACGATTCTGTATCAAAAACACTTCATTGACATTATACTAAGAATATGATATGATTATACAAACGAGTAATAGTTTAAGACGAGGAGAACACGGTGATAGCCGAGGTTTCGGTGCAAATCCGAATACTTGCAACCAAAAGTACCGTATCAATAACAATTGATACGGTACTTTCTTTTGTGTTCATTTACTCATTCTCCCCTACTCCAAAGCCCTCTGACCCTAATGCAGCTTTTATCTTTTTCATATCTATCGGCGCTGCGCTCCTGATTTTCGCTTTGCGCGAGCTGAGATCAACCTTTGCCCACACGCCCTCAAGCCCGTTAAGCGCATTTTCCGCTCGAACGGAACAGTTTTCGCATACCATTCCGGTAATAATGACTGCGGTGCTGTATGGGTAGTCACTTTTCTTAATGCGGCGGCGTATTCTCTTCGGCGCTTTTTCCGCACTGCCGCAGCACGATCCGCCTTCCCTGAAGCGCTTTGCCGCAAGAAAGCCCGAAAACAAAACAACAGCCGCTGCCAACACAAAAACGATCGCCCCGACTGCATTCATTTTTCATCACGCTCCTTTACGCTATGGCAATTCTCCTGACAGCGTCCGCAGTCGCCGCAGCAGGCGCTGCCGTTTTTTCGCCTATCTGCGGTAAGCCGAACGGCAAATATTATTATTGCTGCGATCAGTATCAACAAGAATATATCGATAGGCTTCATTTCAACACCTCGAATTGATTACTAAATCGATCAACAAATAATATATTTTGTATTTGTTGATAAATGGTGATATAAATAAACTTAGACGGAATTTGTCTGCGGCGACACGCCGCTCTCTCACAAGCTTGATTATTCTTCCATGTTCAAATGCGGGAGTATTTTCTCATCACTCGAACACTTTGCCGGAACTTGTCTGCGGCGACACGCCGCCTTCTGTAAAGTATGAATTTTCACCAAGGCTTGAATGCGGGAGTAATCTAC
>CACZCM010000059.1:2648-15036 GCA_902779615.1 uncultured Ruminococcus sp. | reverse complement strand
GAAGAATAAATGTCGAATGCGGGGATATCTTCCGGTTAAAATACATTCGAACGGAGTTTGCCTGCAGGCGCCCGCCTGCTTTCGGGCGTATCTTATGGTTTAATTATAAACCATAACGAAAATTCGGCCAATCAAGTATTAATGTCATGATACAAGCAAAACGACATATACTCAACAGATCGTTTAATGAGATCGTGAAATTAAAAAACAGTTGTATACAAAAATCAATCGTACCCATCTTTTGTGGAGAATGGGTACGATTGTTACTTTCATGAAGAACATGATGTGATTTAATCAGTGGTTCCTTAACTTTTCGATCGTGTCCTCACGGTCACCGTTTCTTACTTTTTGATCGCCTGCGTTTCATAAATAAACTTTACCTCGGAGTCCATGCCTTTAGCTGCGCCGGAGAAGTTGTTGTAGCTGCTGCCAAGCTCTGTCAGCTTCTGTATTCTGTCAAACAGCGGATCGATGTCATCGTTATACGCCGAAAGGATCTTGTCGATGCCTTCCTTTTTAAACTTCTTCATGCCCGTGTCAAGCTCTTTCGAGCCGTCTGCAAGCTTGTTGACGCCGTCAGTCAGTTTTCCTGCGCCCGACTGAAGAGATACAAGACCGCTGTAAAGCGATGAACTGCCGTTTTTGAGCGATTGTGCTCCGCTGTCGAGAGTCTGTGATGAGCTGTAAAGCGTTGATGTTCCCGATTTCAGATCGGAGCTGCCCTTTTCAAGCTTTCCAAGCCCCGTGTTAAGTTCGTTTTCACCGTCGGAAAGTTTTGAGATCCCGCTGCCAAGAGCGTTTGCGCCTTTCAGAAGGGCAGCGCTGCCGTCTGATGCAGCAGTGATCCCCTGCGACAGAGTCTGTGTTCCGTCAGAGAGAGCATCTGTGCCTTCCGAGAGCTTCACGCTCGAATCAGCCAGCGTGTGTGTGCCGTCTGTGAGCGTTTGCGCGCCGTTGTTCAGCGCTGCCGTTCCGTCAACGAGCTTTCCGGTTCCGTCGGAAAGCGCAGACGCACCTGCGTTAAGCTTGGTGAGTCCGTCTGTCAGCGAAACTGCGCCCGTATCGAGCTGAGCCATACCGCCGGAAAGCGTTTGTGCGCCGCCGGTAAGCTGATCGAGTCCGCCCGCAAGCGATACAGAGCCGTTTGCAAGCTTGTTGATGCCGCCGCCAAGCGAAACTGCGCCGGAGTTCAGCTTATCAAGACCCGAGGTGAGCGCCGATGATCCGGTATGGAGCTTATCAAGTCCGCCGGTAAGCGAAGCCGCACCCGTGTCAAGCTTGATAAGACCGCCGAGAAGATCGCTTGCGCCGCTGTCGATCGAGCCGATCCCCGATGCCAGCGAAGCTGCTCCGGTATCAAGCCGAGTGAGTCCGTTCGTTAATTCTCCTGTCCCTGTTGCCAGCGTGTTAAGTCCGTTTACAAGCGAAGCCGAGCCGACTTCCAGTTTATTCATTCCGTTGGTCAGTGAGTCTGCGCCTTCGCCAAGCTCGGTCATTCCGCCGACCAGGTTTTTTGCTCCCGAATCCAGACGATCCATTCCGCCGACTGCAGCCTTTGCGCCTTCGTCAAGTGCCGTAATTCCTTCCGAAAGGCTTGCAGCGCCGCCGTCGAGCTGATCGAGTCCGTTTGAAAGCGTGTGCGCGCCGTTTTTCAGACCGGGCTGTTCATCAGTTCCTTCAAATGCGCTGTTCAGTGCAGCGGCGCCCGCTTTGAGTCCCGGGTTTTCCGCAGTGCCGTCACCGTTGAATGCGGCGCTAAGTTGCGACAGTCCGCCAGTCAGCTGCGCCATATCGTTGTCTGCCGATTGAGCATTTTCCTTTAGTCCCGCTGAGATCTGCTGCTGACCTGCGATAGTTTGTCGGAGAGCCGAGATCATCGCTTCAAGCTGTCCGTACTCCTCGCTGTCTGGGGAATACTGAGCCTGCATTGCCTGAAGTCCTGCGAGAACCTGCGAGTTCCCGCCGATAGTTTCATCAAGAGAGTCTGCGGCCGCATTGATACCGTCTGTCATATCGTCAAGTTTCTGCGCACCCTGCTGTGCGCCTGCGATGATCGTATCAAGACCGCTGCCTGCTTGGTCGATCCCCTCCGAAAGGGCTTTTGCACCGCTGCCTGCTTTGTCGATACCGTCCGAAAGCGATTTCGCTCCCGTTTTTGCGGAGGCAGTTCCGGCTGCAAGCTCATCAGCGCCCGACTTTGCGGACGAGATCCCGTCCGAGAGAGCTTTCGTTCCCGATTTTGCGGTCGATATGCCGTCAGAAAGTGTTTCGGCGCCTTCCTTAGCCGCCGAGATACCGCCCGAAAGCGACTCTGCGCCTTTTTTTGCAGAAGTGATGCCATCTGAAAGCGTCTGTGCTCCCGACTTGGCGGAAGCTGCGCCCTCGTTAAGCCGGGCTGCGCCTGTTTTTGCAGATGAGATGCCCTCTGCTAGCGTTTCGGCGCCCGTTTTTGCGGTCGAAGTGCCGTCGGCAAGCGCTGCCGCCCCGTCTTTTGCGGAGGTGATGCCTTCTGCAAGAGCGCTGCCGCCTTCCTTTGCGGAGGCTGCGCCTTCCGTCAGAGCGTCTGCGCCTTCCTTTGCAGACGAGATACCCTCTGCGAGAGAGTCCGCTCCTGTCTTTGCTGCCGCTGCGCCGTCAGCCAAGGCGTGTGCTCCGTCTTTTGCCGATGCAGCGCCCTCAGCGAGTGAGTCTGCGCCGTTTTTGGCGGAGGATATGCCGTTGGAGAGTTTATCGCCGCCCTGCTTTGCGGCCGAAATGCCTTCGGAAAGCGTGTTTGCGCCGTTGTTGAGTGCTGCTGCGCTGTCATCAAGCGTTTTTGTTCCTTCGGAAAGAGTTTTTGCGCCGCTGTAGATCTGTTGTGCGCCGTCGGAAAGCTTATGTGCGCCGTCGGAAAGCTCCTTTGCTCCGCTGTTTACAGCCTTTGCGCCGTCGTCGGCTGTTTTTAGTCCGTTCGATAGGGAAGAAGCGCCGTTTGTCAGTTCCGTCATTCCCTGAGCAGCTGCCGTGAAGCCTTCCAGGATCGTATCGGAGCCTTTCTTCGCGGAGGTTATTCCTGTTGAAAGCTCCCCGGCTCCACTGTCGAGTGCAGCAGTACCGCTGACCAGCTGAGGGGTGGAGCCGGCAAGCGCAGATATACCGATGTCAAGCTGCGAGTCGCCCGATACCAGGGCGTCAACGCCGCTTGTAAGCTCAGGGACAGAGCCTTGAAGAGTGTCAAGTCCCCTGCAAAGTTCACCCGTTCCGCTGCTGAGCTTTTCGGAAGCGTCGGTCAGTTCGTCAAGCTTGCTTTGAAGCTGCGAAAGCTTGTCGTTGCTGTCGATATCGATATCCGAGAAAAGATTGCTCGTTCCCGATGTGATCGTTGTATTCATCTCGAAATCAACAACGTCCGCCGTGAACTCAAAGTATTCGGGTATCTCGACATCAATGTCTTTATCAAGATCGAGGCTCTTTGTCAGTCCCGGAAGCGCGCAGCCGATAACGATAGTTCTGCTGCCGTCCGATAAGACCTTGCCGTTTGTTACGCTGACGTTAGAAAATTTTTCGCCGTCAAGCATAACGCCTGTCGCCATCATAAACGGAGTGTACATCTCCGTCTTTTTTCCGTTGATCTCGACCGTCTGCTTTGCGTTATTTATATAATCGTATCGCACTGTGACCTTGCCGCTCTTGCCCAAAAGCTCCTCGGGCGAGATGCTCTTTCCGTCAAGCGTGTAGCTTATCTTTATATCCACCGGGAGATCCTTTTCACTGTAGCCCTTGTAGTAGATATCGCCGCCGTTTGCAGACCACGATATGTCCGATCCGTCTGCCTTGTAGCCGCCGCCAAGCTTGAGGTCCTCGATATCGCCGAGATCCGAGATGTCGTCTATCTCGGCGCTGCCGCTGCCGTTTTTCAGCCAGTCGCTGACGATAGTTTTCGTCTTTTTGCCGTTTGCGTCCGTAATAACATACACAGTTTCGCTTTTTTCAACGTTTCCGTCGGACGTGCTCCGAACCGCTGCTTCCTCTTTGTTCGGCTTCTTATCGCTGTTATCGTCAGCGTTTGCAGGATCGCTGCTCTTGTTTGCCATTGCGTACATTCCCGTAGCGCTTGCCGAGATCATGACTGCCAGCAGAGCTGCAGCTATCTTACCGTACTTTTTCATATATACCGCTCCTTTATGCCGTCGCCTTATTCGCTTTGTTCAAAAGCGACCCGGGCGTTTGTTTACTTTTTCGAAGATGTCTGAGATCAAGTGTTGTTGCGATTATCACTCTGTCAAAGAGCATCAGCATCGCAGGAAGAACAAGGTTTACAACAAACATACTGACTATTGCGCCGCGCGACAAAAGCGTGCACAGCTGCGAGATCATATCTACGCTTGAATATACTCCCACTCCGAAGGTCGCCGCAAAGAATCCCAATGCGCTGACGATGATCGATTTTATCGAGGTTTTAAGCGCAGTCGATACGGCGTCGTTTTTATTCAGCCCGGCAATTCGCTCCGCTTTATATCTCGTGGTCATCAGTATTGCGTAGTCGACCGTTGCGCCAAGCTGTATCGTGCCGATGACAACAGACGCGATAAACGGCACCGTTGTGTGAGTGTAGCACGAAATGCCCATGTTTATCAGTACCGCAAACTCAATGACCGAAACAAGAATGATCGGCAGTGATATCGATTTGAGCGCAACCAGTATTATAATGAAAACAAAGGCTATCGACATGATGTTTACTATCTTGAAGTCATTGTCAGTTATCTCGATAAGATCCTTCGTTGCGGCAGATTCACCGATCAGCATTCCTTCGCTGTCATATTCCTTAAGTATATTCGTAAGCTCCGTGATCTGTTCGTTTATCTCGGGCGATGCCACCTCGTATTCCGAGCCTAAGAGCATCATCTGCCATTTGCCGCTCTTCATGATCTCGGATACGGATTCGGGGATCACCTCTCGGGGGATCGAAGATCCGATCAGCGTGTCAAAGCTGATCGCAGACGTTACGCCGTCGACCTGCTTCATTTTGCCTATCATCGCTTCAGCGTCCTGCTGCGGCATTTCGGAGTTCACAAGCAATATGTGCTGGGTCGACATATCGTAGTCCTCCTCCAGCTTTGCGCTTGCCGTAACGCTGTTGAGCGACTCCGGCAGGGTAGAGGTCAGATTGTAATACACGCTTGTGTGAGTTTCGCCGTAAACTGCAGGTATCAGCAAAGCAAGGAACAATACCGCAAATACCTCGTGGTGTTTTATTATCCACGAAGACGCTCTATCGAATGAGGGCATGATATCTTTATGCATCGTTTTCGTCAGCGGCTTGTCGAAGATCAGGATAATTGACGGCAGGATCGTAACGCAGCAGATAACGCCTATTATTACGC
Source organism: uncultured Ruminococcus sp. (assembly GCA_902779615.1). GTDB lineage: Bacteria > Bacillota > Clostridia > Oscillospirales > Acutalibacteraceae > RUG592. Next base: position 9,673 of record CACZCM010000059.1, on the reverse strand, counting down.
CCTTCGCCATGACAATTCCAAGGTCGACGCCGAGCGTAAATGTCATGAAACACAGCGCCAAAAAACCTGCGACTGTCGTGACGGAGCTTGATACGACCGATACGAACGTTTTGCCGATCGCCTCTGCCATTGCCCTTTTGTTGTCGTTCGGATAGAGCTTTTTGTGCTCCTTGTAGCTTTCCCACAAGAAGATCGAGTAGTCCATCGTAACTGCAAGCTGCAGCACCGCAACAAGCGCCAGCGTGATGAACGATATCTCGCCCTGAAGGAAGTTTGTTCCGAGATTATATACGATCGCCAAGCCTACGCTCATCAGGAAAAACACAGGGATAAGGAACGAATCCATCGTGACGCTCAGAACCAGCAGATTCAGGATAACGGCAATGACAACATACATCGCCATCTCGCTCATGGTCAGCTCCTTGATATCCTCAACAACTGCGGTCATTCCGCTGATGAAGCACTGCTTTCCCGCAAGCTCTCTCATTTTGACAACAGCGTCGAGAGCGTCGTCATCCGACGAGGTCGTGTTGAAGAAAACCGCCATCATCGTCGAGTTTTCGGCGTTAAATATCTTGTAGACATCATCAGGCAGCGCCTCTCTCGGTATCCTGCCGTCTGCAAGTGAATCGATCCATAGAACATTTTCCACCACGTCGATTTCTTCAAACTGCTTTTTTAGCGACGTCACATCGCTGTCTTCCATGCCTTCGAGTATCACAAATGCGAATCCGCCTTTGCCGAATTCGTCGAGCATTATGTCCTGCCCCTCCATCGTGTCAATATCCTTGGGAAGATACGACAGGATATCATAATTGACTCTTGTGTGGATAAAGCTCAGAAACGAAGGCACAACAAGAACAAGTGCCAGGATCAATATCGGTATTCTAAGCTTGACGATACTCCTTCCTATTTTCTCCATATATTTTCATCTCCTTGATCGTTTTGATGCTGTGAGGCTGTCAGACCCGCCTTTCGGCTGCGTCTTAGTCCCTTTTAATATACTATTAGAAGTATAACATTAAAATGACTACCAGTCAATCATTAAAATGACTTTTAGTCATTTTTGGTTCAATGCACAAAAGTGACCATAGGTCATTTTGCCGTTTTGTGTATTTTTTTATATTGACAATCATTATTGATTTGATTTATAATGAAAATAACAACACTTCTGTATATGTGTTTACTTTTATCATTAATTCGAAAGTGGCGTGTTCTATGGGAAAGCTTGACAACAATAAAAAAGAAAAGGAAGATTCGCTGCTTAAAACTGCCTATCATCTTTTTATCGAAAACGGCGTAAGCAAGACCTCCGTATCCGATATAACAAAAAAAGCAGGCGTAGCCAAAGGCACGTTCTATCTTTACTTTAAAGACAAATATGACCTGAGAAACCGCCTTGTGGTACATCACTCCTCAAGGCTATTCGAAAATGCGATGGCGGAGCTGGAGGTCTGTAAGAACGAGCTGACATTCAGCGAGCGTATTGTTTTTATTATCGACAGTATTTTATCTCAGCTCGAAAAAAACAAGCCTCTTCTCGTTTTTATCTCGAAGAACCTAAGCTGGGGTGTTTTTAAGACCTCTGTTGAACCGGAAAAAGCTCACCGCAATGAATACAGTTTCTCCGACATATACGATAGGATAATTGCCGATGCACCCGGAACGCTGCACGATCCCGAAATAATGCTCTATATGATCGTGGAGCTTGTAAATTCAACGTGCTACTCATCTATCCTTCATTCCGAGCCGGTTGCCTTCGAACAGCTGAAGCCTCATCTCTACCGCTGTGTAAATGAAGTCATAAACTCATTTATTTCATGACCTATGGTTTTCGCCGGGGATTTTTCAAAAAGCTTACAGGCTGTGTGGACAGCTTCCCTGCAAAGACACAGATATCAGCAAACAAAAAAAGCAGCCGATCGGCTGCTTTTCGCATATAGTATAGTACTATAAATGAGCAAAAAAGTAAAATGCACAAAATTTTTATTAACCCCTCCGTCTCGCGTAACTCCTACAGTCGTTACGCGATCCACCTCCCCTAAATGGGAGGCTTGCAAAAAAAAATCAGGTGTTTTCACAGCCTCCCCTATAGGGCGCGGGTCTCCGGGGGAGACCTCGTCGAAGACGAAGCGCCGACCGATGCGGCAGCGGAGACGGTGTCAAGAGGTGCTAACGAAGTGAGCACTTCTTGACGGAGGGGTAAATCAATATTTGTGCAAAATAACGAACGAATTCAAATTTGCTCATTTATAGTATAGTATTATCTTATCATCTCAATACAACGATCTGCTCATGCAGTATCTGTATCTTGTTCTGAACGATTTTGTTGACGTGAAAATGTCCGGCAAACCAGCGCTTGTATTGTAGCTTTCCGTATAGCCACTCCAAAAAGCCCGTTAGCTCTGCGTCGTGCTCGTCGGGAGCAACGCCTATTTGCCGAATGGCAAATGTCGGGATAGTGTGAGTCAATACATAGTCTACCGTGAAGTCCGTTTGCTGTAGTGTCTGAGTGGCGATGGCGTATTCCTCCGAGGACGGCAGCTCCTGCGGCCACCATGTCTTTCCTTCTTCGCGATACTGCTTGTCGATAGAGTATGCGCCGCCAAATGTAAAGAAGGTTTTGCCCTCTATTGTGAATCTCTGACCTCTCATAAGGTGAAAAATATTCGGTGCGATCCTGTGAACATTTCCGCCCCGCCATTTTATGACGGGATAAGTTGCAAGCAAATCGAAATCCTCATGGTTTCCGTCAATAAAAAGTATTGTGTACGGTTCGTTGGCGAGCCACCCCAGCACATTTCTCTCGTACGGCGTGTTCCAGACAAACCCAAAATCTCCGCAAACAATGACAGTGTCACCTCGTGAAATGTTCGTTTGCCGCATTCTGAAGAGAAAATCGTCGTAATCTCCGTGTGTATCTCCCGTAATATAGATCATCGTGTATCATTCCTTTCAGCAAGGGAGCAGGGAAATACACCGAAAGGTGACACAGCCTGCATACCGCAAAGTGCTTCGTACATACATTTTACCATAATCGAAACCTTTTTTCAATAATTATTTGAGCTTTTATTTCAATTTCGGCAAAAATTTACATTCTGCATCTTCCCGATAGGGCTGACATTCTTTTCGACATTGTGCAATATACATAAAAATAGATGAATTAAAATTGAATTTTGGATTTATACTGTTGCAATGGAAGCCAATGTGTGATATAATAAACATTACGAATCATATTATGATCCCGCAGTGTGATCTGTGACTGAAATATCGTTTTTTCGGCTGTTGACCAACGCTCCGCAGTGTAGGCGAAATTTTGAAAAGGCTTGGAGAGATCCTGCCGACATCGATAATTAAGCAGTCAAAACACCATGTCCGCTCGGGTAATGCGGATCTGATCACAAAAATATTGAAAGGAGCTGACCGTAAAATGGATAAAGTCTTAGATGACAGCAAGCTTTATCAGTCTGTCCAGAAGGGAGTGTCGCTGACAGTGGCGTTCCTGATAGGCACAAAAATGAATTTTCTTGTTGATAATAATCCCGATAAAAAGGAATTTTTTGACGAACTCAAAAATAATACCGACGCAGTTATAATCAGAGCGCTGTGTAATATCAGATCCAATTTAATGCTCAACTATACTTCGACCGACAATAATATCAGATTCAATATGCTGAATCTTGACAGAATGGATATATACAGCGACGACGTCAGGACGCTTGAACGGTGCGGAATATATATCATAAAAGCAAACTGCCGTGTCGAACGCTATATTATGGATATCAATATGCTGATCTCTCAGAAGATCTCGCTTGTAAAAGATCTGTTTCCCGAGTGGGTAAAATGGGACTACATCAAATCCCTATTCATAATGCCAAAAGGGCAGCTGAGTGAATCTGTACGATCGGAATCAAAGAAGTTCTCAAATATGCGCCTGTATTATCCGTTTACCCGCTATATCAATTGGCATCCCATAGATGAAGGAAATATACTTCTTAACGATGAAAAATTCATGAAGATACTATATCGCCAATATGATGATGAATTTAAAGATATTTCAAAAGTAAAAGATGCAAGCGAAACTGTTAAAACAAATATTTATGATTTTATTCACGATAATAAATCTACCGTCATTGTTGTTGACTGTGAGAATTCCGACGCATACAAGCTGGCTTCGGTGCTGACTCAGCTAGACAGCAATGAGATCGAACACATCAATAAGATCATTCTCTACGATGATTCGCATACCACCAAAGCATGGGCATTTTTGGGCAAGATAACCAATATTCCCGTGGAGCATATTATGGTCGACCGCATAAAAGAAAACAAATCCCTCGTCGATATGAAAATGTGCGCAGATGTATCGGCGTCATTCTACAGAGATAATATCACGTCATTTATTTTGTGTTCAAGCGATTCGGATTTCTGGGCGCTCATCTCATCGCTTCCTCTGGCAAAGTTTCTCGTTATGATCGAATACTCAAAGTGCGGTCCCGATATCAAAAATGCCCTGATTGACAACGGCACATATTACTGTGCGATCGATGATTTCTGTACCGGAAATATCAAGAATTTCAAGATGGCGGTGCTTCACAGCGAGCTTGTTTCGAGAGTAAAGGATATTGTCGATATCAATACCCGAGAAATGCTTGACGATATATTTCAGTCGCTCAGAATGGACATTTCCGAAGCCGAAAAGCAGAATTTCTACAAAAAGTATATTCAAAATATGCAGCTGCATATCGATAAAAACGGAATAATGAAAATAAAAGTTCCCGATTAAAATGATTGACCGATCCTGCCCGGGTCGGTCTTTTTGTAATTTGTTTTATTATTTAAACGCATAAAATTAATAAAATTGTAATAAAGGAACACTTGATAATGAATTTTAATATGGTATAATTAGATTGGATATCAATAAAATAGGGTAGTTTATTATAAATTGAGTAAAGATCGCTTTTCCGATCATGGCAGCTGTATTCAAGACTATGCCGCGAAGGCATGACTTAACGCAGGCGGAGGGCGCTGTTAAAGGCACGAACTCCTGCGCACTTCACAGGAAGGTTATGGGTATTGCTTTATGAGAAATATATTAACAGTTGTATTGTTGTGTGTGCTGTCTTTGACCATGCTTTCGGCTTGCGGCAAAGATGATGACGGCAATTCGAGCGGCTACGGAGAAGAAAAATACGTAAGCAAACATGCCAGGAGCTCTCCTTCTGCCGAGATTGATTCAGAGACGTTCGTATCAAGTGCTTCCGAGAAGGAAGATTCCGATCCCTCGGCGGTTTCGTCTGTATCCTCCGCCGAAAGCGCCCCGTCAAGCTCTGCCGCTGACTCGGAGAACGTTTCGAGTGATGTGTCGGTCAGCGCCGACGAAAAGACAAACTCCTCAAAAGCCCAGTCGAATTCGTCGAAGCCCAAAACAACAATTACCTACTACTACTACACGACGGAGGACGAAGACCCGGAAGGCGAGGATATCTCCGACAACGACGGATGCGAACACTCAAACAGCTCGCAAGCCGAGTCTTCCGCAGCGGATACCGACTCCCGTGAGAGCGGTACTTCCTCGGCTGATGACGAAACCGATACCGACAAATCGTCCGATATTGAGATCCCAAATGAAGGCGAGTTCACAGAGGACGATCTCATTTTGACATACGGCAGCACCGAGATCACCTACGGAACCGATGTAAACGAAATGATGGCGGCGATGAATGAACAGCCGCTCCATATCTACAGCATACCGAATCCGGATAATTCGGAGTTCGATATAAAGATCTACAGCTTTGAGCATTTTGCCGTCGAAGCTGTCCCGAGCGATGACGGGACAAGTTACTTTGCGTCGGGTATGGAGATCTTTGACGATGCTATATCGACGAACAAAGGCGTTCACGTTGGAATGACGCTTGATCGCGCTGCCGCAATTTACGGAGCTGCCGCAGCTGTTGAGGACGACGAGCACAGATACTATATCGGTGACAAATATATGTATCTATATGTACAGAACGGCATCGTTGCAAATATCGGGTTCGGTAGAGATACACAAGCCGACGGCAGCGAAGCAGAATAACACACAATGAGGTGAATGATATGTTGGAAGCAGGCGTAAAAGCTCCGGATTTTGAACTTCCCGACAAAAACGGCGACCTTCATAAGCTTTCGGATTACAGAGGAAAGAAGCTAATATTGTATTTTTATTCCCGTGACAACACATCGGGCTGCACAAAGCAGGCATGTGGATTTGGGGAGCTGTACCCTCAATTTCTCGAAAAAGGGGCGGAGGTTGTCGGAATAAGCAAGGATTCCTCTGCATCGCATCTGAAGTTTTCCGAAAAATACGACTTGCCGTTTACGCTGCTTGCGGATACAGAGCTTCAAGCCATCAAATCGTATGATGTTTGGCAGGAGAAGAAGATGTACGGCAAAGTATCTATGGGAGTTGTCAGGACTACGTACCTTATAGATGAAAACGGTATCATCGAAAAGGTGTACAAACGAGTGCGGGCAGCCGAGAATCCGCAGAAAATGCTTGAGGCGCTGCAGTGAATTCTGCGTTTTTATCCAAAACCGACAGATGGACAGGCGTGTGCATAAGTGCAGATCCCGGCGGGCTTTGTTTACAGCGATAGTTATCTGCGCATCTTGAACCTTTTGTTTAAAAGCTCTGCTTTAAACAAGCAGAGACAAAGCCAAAGGCTTTGTGTGTTCAGTAGGGGATTTATACCCCTACTGAACGTGGGGATGGAACCCGCCGCCTATAGATCCGGGGGACATTCCCCTCTGCGGTTATAAAACAAACAGTGCGTATTGAGAAGAGGTGACGTTTTTGCCGAAACGTCACCTTAAATGCGTATTTATACAATAATTTTACTCATTCAAAAGCCATGGGAATTATAACACGGCTTTTGAACGAGTAAATAATTTTTGAACAACACTTCTTTTTAGGGGACATTCTCTGCCAGAATGTCCCCTCTTTCAAAACAGTCCACTGGACTGTTTTGAAATTCACCCCTTAAGAG